>DASTHN010000180.1:0-3482 GCA_035718185.1 Actinomycetota bacterium
GCACCGGGAGCCGGCGCCGCACGGCGAGCCGGCGGTGAGCCAGGCAAGCCGGTCCCAGCCGGTCCTGGGTCAGACAGCACTGGACTTCTCAGTCTTCCGAACCACATTGAAGGGTGTTCGCTCGCATCGGAGGGCGCGGGCTTCCGCGACGGCGAGGAGCGCTCCCACACAGGAGGTGGGGAAGATGCGAAGGACGATCCTGATGCTGCTTGTCGCGGCAGCGTGGCTGGTCGCGCTCGCCGTTCCTACCGGGGCCATCACCGGTGGCAGCCCGGACTTCGACCAGTTCCTGGAGCCCTACCTCTAGGGATCGCTTTCCTGGAGCGCTTCAGCAGCAGAGGGCGGACGCTTTCCCACGGGAAGGAGCGTGGCCTCACCTGGAGGGGGTGGTGAGATGCGAAGGACGACGTTGGTGTGTGTCCTCCTCCTGGTCGGAGCTTCCTGCTCCAGTGCCACCGAGGGGGCCGGACCCCGGGAGCCGATCGAGATCCAGGACGGCATCACGTTTACCAGCGGGTGGCGGTCCGAGGCGTTCCACGGGCCGGACGCCGTGGAGGCGATGACGAACCTCGCGGACACCGGCGCCGGATGGGTCGCCATCGTCTTCGACTGGTTCCAGCCCCGGGTCGCCGCGACGGAGATCCGGCCCCTGGTGAACAAGACCCCGCCCGACGAGGACGTCGTGCGCATGATCCGGCTGGCCCACGATCTGGGGCTGAAGGTGATGCTGAAGCCTCACCTCGACCTCGTTCGGAAGTGGTGGAACAGGTGGAAGATCGGGACAGCCTTCGGGCACGACCAGGCCGCCTGGGACGCCTGGTTCGAGAGCTACGGGGCGTACGTCTTCCACTACGCCGAGCTCGCCGAGGCCGAGGGCGTGGAGCAGTTCGCGGTCGGCACGGAGTTGTTCAGCACCTCTCCGCAGGAGGAGCGCTGGCGCGAGGTCATCCGTGGCGTCCGGGAGCGCTTCTCCGGGACGCTCACGTACGCCTCGCTGTACACCGGCGAGGAGAGCTCCATCGCCTGGTGGGACGCCGTGGACCTGATCGGCGTCGACGCGTACTGGCCGTTGACCGACGGCAACGAGCCCACGCTCGCCGAGCTCGAGGACGCGTGGAAACCGATCCTGCAGCGGATGGCGGACCTCTCCGCACGCTGGGGCGACAAGCCCATCCTGTTCACCGAGATCGGATACGTGAGCCTCGACGGTGCGAACGCGAACCCTTGGGACCCCTACCCGAGAGGCCGACCCCTGGATCTCCAAGAGCAGGCCGACTGCTACCGGGCCGCGCTCGAGTCCGCGTGGGACGAGCCATGGTTCGCGGGGATGTACTGGTGGGACTGGAGCGCCGACCCGACGGTAGGTGGCTCGAAGGACGGCGGCTTCAGCCCCTTCGGGAAGCCCGCCGAGGGCGTGCTCCGCGCCTGGTACCAGGGGTGAGGTGACGTAGCCAACGGGCAGGTGACCGGGATGAGCTCAGCGCCATCAGCATGACGCCGGACCCGCTCCTCCCGGCGCTCGTGGGCTCGGGAGATCCTCCGCACCCCACCGCGATCCGAACCCGATCGCCCAGAGGCTGGGATCCGCGCAGGGCGAGCGGCCCTGCGCCGCCGGGACATCCGCCTTGCACGGGATGGTGAACCCCGAGGCAGGCTAAGGGACGCCGCGAGTGGAGGGATCCGCGATGCTCGAGGTCCGGGATCTGACCAAGCGGTACGGCGATGTCGTCGCCCTCGACGGTGCCTCGTTCGACGTGGCGCCGGGCCGGATCGTCGGGTTCCTCGGCCCGAACGGGGCCGGCAAGACCACGACGATGCGGGCGATCTTCGGGCTGGTGCGTCCCGACCGCGGTGAGGTCCGCTGGATGGGGAAGCCGGTCGGCCCCGAGGAGCGGGCGCGGTTCGGCTACATGCCGGAGGAACGCGGTCTGTACCCGAAGATGAAGGTCCTCGAGCAGCTCACCTACTTCGCCGAGCTATCGGGGCTGAGCGGGACCGCGGCCAAGGCGGCCGCCACCACGTGGCTCGAGCGCCTGGGCCTCGGCGACCGGGCGGACGCACGGCTGGAGGAGCTCTCCCACGGGAACCAGCAGCGGGTGCAGTTGAGCGCGGCACTGGTGCACGCCCCCGAGCTCGCGGTGCTCGACGAGCCGTTCAGCGGGCTGGACCCCATCGGGGTCGAGTCGTTGGCCGAGATGCTCGGGCAGACCGCGGCGACCGGCGTCGCGGTCGTGTTCTCGAGCCATCAGCTCGACCTCGTGGAGGACGTGTGCCAGGACGTCGTGATCATCGATCACGGCACGATCGTGCTGGCCGGCGTCGTCGAGGAGCTCAAGGCCGCCTCGCCGCGCCGCTCGCTGGAGGTCACCGTCGACGGCGAGCCATGGGTGCCCGTCCTGCCGAGCGGCACCGTCACGAGCAGGCAGGACGGGCGGATGCGGGTGCTCGTCGATGCCTCGGTCGACCTGGAGGAGATCATGGCGAGCGCCCGCCGGGCCGGCGAGGTCACGACGTTCAGCTTCGAGCCGCCCTCGCTCACCGATCTGTTCCTGGAGGCCGTGTCGGAGGGGCGGGGCGCGTGAGCGGCGGCTGGCGACGCCTGTGGCTGGTGGCCCGCCGCGAGTGGAACCAGCGTGCGCGCTCGCGCGCGTTCTGGATCTCCACCCTCGTCTCGGTCCTGATCGTCGTGGCCCTGATCGTCGCGCCCGAGATGTACGGCGGCGGGGCGAAGCCGGCCAGCACCGTCGGCCTGGCGGGCGAGAGCTCCCCGCAGCTGCCGGCGCTCCTGCGCGCATCCGGCGACCAGATGGGCCTTCCGGTGAAGACCCGGGCGTTCTCCGACGAGGCGGCCGGACGGGCCGCCCTCCGCTCGGACGACGTGTCGGTGCTGCTGGTGGATCAGCTCGACCTGGTGTGGAAGGCAGAGCCCGACGAGCAGCTCCAGGCCGTCGTTGCCTCGGCGGTCCGCGTCGCGGAGCAGCAGCAGGCGGTCGCCGAGATCGGGCTCACGCCGGAGCAGGCGCAGGAGCTGCTGCGGCCCCCTGAGCTCCGGTCGACGAGCCTGGAGCCCGCCACGAAGGAGCAGGGCGCGCGGGCCGGGCTGGCGATCGTCGGCGTGGTGTTGCTGTTCATGGCCATCGTCTTCTACGGGGGGTTCCTGCTCGTCGGCGTGGTGGAGGAGAAGTCCAGCCGCGTCGTCGAGGTACTCCTCTCCCGCCTCCGCCCACCCGAGCTGCTGGGCGGCAAGATCCTGGGGATCGGGTTGGTCGGTCTGGCGCAGTTCGTGGTGATCGCGGCGTCCGCGCTCGTGGCGCTGTGGCTCTCGGGGAACACCACGGCCCCGGAGACGACGCCGAGCACGATCGGATGGGTCCTGTTCTGGTTCGTCCTGGGCTACGGGTTCTACTCGGTCCTGTACGCCACCGCCGGCTCGCTCGTCTCGCGCCAGGAGGAGGCCCAGAGCATCCAGTTCCCGATCACGG
>DASTHN010000181.1:0-2247 GCA_035718185.1 Actinomycetota bacterium
TGCAGGTACGGTCACCGAGCGGCACGTCCTCGCCGGCGACGGGCTCCGTCCCCTTGCCCACCGGGAGGCTCTCGCCCGTCAGCGCCGCCTCTTCGATCTCGAGCGTCGCCGCGACGCAGAGACGCCCGTCCGCCGGGACGCGATTGCCCGCTTCCATCAGCACCAAGTCGCCGGGCACGAGCTCCTCCGCGTCGATCTCGAGCGCCTGCCCGTCACGACGGACCCGGGCGATCGTCTTCATCATCTTCTCGAGCGCCTTGACGCTCTCCTCCGCCTTCGCCTCCTGACGGAGCCCGATCACGGCGTTGAAGATCGTTAGCACGACCAGCAGGACCGTGGTCGACGTGTCGCCGGTCACGAGCTGGTTGATCACCGCGGCGGTGATCAGCACGATCTGCATGAAGTCCTGGTACTGGCGGAGGAACGCGTGCAGCCCGGACTCCTTCTTCGCGCTCGCCAGGCGGTTCGGACCATGTGCCTGGAGGCGGCGCTGCGCCTCGCCCGCGCTCAGGCCCTGCTCGACCTGGACGTCGAGGTCCCTCGCGACGGCGGCAGCGTCGGACGCGTGCCACGTGGGTCGAGGACCCTTCGCGGCTCCGCCTCCGGTCGGAGCGTCGCCGTTCATGCCTGCCGTGACGTCGGTCGAGCTCATCGGATCGCCTCGTCTCCTCCATCCGGATCGCGGCCGCCCGCCGTCCATCGGGACGAACCGTTGCCCTCCACCTTCACTGGTCGCTCCACCGGGGCTCTCAGGCGGATGACCGGCCCTTGCGTGTCTTGACCGGCTGAGGTCCCAGCTCGCGGCCCAGCCGCGGCGCCTTCCCCTGCTCGACCCGTTCGCGTCCGAACGCATCGACCCGGCCCCAGCGTCCGGGGATGTCCAGCAGCTGGATCGACCCGATCCCCACGGGCAGCGCCGGATCCACGATCAGGTGGTCCCCCTCCGGCTCCAGGCCGAGCATCGTGCGGAGGAACAGCAGCGGAGCCCCCGTGGACCATGCCTGCGGGCTACAGGACGTCGGATACTCCACCGGGTACTTCGTCTTGTCTCGCTCGTAGCCGGCGAAGGCCTCGGGCAGTCGTCCCAGGAAGAACCGGGCCGCGTCGAGGATCCCGGCCGCAACCCTGGCCGCCTCGGCCTTGTACCCGTAACGGCGCAGGCCCCAGGCGATGAACGAGTTGTCGAAGGGCCACACGGTACCCACGTGATAGCCGATCGGGTTGTACCGCCCCTGGCCCTCGGCGAGCGTGCGGACCCCCCAGCCGGAGAACAGCCGAGGGCCCATCAGGTGCCGCACGCACTCCCGGGCCTTCGCCCGCTCCGCGATCCCGCTCCACAGGAGGTGCCCGATGTTCGACGTGAGCGCGTCCACCCGGCGCCCCTCCTCGTCGAGCGCCAGCGCGTAGTAGCCACCGTCCTCGACCCAGAAGTCGCGGTTGAAGCGGCGTTTCAGATCGGCGGCCTGCCGCTCGAGCTCGTCCGCGTATGCGGGATCCTTCCAGACCCGACGGGCGAGACGGGCGCCACGGAGCTTCGCGTCGAACGCGTACCCCTGCAGCTCGCACGTGGCCCTCGGGAAGCCGGGGATCGTCCCGTCGCGGAACGAGATCGAGTCCCACGAGTCCTTCCAGCACTGGTTCTCGAGCCCGGTCTCCTCGTTCCGGCGCTGGTAGGAGATGTAGCCGTTCCCCATGCGGTCCCCGTACGCGTCGATCCACTGCAGTGCGGCGCGCGCCTCGATCTCGAGCTCCCGCACGAGCCTCCGGTCACCGGTCCACCGCTCGTACTCGTCGAGCAGGACCACGAACAGCGGCGTCGCGTCGACCGAGCCGTAGTAGGGCGAGTGCGGCCGTTCCTCGAACGCGGTCATCTCGCCGAACCGCATCTCGTGCAGGATCCGACCCGGCTCCTCCTCGCGGAAGTCGTCGAAGCGGGTGCCCTGCCGCTGGGCGAGCGCTCGGAGCGTGGAGGCGGCCAGGTCGGGCACGAAGGGGAGCGTCTGCAGGCTGGTGAAGATGCTGTCGCGACCGAACATCGTCATGAACCACGGGAGCCCCGCCGCCGGCAGGCTGTGGCCGGGCAGGGACATGGGCGAGAAGCGAAGCGCGGCGAGGTCGACGAGGCTGCGCTCGTACACGATCCTCAGCCATCCCCAGTCGCTCTCCAGCCTGGGCGCGGCCGCGAGCCACCGATCGAGCCCGCGCTCCATGTCGGACCGCACGGCCGTGCGTCGTTCGAGCAGGAGG
>DASTHN010000182.1:0-2091 GCA_035718185.1 Actinomycetota bacterium
GGATCGACGCCGCCTCGCGCGTCCGCTCCGGCGAGTACGACGAGATCCCGGCGTAGAGCGCCTTGCCCTGCCGAACGGCGCTGTCCAGCGCACCCATGGTCTCCTCGAGGGGCGTGTCGGGGTCGAAGCGGTGGGAGTAGAAGATGTCGATGTACTCGAGACCCATGCGACGGAGGCTCTGGTCGAGGCTCGCGAGCAGATACTTGCGCGAGCCCCATTCGCCGTACGGGCCGGGCCACATGTCGTACCCCGCCTTCGTCGAGACCACGAGCTCGTCGCGGTAGGGCGCGAGGTCCGTCGCCAGCAGCCGACCGAACGTCTCCTCCGCCGACCCGTAGGGCGGCCCGTAGTTGTTCGCGAGGTCGAAATGCGTGATCCCGAGGTCGAATGCCCGCCGGACGATCGCGCGGCTCACCTCGAGCGGGCGGTCGGCGCCGAAGTTGTTCCACAGCCCCAGCGACACGGCCGGGAGCAGGAGGCCGCTGCGTCCGGTCCTTCGGTACGGCATGCGCCCGTAGCGGCGGTCGTCGGCGATGTATGTCATCAGTTCCTCCATTCGGACGATGCAGCGAGCTCCTCGAAGGGCCGGAGCGCATCCGGGTCTGCGAGCGAGTCGCGGCTCAGCGTCCGGTCGACGGGCTCGCCCGAGAGGATCCGCTTGACCGGTACCTCCAGCACCTTCCCCGACAACGTGCGTGGCACCGCGGGCACGGCGCGCACCTCGTCGGGGACGTGCCGTGGCGAGCAGTCGTCGCGGACGCGGGCGCGGATACGGTCTGCGAGCTCGTCGTCGAGCTCGAGACCGTCACGGAGGACGACGAACAGGGCCATGTAACCCTGCGTTCCCGTCCGCGGGAGGTCGACGACGAGGGCGTCGCCGACCTCGTCGAGCGACAACACCGCGCGGTAGATCTCGGCCGTCCCCATCCGGACCCCGCCGCGGTTGATCGTTGCGTCGGAGCGGCCGGTGATGATCGCCGTGCCGCGCTCCGTGATCTCGATCCAGTCGCCGTGCCTCCAGACGCCGGGGAACGTCTCGAAGTAGCTCGCCCTGTACCGTGCGTCGTCCTCGTCGCCCCAGAGCCGGATCGGCATCGACGGCATCGGCTCGGCGATGACGAGCTCGCCCACCTCGCCGACGACCGGGACGCCGTCCGCGGTCCAGGCCTCGACCTTCGCTCCGAGAGCACGCGCCTGCAGCTCACCGCGATAGACGGGGAGGGTGGGCACGCCGCCGACGAAGGCGGTGCAGAGATCCGTCCCCCCCGAGGTCGAGAAGAGCCACACGTCGGGGCCGAGTCGGTCGTAGATCCAGTCGAAGCCCTCGGGGGAGAGGGGGGAGCCGGTCGAGCCCACCGCCTCGAGGCGCGAGAGGTCGCGGCCGTCGCGCGGGTCGGTGCCGTCCTTCATGCAGGCGGCGACGTAGCTCGCCGAGGTGCCGAAGCACGTCACGCCCGCTCGTTCGGAGAGGTCCCACAGCGTCCCGAGGTCGGGGTATCCCGGGTTGCCGTCGTAGAGGACGATCGACCCCTCCGTGAGCAGTCCGCCGTTCAGGAAGTTCCACATCATCCAACCGGTCGTCGTGAACCAGAAGAGCCGGTCGTCAGCCTGCAGGTCGACGTGGAGATTCAGCATCTTCAGCAGCTCGAGGAGAATGCCGCCGTGCCCGTGCACGATCGCTTTCGGGAGGCCCGTCGTCCCCGATGAGTAGAGGACCCACAGCGGATGGTCGAACGGCACCTGCATGAACTGCAGCCCCCCGTCTCCGGACTCCGCCAGGAGCTCCTCCCATCGCATCACGTCCCGGAGCCCGTCGATCTCCGGCTCGGGCGAGAGGTACGCGAGAACGACGGTGCGCTCGAGCGTGGGCATCGCCTCCTGGAGGGAACGCACCACGTCGAGCCGGTCGTGGTCGCGGCCGCCGTACCGGTAGCCATCGACGGTGAGGAGGACACGCGGCTCGATCTGGGCGAACCGGTCGACGACGCTCCGGGCGCCGAAATCCGGCGAGCAGCTCGACCAGACGGCACCCAGGCTCGCGCAGGCGTGGAACGCGACGACGGCCTCGACGATGTTGGGCAAGTAGGCGAC
>DASTHN010000183.1:0-4269 GCA_035718185.1 Actinomycetota bacterium
TCGTCCTCGCCGCGTGGGTCACATGGATGAACCTGGAGCCCACCGGTCTGGGGTAGCCAGCCCCGTCTTCCGGCGTCCGAGGTCCGTACGACATCTACGGCGGGAAGATGCTTGCGCCCGCGATCTCGAGGCGTAGCGTTGGCAGCCTACGTCGACCGGGAGAGGGACCTGCTCGGATGGACATCTGGAGCGACGAGGTGCTGAACCAGATCGAGGCGCGGGCCGACTACGCGCTCGGGACGGAGGACGATGGCGGGGTGCTGCTCATCCCGCCCCAGACGATCAAGGACCTCGTCTCCGAGTTCCGGCGCCTCCGCGCGGAGGCCGAGGCCGAACCGCCAGGCCCGCGACCCGCGTAGCCCCGTCCCCCGGAACGAAGCGGCACCACCCGAGCTCGCCTCCGCCGGGCGATGCCTACTCGGCCTGCTCGGCACCCGTGTCCCGTCGTGTGGCGTTCCGTGCCCGGTGGCGCCGGAGTCGGGTCGCCAGCGTGGACAGCCCCTCCTGTGCGAGGGCGTGCCGGTCCTCGGGCGAGAGCCGAGCCAACAGTCCCTGGAGGTACCGCTCGTAGTCCGGGTTCGAGGGCAGGACCTTCGATGCCGCCTTCACGGCCGCGTCGATGTCCATCTGCCGGTCCATACGCCTCCCCGCAAGCCTACGGGTTCGGCGACCCGGGTACCGGCCCCGAGATGGTCCCCCGACGCGCTGGAGGGCCCACGGGGATCGCGTCACCCGCGGTCCGGGGCGGCTCGCGACCGCCGCCCCGGACCCGCGAGCGGGTGATCCTGATTCAGTCCGCGTAGCAGGTGAGCTGTTCCTCGACGCTCGAGACCGTGTCGCCGTTGTCGGCGTCATAGAGGTCGTGCCCGGCGCCGCCGTCGATCGTGTCGCCGCCCTCCTGGTCGATCGTGGCGAGGCACTGCTCGCCGCCGTCGCCGCCCCTGAGGACGTCGTTCCCGTCGAAGTCGGTCAGGAAGTCACGGCCCGGACCGCCGATCCACAGATCGTCACCGGCCGACTCGAAGCCGCTGTAGTCGCGGCCGTTCCCGCCCCGGCTCACGTCCGAACCTCGTCCCGCGTACATGCTGTCCGCGTCGTCGCCGCCGATCAGCCGGTCGTTACCGCGTCCGCCGAACAGCAGGTCGTCTCCGGTGCCGCCCCGCAAGACGTCGTCTCCGTTCCCCCCACGCAGACGGTCATCCCCACCGCGGCCGCAGATCACGTCGTCGTGGGCCGTGCCGCGGAGGACGTCATCACCGGGCGTTCCCACGATCGTGCACCCACCGGCCGCCGCGGGGCCGACGGTCGCGACGAGGATGCCGGCCACGAGGGCCATCGTCGCCGCTGCAACCAGGATCGCGCGGATGCGCATGCGCACTCCTTTCGTCCGTGGCCATCGGAACTTCGCACGCGCTGAGGGAGCGCGCAACTCGCGTGTTGCCCTGACCGAGTTTCCACGGACGCCATCCAGAGGCCAACGGACCTCACCGGTCATGAACGCCGAGGTCCGGCTGCCTGCTCGCGGGGATGCTCAGGTGGAGGCCGGCCACGGCGGTCCCAAGGCGGGCGGGGACCTGTGGACCTATGCGTTCCACCCGCTCGGTCCGAGACTCGGGCTGTTCGTTCGCATCGGAGGGCGCACGCTTCCCCATCGGGAGGGAGCGCACCCCCACAAGGGAGGTGGGGAAGATGCGAAGGACGATCCTCGTGATGCCGCCGCTCGCGGTCGTTCTGGCCGTAATCCTGGCGAGCACCGCGCTCGCGGCACCCGGCGACCTCGACACCACGTTCGGTGGTGATGGCATCGTCACGACCAACTTCACCCGGCGGATCGATACGGGGCTGGCGCTGGCGATCCAGGCCGACGGGAAGCTGGTCGTCGCGGGAGGGTCGGCGTTCCTCGACGGCCGGGACGGGAGGTTCGCGATCGCCCGCTACGACCCTGACGGCTCCCTCGATCCGACGTTCGGTGGCGACGGCAAGGTGACGACCGACTTCAGCCGCTACGGGGACGATGCTGCCGGCATCGCCATCCAGCCCGACGGGAAGATCGTCGTCGCGGGGGATGCCCGCCTCGGGAGCGGCAACTCGGCGTTCGCGGTCGCACGGTACGACGTCGATGGGACACTCGATGCGACGTTCGGCGGCGGTGACGGCAAGGTCGTGACCCAGTTCACCCGCAGGAACGACGGTGTTGGGAGTCTGGCCCTCCAGCCCGACGGGAAGATCGTCGTCTCCGGCGGGACGGGCTTCGACGCTCGGTCATCGAAGCTCGCCCTGGCGCGCTACGCCACCGACGGGTCGTTGGACGCGACGTTCGGCGGCGACGGGAGGGTCACCATGGATCTCAGTGGCGACGTGGACTACGCGAACGCCGTGATCGCCCAGCCGGACGGCAAGATCGTCGCTGGCGGCCGGACCGTCGTGGGAGGGCAGGTGCGGTTCGTGCTCGTTCGTTTCGACGCGGACGGGTCCGTCGATGACACGTTTGGCACGGACGGCACGGTGGCGACGGCGATGACGAACAGGGATAGCAGCATGCAGGCGCTGATCCTGCAGACGGACCTGAAGATCCTGGCGGTCGGCTACGGCATCCGTGCGGTCGACCACGCGGTGTTCGCCCTCGCCCGGTACGACCCGGATGGGAGCCTGGACACCACCTTCGGTGCGGGCGATGGGAAGACGCTCACGGACTTCACCCCGGGGGAGGACTACGGACTGGGGGTTGCCCTCCAGCCCGACGGCAGGATCGTCGTTGCGGGTCTGGCCGGTCGGGGCGCGGACGACACCTCCGATGCGAGGTTCGCGATCGCGCGGTACGGGACGGATGGCAGTCTGGACCCCACGTTCGGGGGCGACGGGAGGGTCACCACGAACATCACCGCCGGTTACGACTTCTCGCGCGGGATCGTGGTTCAGGCGGACGGCAACATCGTTGCGTCGGGACAAGCCAGCTCTCGATTCGGGGTGGTGCGGTACCTGGGAACCTAAGCCGGAAGGGTGCGTGGGACGTCGAGGAGCGGGAAGAGGGTGCCGCAGAACCATTGGCGACCGGCGTCAGCCTCCGCCACGTCGCGCCCCTTGGGAGGTCAGCATGAGCTCCTGCAGGCCCTGGGGAAATGGTCGGCCGTTCCGTCGAGTCCGGCGTCCTCGGCCACCGCGGCACCGTTTGTCCACGATCGCCGGCCGAGGCCTGCACGAGGCGGGAGGCATAACGCGGTGCTCGTGGGGATGCTGCGGGAGCCAGGATTTGGGCTGGGTGAGCACGTCCCTTAGCAACTCCATAACGCTCGACCCCATACGGTCGGGGCACAGAGGACGCCCGGCTCTGGGGGGTGCGATAGCGTCTCCCGAGGAAGGAGGATGGCGATGAAGCGGATGGTCGCACTAGCGCTCGGCTCGCTGCTGGCGCTCTCCGCGTTCAGCTTCGCGCCGGCATCAGCCGCGCCTGACGTGGTCCGTCGCGGATCGTGCAGCGACGGCGCGCGTTGGAGGCTGGAGCTGAAGGACGACGGAAGTCGCATCGAGGTGGACTTCGAGGTGCATCGGAGCCCGGCGGGAGATGCGTGGGGCGTTCGGCTGCGGCACGACGGCGATGTGTTCTTCCAAGGGACCAGGACCGCCGACAGCGGCGACTTCTCGGTCGACCGCCGCGTCAGGGACGGGAGCGGAACCGACAGGTTCGTCGCGCGCGCGACCGATCACTCGACCAATGAGGTCTGCAGGGGGACGGCGAACATCTGAGGTCACCCGACCATAACCCCACCCTCTCCCAGCGGGGTGCCCGGGAATGGGAAGCCCTCCGATCACGCTCGGGGGCTTCCCTTTATGACGGTCTGCGTCCGGGGCTGATCCCAGCTTTCGCTCCCCATGGAACCTCATGGACGTGGAGCAGATGCTCCCTGAACGCCTGGACGCCCTCGGCCCGCCCCTCTGAGCCGAGCTGCTCCGGGTCCTCATGCTGCCCGACGACGACCGCGCTGGCCGGATCGTTCTCCCAGGACCCCGAACCCGCAACTTCGCCGAGCCCTTGATCGACTCACAGCGAAGAGGACCGGGTGGTGCGAGCGGTCCTGGTCCAGATGCTGCGGGAGACGCAGCGCCGCTCCAGCACCCCATGAAGGGCACAGGAAGCCTCCGACGTCCGAACACTGTGTTCCGTAGGCAGAGGGCGCCGGGGCCCGGCTGACGACGCTACGCCCGCCAACCGGATGCGTCCCGACGCGACGTCCTCTATTCCGTCGAAGCGACTGTGTTGTCGCGGAAGAC
>DASTHN010000184.1:0-9234 GCA_035718185.1 Actinomycetota bacterium
GAGCAGACCCGGGGACCGGTGGTCGTGGTGACGGACGTGTTCAAGCTGGGGGCCGTTTCGGACTTCGCCGTCGGCCCGCTCGAGGCCGTGGACGTGCTGGTCACGGACGGCGACCTGCCCGAACCCGAGCGAACGGCGCTCGACGCGGCCCGGGTCCAGGTCGTGGTCCCTCCGGTACGAGTAGACCGGTGATGCTCGGACCTGATGGGTTCTGGAGGGCTCAAGCGGCGACGATGTGAACGCGTGTGACCGGTTCTGGAAGAACCGGTTGACACCGTCCCGGTTCCCCCGCACACTCCAGGGGTCATGTTCTCGGAGACGAGCGCGCGCAGGGCGTCCACGACCCTCGTACTCATCGTCTAGGCGCGCCCTGGGCCCGGTGAGGCCCGGGACGCGCCAGAAGCCCCTCGGATCCCCGGGGGGCTTTTCGTACCCCTCGTGACATCGGCCCGCGGGCCCGCAGGGAAGGAGCAGGGAGATGCGGTACCGGTTCGAACGAGACGACCACCTGGTCGCCAGCGTGTTGTGGGAGGGACCGGCTCAGGTCACGGTCGACGTGTCCGACGACGCGGACCGCCCCCAGTTCGAGCGCTTCTTCGGCGCCGAGGTCGTGTACATGGACGCCGGCTTCGACTTCGGCGGCGGTCTCAGCGACGAGGGCCTGACCTCGCACCGTCGCGACTGGACGCCGTGGGAGTTCGAGCGCCAGGTGCGGAACCTCGCGCACAAGCTGGGTTGCACGGTCCGGCGCGTCGAGACCGGTCCGGTCGAGGACCGACCGGAGCAGGTGGGCGCCAGGTGAAGGTGACCGGCGCGCAGGCGCTGTTCAAGTCTCTCGAGGGTGAGGGCGTCGACGTCGTCTTCGGGATCCCCGGCGGCGCGATCCTGCCCGCGTACGATCCGCTCCTGGACTCGAGCGTCCGCCACATCCTGTGCCGGCACGAGCAGGGCGCCGGCCACGCGGCCGAGGGCTACGCATGGGCCACCGGCAAGGTCGGGGTCGCGATCGCGACGTCGGGACCCGGGGGCTGCAACCTGGTCACGCCGCTCGCCGACGCGAAGATGGACTCCGTCCCGATGGTCGCGATCACCGGCCAGGTGCCCACGCCCGTCGTCGGCAACGACGCCTTCCAGGAGGCCGACATCACCGGGATCACGCTCCCGGTCACGAAGCACAACTTCCTGGTGAAGGACGCGAACGAGCTGGCGCAGACGATCCGCGAGGCCTTCCACATCGCCTCGACCGGCCGCCCCGGTCCCGTCCTCGTGGACATCCCGAAGGACGTCCAGCTCCAGGAGATCACGTGGTCGTGGCCGGACGGCGTCGAGCTGCGCGGATACAAGCCGACCACGAAGGGGAACCAGAAGCAGGTCCGGACCGCCGTGCGCATGATCATGGAGTCGAAGCGCCCGGTCCTCTACGTGGGCGGCGGCGTGATCAAGGCGGACGCGGCCAGGGAGCTCCACCGGCTCGCGGTCGACGGTCGGCTACCGGTCACCACCACCCTGATGGCGCGGGGGGCGTTCCCCGACGACCACGAGCTCGCGCTCGGCATGCCGGGCATGCACGGCGGCTACCCGGCGGTGACCGCGATGCAGCGCGCCGACCTGCTCGTGGCGCTCGGCGCGCGGTTCGACGACCGGGTGACCGGTCAGCTCTCCACGTTCGCGCCCGAGGCGAGGGTGATCCACGTCGACATCGACCCGGCCGAGATCGGCAAGAACCGGACCGTCGACGTGCCGATCGTCGGGGACGTGAAGGACGTCATCGCGAAGCTCCACGCCGAGTTGAAGCGCCGGCAGGACGAGGCGGACGGCGTCCCGGAGCGCGGGCCATGGCTGAAGATGCTCAAGGGGTGGAAGAAGGAGCATCCCTTCCGGTACGAGCAGCCGAGCGACGGACCGCTGAAGCCGCAGTTCGCGATCGAGCGCCTGTACGAGCACGCCAAGGACGCGATCGTGGTCTCGGGCGTCGGTCAGCACCAGATGTGGGCCAGCCAGTTCTGGCGGTTCAGCGAGCCTCGGACGTGGATCAACTCGGGCGGCCTCGGGACGATGGGCTTCGCGGTGCCGGCGGCGCTCGGCGCGGCGGCGGGCAGGCCCGATCGGCGCGTGATCGCGATCGACGGGGACGGGTGCTTCCAGATGACCGCGCAGGAGCTCGCGACCTCGACCACCGAGGGCATCCCGTTCGTCACGGCGATCGTCAATAACGCGCACCTCGGGATGGTCCGACAGTGGCAGGAGCTGTTCTACGAGGAGCGCTACTCGCAGGTGTACCTCAGCCACGAGGTGCCCGATTACGCGAAGCTCGCCGAGGCCTACGGCTGCGTCGGGCTCCGGGCCGAGCATCCGGACGAGGTCGACGCCGTGATCGAGAAGGCGCTGTCGGTCACCGATCGGAGCGTCGTGATCGACTTCCGCTGCGATCCCGGCGAGATGGTGTTCCCGATGGTGCCCGCGGGCTCCAGCAACGACGACATCATCCTCGGGCCCGAGGGCCTGAGGCCCGTGAACGACCCCGCGGAGGCGCCGGTCGCATGAACGGGACGACGCTACACACGATCTCGGTCCTCGTCGAGGACAAGCCAGGCGTGCTCACTCGGGTGGCCGGGCTGTTCGCCGCGCGCGGGTTCAATATCGACTCGCTCGCGGTCGGGCCGACCAACGAGGACGGCCTGTCCCGCATGACCATCGTGGTCCAGGTCGAGAACAAGCCGCTGGAGCAGATCACCAAGCAGCTGAACAAGCTCATCAACGTCATCAAGATCCTCGAGCACGAGCCGGGCGAGGCCGTAGAGCGCGAGCTCATGCTCGTGAAGGTCCGGGCCGAGGGGGAGGTGCGCGCCCGGGTGCTCGAGATCTGCAACGTGTTCCGCGTGCGGGTGCTCGACGTCACCCACCGCACGCTCACGGTCGAGGCGACCGGCACGCCGGACAAGCTCGAGGCGCTCCTCGCGTTGCTCGGCGACTTCGGCATCGTCGAGCTCTCGCGGACCGGGCGGATCGCGCTGGCGCGAGGAGACCAGAGCATCAAGGATCGCGGGCGGCGTCTCAAGGTTGCCGCCGCCGGCGACCAGGCGTGGACCGGCGGGGGCGTCTAGGCGAACGACATCCGGATCGGCCCGCCCGCGGGCCGCGTGAAAGGACGGGACCGATGGCGAGGATCTACCACGAGCAGGACACGGACCGGGCGGCCCTGGAGGGCCAGGCGATCGCGGTGCTCGGGTTCGGGAGCCAGGGGCACGCCCACGCCCAGAACCTGCGCGACTCCGGCTTCGACGTCCGCGTCGGCCTGCGCGAGGGCTCCCGGAGCTGGGATGCGGCCGAGGAGGCCGGGCTGCGGGTCCTCCCGACAACGGAGGCCGTCGCCGAGGCCGATGTCGCGATGGTGCTGCTACCCGACACCGCCCACGGCAGGATCTACGCGGAGGACGTGGGGCCGAACCTGAAGCCGGGGGACATGCTGATGTTCGCACACGGCTTCTCGATCCACTTCGGCACCGTGACGCCCCCGGTCGACGTCGACGTCACGATGATCGCGCCGAAGGGCCCCGGCCACCTCGTGCGGCGCACGTACGAGCAGGGGATCGGCACACCCGCGCTCGTGGCTGTGCAGCAGGACGCCACGGGGAACGCGCTCGCGCGGGCGCTCGCGTACGGGGCGGGCATCGGCGCCGCGCGTGCGGGGGTCATCCAGACCACGTTCCAGGAGGAGACCGAGACCGACCTGTTCGGCGAGCAGACCGTCCTGTGCGGCGGGATCTCGGAGCTGGTCCAGGCGGGGTTCGAGACGCTCGTCGAGGCGGGGTACCAGCCCGAGATCGCCTACTTCGAGTGCCTCCACGAGCTCAAGCTCATCGTCGACCTCGTGTACGAGGGCGGGCTGTCGTGGATGCGGTACTCGGTTTCCGATACCGCCGAGTGGGGCGACTACCAGAGCGGGCCGCGCGTGATCGACGCGAGCGTTCGCGATCGGATGCGTCGGGTCCTGGGCGAGATCCAGAGCGGCGCCTTCGCCAAGGAGTGGATCGGGGAGGCCGAGGCCGGCTTCCCCCACTTCCTCGCCATGCGGCGAGAGGCGCGCGCCGCCCAGATCGAACGGGTGGGGCGCGACCTCCGCCGGATGATGCCCTGGCTGGAGTCCGAGCAGAAGGTGGCCCCGGGATGATTGACGACCACGTACGCATCTTCGATACGACGCTCCGAGACGGCGAGCAGGCGCCCGGCATCGCTCTGACCGGCGCCGAGAAGGTCGAGATCGCCGAGCAACTGGCCCGCCTGAACGTCGACATCCTCGAGGCGGGCTTCCCGATCAGCAGCGAGGGGGAGTTCGAGGCCGTCCGCGAGATCGCCTCGAGCGTCCGCGGTCCCGTCATCGCCGCCCTCGCGCGCGTCACCCCAGGCGACATCGACCGCGCCGCGGAGGCGCTGAAGGGTGCCGAGCGCTGGCGGATCCACACGTTCATCTCGACCAGCGACATCCACATGACGGACATGCTTCGGATGAGCCACGCGCAGGTGCTCGACGCGATCCGTGAGGGCGTGAAGCTCGCGGTCGGGTACACCGACGACGTCGAGTTCAGCGCGCAAGACGCGACACGCACGGAGCTCGACTTCCTGCTCGAGTGCTTCAGGGTGGCGGTCGATGCCGGCGCGACGACGATCAACGTACCGGACACGGTTGGATACGCGATGCCCCACGAGTTCGGTGAGCTGGTCCGCACCGTTCGCGAGACGGTGCCTCACCACGTGGCGATCTCGACGCACTGCCACAACGACCTGGGGCTCGCGGTGGCGAACTCGCTCGCCGGGATCGTGAACGGCGCCCGCCAGATCGAGGTGGCCGTCAACGGGATCGGCGAGCGCGCGGGCAACTGCTCCCTCGAGGAGGTCGCGATGATCGTCCGGACGCGCGGTCAGGCGCTCGGCGTCTCGCACCAACTGACCGTGAAGGAGATCGTCCGGACCTCGCGCCTGGTATCCAGCCTCACGGGCTACAGCGTGCAGCCGAACAAGGCCGTCGTCGGCGCGAGCGCGTTCGCGCACGAGAGCGGGATCCATCAGCATGGCGTCCTCAGCAACGCGGCGACCTACGAGATCATGGACCCGCTCGAGATCGGGCTCGAGGGCAACCGCCTCGTGCTCGGCAAGCACTCGGGACGCCACGCGTTCGCAGACGCGCTCGCGAAGCTGGGCATCACCCTGGAGGGTGAGCGCCTGAACCGGGCCTTCGCTCGGTTCAAGGAGCTGGCCGACCGCAAGATCCAGCTCACCGACCAGGACCTGGAGGCGATCGTCGCCGAGGAGCTCGGTGCGGGCGACGAGGACGTGTTCGTGCTCGAGTCCGTGGTGGTCGGCGGCGGCACGCACCTCGAGCCGCGCGCCACGGTGCACCTGCGTCGTGGCGACGAGGTCGTGCAGGAGTCGGCGCTCGGCGACGGGCTCATCGACGCCGCGATGGGTGCGATCCAGCGTGCCGCCGGCGTCGAGGCCCGCCTGGTGTCCTTCAACGTCTCGAGCGTGACCGGCGGGTCCGACGCCCTCGGCGATGTCGTGGTGCAGCTCGACGTCGAGGGCCGACGGGTCACCGGCAGGGGGGTCGCCACCGACGTGGTCGAGGCCAGCGCCCGGGCGTACCTGGCGGCGATCAACCGAGCGCTGCATGTCCGGACGGCCGAGACCGAGGACGTCACCCCGTGACCGACGGCACCGGCGGCCCCGACCGGTCCCACCGGATCGGCGTCATCCCGGGCGACGGGACGGGGCCCGAGGTCGTCCGCGAGGGCCTGAAGGTGCTCCACGCGCTCCGGGCCGTCCACGGGTTCGCCGTGGAGCTCGAGACCTTCGACCTGGGGGCCGAGCGCTACCTGCGGACGGGCGAGGTCCTGCCAGACGCCGACCTCGAGCGGCTCCGGGGGATGGACGCGATCTTCCTCGGCGCGGTCGGCGACCCTCGGGTGAGGCCCGGTGTGTTGGAGCGGGAGCTCCTGCTGCGCGTCCGGTTCGAGCTCGACCAGTACGTGAACCTCCGGCCCGTGATCCGATACCCGGGGGTGACCACCCTCGTCCCGAGCCACTCGGAGGAGGACGTGGACTTCGTCGTCGTCCGCGAGAACTCGGAGGGCCTGTACTCGGGCGCCGGTGGGTTCCATCGCAAGGGCACGCCGTACGAGGTTGCGGTCCAGGAGTCGATCAACACCCGCCACGGCGTCGAGCGGATCGTGCGATACGCGTTCGAGGTCGCACGGAACCGGCGGCGGCACCTCACGCTGGTTCACAAGACCAACGTGCTGACGTTCGCGGGGGACCTGTACCAGCGGGTCGTCGACGAGGTCGCGCCCGAGTTCCCGGCTGTCGAGACCGACTACGTGCACGTCGACGCGGCGTGTATCTACTTCCTGGACCAGCCCAGCCGGTTCGACGTGATCGTCACCGACAACATGTTCGGCGACATCATCACGGACCTCGGCGCGATGATCCAAGGCGGCATGGGGGTCACGGCCGGCGGCAACATCAACCCCGAGGGCGTGTCGATGTTCGAGCCGATCGGCGGCACCGCGCCGAGCGAGACGGGCAGGGGGACGATCAACCCCCTCGCGGCGATCGGTGCGATGCAGATGCTCCTGCAGGTGCTCGGCGAGGAGGCGGCCGGGGACGCCGTGCACGCCGGGGTGACGCACGCGACGCAGCGGATGAAGTCCATGCGGGCGGGGGAGATGGGGTACACGACCTCGGAGGTCGGTGACCTCGTGGTCGAGGGGGCGACGCCGTGACGCGCGAGGCCGAGCTCTACGACACGACGCTGCGCGACGGTGCCCAGCGCGCGGGCCTGTCCTTCTCGATCGAGGACCGGCTGCGGATCCTCCACAAGGTGGACCAGCTCGGCGTCCCATACATCGAGGGCGGCTGGCCCGGGGCCAACCCGCGCGACTCCGAGTTCTTCCGACTGGCGACGAAGGAGACGCTCGAGCACGCGACGCTCACCTCCTTCGGGATGACCCGAAAGGCCGGCGAGCGAGCCGAGGACAGCCCGGTACTCCGCGAGCTCCTCGACACCGGCACGGAGGTGGTGTGCCTGGTCGGCAAGTCGTGGGACCTGCACGTCACCGACGCGATCCGGACGGAGCTGCAGGAAGGCATCGCCATGGTTCGCGACTCGATCGCCTTCCTCCGGCGCGAGGGGCGGCGTGTCTTCTTCGACGCCGAGCACTTCTTCGATGGCTATCTGGCGAACCACGGGTTCTCGCTTTCGGTGCTCCGAGTCGCCGAGGAGGCGGGGGCCGAGCGTCTGGTCCTGTGCGACACGAACGGCGGCATGCTCCCCGCAGACGTCGCGAGGATCGTTCCGGAGGTCCGTGCGCAGGTCGGCGTGCCGATCGGCGTCCACGTGCACAACGACGCCGGATGCGCCGTCGCGAACTCGATCGTCGCCGTCGAGCACGGCGCGTTCCAGGTCCAGGGCACGATCAACGGGTACGGCGAGCGAACCGGCAACGCCGACCTGATCCCGATCGCCGCGAACCTGGCGTTGAAGATGGGGGTCGAGTGCCTGCCTCGGGGCTCGGTCGAGCGCCTCACCGAGGTGGCGCACTACGTCGCCGAGGTCGCGAACCTCTCGCCCGATTCGCACCAGCCGTACGCGGGGCGGTACGCCTTCACGCACAAGGCGGGGCTGCACGCGAGCGGCGTGTCGCGGTTCACGCAGGCGTACGAGCATGTCTCGCCGGACGCGGTCGGCAACCGGCGGGGGGTGGCCACCAGCGACCTCGGCGGCGCCTCCACGGTCCGGATGAAGGCGAGCGAGCTCGGTGTCGACCTGCCGGCGGAGGCCGTCGCGCGCGTCGTCGAGGAGGTCAAGGAGCGCGAGGCGCGCGGATACACGTTCGAGGTCGCGGACGCCTCGCTCGAGCTGCTGATGCGGCGCGCCGTAGGCTGGCGGCAGCCGTTCTTCACGGTCGACTCGTACCGGGTGCACGTCGAGGAGCGCGTCGCCGATGACGAGCCACCCCTCGCCGAGGCCACCGTGAAGGTCATCACGCGCGGCACCCGCCACATCGAGAGCGCCGAGGGACAGGGCCCCGTGGGCGCTCTGGACAACGCGCTCCGCAAGGCGCTCACGAACGACTATCCGGAGCTGCAGCACATCTCGCTCGAGGACTTCCGCGTGCGTGTGCTGGACGAGACCCACGGCACGGGCGCGGTCGTACGGGTCCTGATCGACACCTCGAACGGCCAGCACGAGTGGACCACCGTCGGCGTCAGCGAGAACATCATCGAGGCCTCGTGGGAGGCGCTGGTCGACGGATACCTGTACGGCCTGCTCCATCCCCGCGAGGCCGAGGACTGAGGGCTCCGCCGATCGCGCCGCCCGCGGACGGTATCCTGCGGCGGATGACGATCCGGATCCGCGAGGCCGACCCGACGGACGCGGAGGCGATCGCGGGCATCCACGTCCGCTCGTGGCAGACCGCCTACCGGGGGCTCCTCACCGACGAGTACCTCGACGGTCTGTCGGTCGAGGAGCGGCTCGAGCAGCATCGCGGGGCGCTCTCGGCGCCTGGTGAGCACCGGACGTGGGTCGCGGAGGAGGGCGGGACGGTCGTGGGGTTCGCCGTGACCGGCCCGAGCCAGGACGCCGACGCCGACGAGAAGACCGGCGAGCTGTACGCGATCTACCTCGAGCCCGATCGGCTCGGGCAGGGCGTCGGCAAGCTCCTTTCCGATCACGCGACCCGCGACCTGCGCGAGCGAGGGTTCCAGACGGCGACGCTCTGGGTCCTCGGCTCCAACGAGGGCGCACGGCGCTTCTACGAGCGCGAGGGCTGGTCCGCCGACGGGCTCACGACGAGCGAGCGGGTCGACTGCGAGATGCGCCCGACGGTTCGGTACCGCACGTCCCTGGTCTGAGGTTCCCGCGGAGCGTCCCGGCCGAACCCTACTTGTCCTTGCCCTTGGGGTGATCGGGATGCTCCGGGTGGGCAGGGTGCTCCGGATGCTGGGGGTGTTCCGGGTGCTCCGGGTGCTCGGGGTGCTCGGGGTGCTCGGGGTGCTCGGGGTGCTCGGGGTGCTCGGGCTCGCCACCGCCGCCACCGCCACCGCCACCGCCGCCACCGCCACCGCCACCGTTCCCACCGCCACCGCCGCCACCGCCGCCGCCACCGCCGTTACCACCACCACCACCGCCGCCGCCAGCACCGCCGCCGCCACCGCCACCGCCGCCCGGGTCGGTCA
>DASTHN010000185.1:0-11878 GCA_035718185.1 Actinomycetota bacterium
TGGCCAGCCCCCGGGCGAGCAGGCCGGCGATCGCGCCCGTGAGCACGTCGCCGGTCCCGCCGGTCGCCAGGTACGGGCCGCCGGTCGGGTTCACGCGGACCTCGCCGTCCGGCGCGCCGACGAGCGTCCGGGTGCCCTTGAGCAGCACCGTGGCGTCGGTCTCGGCCGCCAGCTTGCGGACGTGCCCCACGCGGTCGGCCGCGACGTCGCGGGCCGAGCCGCCCGCCAGGCGGGCGAACTCGCCGGCGTGCGGGGTGAGCACCAGCTCGGACCGGCGCGACGAGAGCTCGGACGCCCGCCCCGCGAAGGCGTTCAGGCCGTCCGCGTCCAGGACTGTCGGGATCGGCGACGTGGCGACGACGTCGCGGATCCACGCGGCCGTCTCGGGGTTCGTGGTCATGCCGGGGCCGAGCGCGAGGGCGTCCGCCCCCGCCAGGCGCTCTGCGAGCACGTCGGTCGCGCCGGCGGCGACCGTACCTTCCGAGGTCTCCGGCAGCGCGAGAAAGGTCGCCTCGCGGACGAGGGACTGGACGACCGGCAGGATGCCCTCGGGGACAGCGACCTGCACGAGGCCGGCCCCGACGCGCGAGGCCGCGGCGGCGGCCAGGCAGACGGCGCCGGTCATGAGCCGGGAGCCGCCGACGACGAGGGTGACGCCGGTCTCGCGCTTGTGGGTCTCGATCGTGCGGGTGGGCAGGAGCGCCGCGACGTCGGCCTCCTCCATCAGCCACAGGTCGCTGCGGACCAGGTCCGCGGGGAAGCCGATGTCCACGACCTCGACGAGGCCGGCGCGCTCGGCGCCTGGGAGCAGGACCACGCCGCTCTTCGCGGCCCCGAAGGTCGCGGTCACGTCCGCCCAGACGGCGTCGCCGGCCACCTCGCCCGTCTCCCCGCTCACGCCCGACGGGATGTCCACGGCGACGACGGGGACGCCCCCCTCGTTCAGGCCCTGGATCGCGGCGGCGTGTTCCCCTTCCGGAACGCCGTGGAAGCCGGTGCCGAAGATCGCGTCGATCGCGACGTCGGCGCGGTCGAGCTCGCGGTCCAGAGCCGAGCGCGAGAACGGGCGCACGCGCACGTCGGTCTCGGCGAGGCGGGAGAGGTTCGTCGCGGCGGGCTCGCGCAGGTCCTCGCGGGATCCGAGCGTCAGGACGGTCGCGCGGGCGCCCCACCCGTCCAGGTGACGGGCCGCGACCAGCCCGTCGCCGCCGTTGTTGCCGGCGCCGCAGACGATGACCGCGCGCGTGCCGTAGGCGCCGCCGGCGACGGCGAGGGCCGAGCGGGCGACCTCGCGCCCGGCGTTCTCCATCAGGGTGGCGGCCTCGACGCCACGCTCCTGCGTGGCGCGGTCGAGGGCCCCGGCCTCGGCCGGCGTGAGGACGGGCCTC
Source organism: Actinomycetota bacterium (assembly GCA_035718185.1). Taxonomy (GTDB): domain Bacteria; phylum Actinomycetota; class UBA4738; order UBA4738; family HRBIN12; genus HRBIN12. The sequence goes on from DASTHN010000185.1 coordinate 1,389, forward strand.
ACGGGCCCACCGCCACGGCGAAGGCGACGGCGTTGGTGCGCTCGTGCGTGAACGTGATGAGCACGCGGGTGATGCCGAGCGTGTCGGCGCGGCGCTTCGCGTTGCCCTCGAGCAGGATGGCGGGCTCGCGCAGGTCCTCGCCGGGCCCGAGCATCAGGACGGTGACGCGCGCCCCCCACCGGGCGAGGTGACGGGCGGCGACGAGCCCGTCGCCGCCGTTGTTCCCGGAGCCGCAGACGACCACGGCGCGTGTGCCGTAGGCGCCGCCCGCGACCGCGAGGGCCGAGCGGGCGACCTCGCGCCCGGCGTTCTCCATCAGGGTGGCGGCCTCGACGCCGCGCTCCTGCGTGGCGCGGTCGAGGGCCCCGGCCTCCGCCGGCGTGACGACGCGGGCGCGCATCGTGGGGTGGCGCCCCAGGGCGCGCTCCATGCGGGCGATCTCGCAGATGTCGACGCCCAGCCCGAGGATCTCCACGGCCCATAGGGTAGCCCCCGCGCCGAGTGGAGGCGGTGGACGCTCTGCGTAAACCCATGGACGCTCAGGCCGGCCCGCGCATCCGGGAGGGTCGTCAACGCCTCACCACGGCAAGGTGTGGACGCCGGTGAGGGACGAAACCCGTCAAGCGCGGCAACCCGTTGACAACCGTGGAGGACCCGACCGGGGGTTCGCGAACGAGGCGCTCAGGACCCGTCACGTTGTGCCGATACGATACGACGGTGGCACCCCGGAGAACTCGACCCACGCACACGTCCCACCGATGGAGCCGACCGAGCTCGATCCTCCGCGTTCTCGTCTCCACCACCCTCACCCTCCTGCTGGTTTTCGGCGTGCTCGCCGCGCCGTTGGCGTCCGCCGCCGTGGCCTGCTCGTTCGACGCCGGAACGGGCGTCGTCACGATCACGTTCGCCGACGGCGACGACGTCACCATCGAACGCTCGGGCGACGACATCGTCGTGAACGGCGCGACGTGTACGGGAGCCACCGTCACCACGACGGACACGATCTGGATCCTCGAGTCGGGGCCCGGCGGCGAGGATCTCGCATCCCTCACGATCGACATGTCCGGAGGGCCGTTCGCACCAGGCAAGACCGATGAGGGCGACGGCTCCTCCGAGATCGAGTTCCTGACCGGCGACCAGCAGGACGTCGACGGCGACCGGATGACGCTGGGCAGCGTGACCATCGTCGGGACGCCAGGCAACGACACGATCCTGGTCGGCGTCATCGATGAAGGCGGCTACAGCCCGATCGACCTCAACGGGGACGAGGAGACGCTGGACTGGGACATCCCCGGCTTCGGCGTCGACGGGGCCGACCTGGACACACCCCCCGCCGTCGACGGTGGAGCCGGCGACGACGACCTCCGCGCCGGAGGCCACTCCCCAGGCGCCGCCGGGTCGTCGCTGGTGCTCCGCGGAGGGCCCGGGGACGACACGCTCATGGGCGGAGACCTGCACGATGAGATCGACGGCGGCCCGGGGACAGACACGATCGCGACGGTCGTCGAGGCATGGATCGACCTCGCGGCGGGGGTTGCGACAACGAAGGGGGGTGGAGGTGGCAGCGACGCCGTTTCCGGGGTGGAGAACATCCTGGGCAGTGAGGGCCGGGATTTCCTCACCGGCGACGACGGCCCGAACCGGATCGATGGCGCCGGCGGGAACTGGGACGTGATCGCAGGCGGTGGGGGCGACGACCACCTCATCGGCGGCGACGGGACGATCGACACCGCGGACTTCTCTGCAGCGACGAACGGGGTCGACGTCGATGTCGTCCAGGGGACCGCGACGGGTGAAGGCAACGACACGATCGAGGGCATCGAATGGGTCCTCGGCTCACCGTACGACGACCACGTCATCAGCGCTCCATGGGTCTACTGGGTCCACGCCGGCGACGGCGACGACGTGGTGCGTCCAGTGGCCCCCAACGTCGTGTACGGCGAGGGCGGCATCGACACCCTGGATCTCTCGGCCGCGACCGGCTCGGTGTCCGCCGTTCTCTCGACGGGCGATCTGAGGATCGACGGTCAGAGCGCCGGCGCGGAGGACTTCGAGAACGCGATCGGCTCCCGGTTCGCGGACGACATCATCGGAACGCCCGATCCCAACCGGATCCAAAGCGGTCACGGGGCCGACGTGGTGTACGGCTCCGGCGGCGAGGACGTCCTGCTGGGAAAGCGCGGCGCCGATACCCTCGATGGCGCCGACGGTCGCGATGAGGTGTACGGCGGTCGGGGGAACGACCGGGTATCCGGAGGCCGAGGGATCGACACGTGCATCGGCGGCCCCGGCGAGGACACCCTGGACCTCTGCGAGATCCTGAAACGACCCGCAGCGTAGCCCGGCAGGGGTTCTCCGGCCCCGGGGTCACGCGGAGCGCCCGTCGGCTCTGCCGCCAGCGGAGCGTGGCCCCGGGGCCGGAGCCACCGCACCCCGGCAACCGCTACTCGACCGTGACCGACTTGGCGAGGTTCCGCGGTTGATCCACGTCGCACCCCCGCAGCTTCGCGATGTGGTACGCGAGCAGCTGCAGCGGCACCGACACGACGACGGGCGAGAACAGCTCCGGCGTCCGTGGCACCAGGAGCACGTGCTTCGCGAGGTCCCCGATGGCCGTGTCGCCCTCGGTGGCCACCGCGATCACGTCGGCGCCGCGCGCGCGGACCTCCTGGATGTTCGAGAGCATCTTCGGGTAGACGTGGCACTCGGTCGCCACGGCCACCACGGGCACGCCGGGCTCGACGAGCGCGATCGGCCCGTGCTTCAGCTCGCCGGCCGGGTAGCCCTCGGCGTGGATGTATGAGATCTCCTTGAGCTTCAGCGCCCCCTCGAGCGCCGCCGGGTACCCCGTGTGCCGCCCGATGAACAGCACGTCGCGCGCGTCCGCGACCTCCGCGGCGATCTCGGCGATCTGCGCGTCGAGCGCGAGCGCCTGCCGCACCTTCCCCGGCAGCCGGCGCAGCTCGTCGACCTCCTCCGCGATCTCCTCGGGGAACATCGCCCCGCGCACCTGCGCCAGGTAGAGCGCGGTGAGGTGCTGCGCGACCATCTGGGTCGCGAACGTCTTCGTGGCGGCCACGCCGATCTCGGGGCCGGCGTGCGTGTACAGCACGCCGTCCGCCTCGCGCGCGAGCGATGAGCCCACCGTGTTCGTCACCGCGATCACGCGCGAGCCCTGGTGCTTCGCGTGCCGCGCCGCCTCCAGCGTGTCGATCGTCTCGCCGGACTGCGACACCGCCAGCGTGAGGGTGTCCGGTCCGAGCACGGGGTCCCGGTACCGGAACTCGCTCGCTATCTCGATCTCGACCGGCAGCCGCGTCCAGTGCTCGATCGCGTACTTCGCCACCAGGCCCGAGTGGAACGCCGTCCCGCAGGCGACGACGAAGACCTTGCCGACCTCGCGCAGCACGTCGGCCGGCACCTTCAGCTCGTCGAGCGCGAGCATCCCGTGCTCGACGCGGCCGACCAGGGTGTCGCGGATCGCGGAGGGTTGCTCGTGGATCTCCTTCAGCATGAAGTCGTCGAACCCGCCCTTCTGCGCGCGGGCGACGTCCCAGTCGACGACGAAGGGCTTGGGCTCCACGGCGTTCCCGTCCAGGTCGGTCACCGCCACGCCGTCGCACGTGACGTCGACGATCTGGCCCTCCTCGACCGGGATCACCGTGGTGGTCCGCGACAGGACCGCCGGGATGTCGGACGCGAGCAGCGTCTCGCCGTCCCCGAGCCCGACGACGAGCGGCGACGAGACCTTCACGCCTACGATCCGCTCCGGGTCGTCGATCGAGCACACGACGAGCGCGTACGCTCCCTCGAGCTCGCGCACCGTGGAGCGCACGGCCTCGGCCAGGTCGCCGTCCATCCGCTCCTCGATCAGGTGGGCGACGACCTCGGTGTCGGTCTCGGAGCCGAGCCGGTGGCCGCGCTTCTCGAGCCCGGCCCGCAGCTCGTGGAAGTTCTCGATGATGCCGTTGTGGATCACGGCGATCCGACCGTTGCAGTCCAGGTGCGGGTGCGCGTTCCGGTCGCTCGGCTCGCCGTGGGTCGCCCAGCGCGTGTGACCCATCCCGACGTTGCCCGGCGGGGCCCCGCGGGCCTCGAGCTCTCGCTCGAGCTCGCCGAGCTTGCCGGCCTTCTTCACGACCGAGACCCGCCCGTCGAGCAGGGCGACCCCGGCCGAGTCGTACCCCCGGTACTCGAGGCGCCGCAGCCCCTCCAGGATGATGGGGAGCGCCTCGTCCGGCCCGACGTAGCCCACGATGCCGCACATAGGGGGTCGAGCCTAGCAGGGGGCCCTCCTTCGGGCCTCAGCCGTGCGCTGTAGGCCTCGGCGGGCGGCTCAGGCGAGCGCGCGCCCCACGACCTCGGCGAGCGCGGTCGCGCAGGCGCGGGCCAGGCGCTCGGTCTCGGCCTCGACCATCACGCGCACGAGCGGCTCCGTGCCCGAGGCGCGCACGAGCACGCGTCCCGCCCCGCCGAGCTTCGCCTCGACCTCCGTCACCGCGTCCCGGATCTCGGTGGCGTCGCGCAGGCGCTCCTTGTGGGCCACCTCCACGTTCTCGAGCACCTGGGGGAACCGCCGCATCGCCGTCGCGAGCTCGGCGATCGTCACGCCCTTGCGCCGGGCGAGCGAGAGGAACTTCACGGCGGTCAGGATCCCGTCCCCGGTCGTGGCGTGCTCCGAGAAGATCACGTGCCCGGACTGCTCGCCGCCGAGCGCCGCGTCGCGCGCGAGCATCTCCTCGAGCACGTAGCGGTCCCCCACCTTCGCCTCGACGACCTCGATCCCCCGCTCGGCCATCGCCCGTCGGAAGCCCAGGTTCGCCATCGCGGTGGTGACCACCACGCGGCCCGGCAGCCGTCCCTCCTCCGCGAGCGCGACCGCGCACGCCGCCAGGACCTGGTCGCCGTCCACGATCCGACCCTCGGCGTCGGCGAACAGCGCTCGGTCGGCGTCGCCGTCGTGCGCGATGCCGACGTCGGCCCCCAGCTCCTTCACCGCGGCCGCGACGACCGAGGGGTGGAGGGCGCCACACCCGACGTTGATGTTCGTGCCGTCGGGTCGGTCGTGGATCGGGGTGACCTCGGCGCCGAGACGCCGCAGGACCTCCGGCGCGAAGGCGGACGCCGCGCCGTTCGCGCAGTCCACGACCACCTTCAGCCGGTCCAGCCGCGCCTCGGCGGCCTTCGCGACGTGGTCCAGGTAGTGGCGCACGCCGTCGGGCATCGGCACGACCTCGCCGACCCGTCCGGCCGTCGCCGGGCCGCTCCGCATCTCGGCCTCGATCTCGTTCTCGAGGTCGTCCGAGAGCTTGAACCCGTACGGGCCGAAGAACTTGATCCCGTTGTCCTGGGGCGGGTTGTGCGAGGCGCTGATCACCACCCCGGCCGCCGCCTCGACGTCGGTCGTCAGGAACGCCACGGCCGGCGTGGGCTGCACGCCGGCCAGGATCACGTCGGCGCCGGCCTGGCGGATGCCCTCGGCCAGGGCGTGCTCGAGCGGCTCCCCCGAGGCCCGGGTGTCACGCCCGATCACGAGCGTCCGCCGCTTCGGCTCGTACCGCGATAGGACGGCCACGGCCGCGCGACCCAGACCGAACGCCAGTTCGTCGGTCAGGTCGCGGCCGTAGACGCCGCGCACGCCGTCGGTGCCGAAGAGCCGCCCCATCGCCCGCCAAGGCTACCTACCCGAAGGTCCCGCCGACCCACGGTCGCGGCGGGCCATCCGTCCCCGCGGAGACGGGTCGAACGGAGGCCGGGCCACGGCTCGATCCGGATTAAGTTCGATACATGTTGAATCATCGCCCGCCCGCACCGCCCGCCGACCGTTCGGAGACCCAACTACACGGCTTGGCCAGGACGATGAAGGTCCTATCGGAGCCGAACCGTCTGTTGCTGGTCGAGATGCTCATCCGGGGCGTGCAGTGCAACTGCGATCTGGGGCAGCGCCTCGGGATGGCGCCCAACCTCGTCTCCCACCATCTCGGCGTCCTGCGGGAGGCGGGCATCGTCCGCGCCGAGCACGACCCGCTCGACGCCCGGTGGATCTACTACTCGATCGATCCCTCGGCACTGAGCGACCTGCGCGAGACGCTCGCGCGATTCCTCGACGCCGACCGCATCCAGCCCCGTCTCTCGACCTGTGGTCCCCGAAGCCCGCAGACGCGGGGGATCGCCCTGGGACCCGAGGAGGTTGACCCGTCGTGAAGGGAACAGCCCCGTCCCCTGCCGTTCCCTCCACCTCTGGCGATAGGCCCGACATCGAGATCTTCGACCCCCCGATGTGCTGCCCCACCGGGCTCTGCGGTCCCACGCTCGACCAGACGCTCCTCGACGTGGACGAGATGGTGCTGGACCTGCAGGCGCAGGGTCTCCGCGTCGAGCGGTACCAGATGACGAGCGATCCCCAGGCGTTCCTCCGGAACACCGAGGTGATGACCCTCGTGCGCGAGCGGCAGATGGACGCGCTTCCCATCACGGTCGTGCGGAACACGATCCTCAAGGCGGGCGCCTACCCACGGCTGTCCGAGGTGTGGGCGGCATTGAACGGAGCGAGCGGATGACTGATCCGATGTCCGGCCGATTCCTGTTCTTCTCCGGCAAGGGCGGTGTCGGCAAGACCAGCATGGCCACGGTCGCAGCGATCCGCAGCGCCGAGGAGGGCAAGCGCACGCTGATCGTCACGACGGACCCCGCGTCGAACCTGTCGGACGTCTTCGAGCAGCCGATCGGTCACCGGATCACGGCGATCGACGGCGTGCCGGGGCTCTGGGCGATGGAGATCGACCCGGACCGGGCCACGGAGGAGTACATCGACCACGCGATGGCGCCGATCCGCGCGGCGTTCCCCCCGCAGATGGTCCAGGTCATGGAGGAGCAGATGAGCGGCCCGTGCACCTCGGAGGTCGCCGCCTTCGACCGCTTCACCGACTTCCTCGAGGCACCCTCCGGCAGCGGCCAGACCTTCGACCGGATCATCTTCGATACGGCCCCCACGGGGCACACGATCCGACTCCTCGAGCTGCCCTCGGAATGGACGCAGTCGATCGACAGCGCGAGCGAGGGCAGCGGTCAGACGTGCATCGGTCCCGCAGCCGCGATCCAGGATGCGAAGGCCAAGTACGAGCGGGCACTGCGGACGCTCCGTGATGCCGATCACACCTCGTTCGTGTTCGTGCTCCATCCCGAGTCGATCGCGATCCGCGAGACCCGCAGGGCGATCGACGAACTGAAGCGCCTCGGCATCGACAACCACCGGCTGATCGTGAACGGGATCATCCCGGACGCCGCCGAAAAGGATCGCCTGTTCGCGGAACGCGCCGACCTCCAGGCGCGGTACCTGAAGGAGATCGAGGCCGAGTTCCGGTACCCGTCCGAGCGCATGAGCCTCCTGGCAGGCGAGATCCGAGGTGTGGAGCGGCTGCGCGAGGTGGCGAGGATCTTCTTCGACGGCGCGCCCGTGGAGACGGAGGGCGACGTCGTATTGGCCTCTGGCATCCCGACCGCAACGGATCTAGAGGAGGTGCGCCCGCGGCTCGTTCCCGACGGGAACCGACGGACCGTCTTCTTCGCCGGCAAGGGAGGCGTCGGCAAGACCGTGGCGTCGTGCCTGACGGCCGTGTGGCTGTCTCGGCAGGGATACCGCACGCTGCTCCTCACGACCGACCCGGCCGCTCATCTGGGCGATGTGCTCGGCGTACCGGTCGGCGACGAGGCCGCGCCCGTCGAGGGCGCACCGTCGCTGTGGGCCGCGAAGATCGACCCGAAGGCCACCGCCGACGCGTACAAGGCGCGGATACTCGGCGACGCGCGTGAGCGCGGTCGTCCCGATTCCGCCATCAGGGTCATGGCCGAGGAGCTCGAGTCGCCGTGCACCGAGGAGATCGCGGCCTTCGACAAGTTCATCGAGCACGCTTCCCAGGGCGACTGGGAGGTCGTGGTGTTCGACACGGCACCCACCGGGCACACGCTGCGCCTGCTCGAGCTGCCCGTCGAGTGGAGCAAGCAGCTCGACGTCAAGGTCTTCGCCTCGGTCGACACCGCCGCCGCGGACGACGTCGCGAAGCAGCACTTCGGGGAGGTCATCGAGATGATGCGCGACCCGGCGCAGAGCACGTTCGCGTTCGTGATGTATCCGGAGTCGACGCCGATCCTGGAGGCACACCGGATGGCGGAGGAGCTGCGCGGGCTCGGCATCGAGCCCGGCCTGATCGTCGCGAACATGGTGATCCCGGCCGAGCAGGTGACCACCCCGTTCGCCCGTGCACGACGCGCCATGCAAGAGCGGTACTTGGAGGAGATGCGGGAGCGGTTCCAGGTCCCGGTCCTCGAGATCCCGCTCCTGCCCTACGAGGTGAGCGGTCTGGACCTCCTCGACCGCCTCGGTCGGCAGATGCTGGGCGAGACGGTGAGGGCGTGATGGGAGAGACGCGGGTGGAGACGCGGGAGACAGACGGAACGGGCAGGGCCGGGTCCATCGGCTCCGACGTCGAAGGCGCGGCTCGTGACTTCGCGGCCGCGCTCTCGGAGACGCCGGTGTTCCGGGCCTTCGAGGAGGCCTCCGTCCGGTTCGGTGAGGACGAGCGAGCCAAAGAGGCGTACCGGGCATACCAGGCGGCGCAGCGCGCGCTCCAGCCGTTGCTGATGCTGGGTGCCGCAACCGACGAGCAGCAGGCCGACCTCGTGCGCCTCCGAGAGGCGTTCATGGCGGAGCCTTCGGCTGCCGGTCTCTTGGAGGCTCAGGGTTCCCTGGCTCAACTCTGCGGAGCGATCGACTCACTGCTCTCGGTGCATATCGGCCTCCGCTTCGCCGCGACCTGCAGCCCAGGCTGCTGCGGATGAGGAGGACGTGATGGACCAACAGACGACCCGGATGCCAGCGGCGGTCGTGGAAGTCACCGAGGCGCTGGGCGAGTCGCTGGCGAGCTCACCACCGTTCGTCGCGTACCGGCAGGCGGAAGCTCGGCTCGAGGATGACGAGCACGCCCGCGCGTTGCTCGACCACCTGGCGGAGGTCGAGCGCGACGTGCGGCGGCGCCAGGCGGATGGAACACTGACCCGAGACGACATCGACCGGGTGCGGGCAGCGCAGAACGAGGCATGGTCCGACCCCATCGTCATGGAAGCTCGAACGGCGGAGCAAGCGGCCGCGGCCTACCTGCCGCAGGTCAACCGACAGATCACCGAGCTGCTCGGGGTGGACATCGCCGCGTTGGCCGGGGCCGGAGGCTGTTGACATGCCCCTGTATGCGTTCCGCTGCGAGGGATGTGGCCGGCCGTTCGACGTACGCGCCACCTTCGCGGAGAAGGAGGCCGGACTTGCCCCCCTGTGTCCGGCGTGCGGTGGCGAGGACGTGAAGCAGATCATGACGGCGGGCCTCCTGGTCCGCACGGGTACGGGGACGACGCCCGGCCCCGCGTGCGGGCCGAGCTCAGGGGCCGGATGCTGCCCGTGGTGACCCCGGTCGAGGTCGTGATCGTCGGGACCCCCGTCGCATGCTCGGACGGGGTCAAGGACACCTGGCGTCAGCTCGCGGGATGGGCCGCCTCGCAGTTGCGGCATCGGTACGGCGAGGCGGTCTCGGTTGAGTACCACGACCTGTTCGACGCGGACTGTCCGCCAGTACCCGACGGCGCACAGCTGCCGCTCGTCGTCATGGACGGTCGGGTGGTCATCAGCGGCGGCAAGCTCTCGATGCCGCGCATACGGCGCGCCCTCGAGGAAGCCGGTGCCGTCCCCGCCGGCTCGCGGAAATGACCACCGCGCGCCGACCGCTCGAGGGAGGGGGCAGGCGGTGACCCATCAGATCATGGTGCTCGGCCCCGGGTGCTTCCGGTGCCAGGCGCTATACGAGAACACCCTGCTGGCCGTGGACGAGTTCGGCCTCGACGCAGAGGTCACGAAGGTCGAGGACATCTCCGAGATGATCCGCCGCCAGGTCCTGGGGTCACCCGTGTTGGTGGTCGACGACGAGGTCGTGATGACCGGGAACGTCCCGAAGCCGAACACCCTGGGGGAGTTCCTGACCGAGCTCCTCGTCACGAGAACCGACCCGTGAACGGTGTTCTGAGCGGGATCGGCCCTCGAGCGCCGCTCGCGTCCTGCCGCGTCCAGCTGTAGGTCCCACGGACGTTGTCGACAGAGGCGAGAGCCCCCGCTCCGATCCGGGCGCTCAGGGCTCTCGCGCCACGCGGTAGCGGAGGTAGACGACTCTCGAGCTGAAGGTGCGGGTCTCGACGAGTTCGAGATCCACCCGGCGCTCGCGCTGGGGGAAGAACGGGATACCACCGCCGACCAGCACCGGGTAGACCACGGCCCGGTACTCGTCGATCAGACCCAACGCGGCCGCCTCGGCGGCGAGCGTCGCGCCGCCGATCGCGATGTCGCCCTCCCCCGGCTCGGCTCGCAACCGCTCGATCTCCTCGGCCAGGCTGCCGGAGGCCAGGCGGGCATGGCCCTGCACCGCCGACAGCGTGGTGGAGAACACCACCTT
>DASTHN010000186.1:0-49235 GCA_035718185.1 Actinomycetota bacterium
GGAGGATCCACGCCTCCGGAACGCCCTCGGCATCATCCGCGGCAAGCGAGACGAGCTCGGCCGATGGTCGCTCGACTACGACTACACCGGCAAGACCTGGGTGGACTTCGGTCCGAAGAGACAGCCCAACAAGTGGGTCACCCTGCGTGCGCTCCGAGTGCTGAAGTCAGCGGGGTCTGACGCCAGCGTGTGAGCTCGGGTTGATCCGGTTGCAGGCGTTCACCTTCCGGCCCTCCGGATGCTCTGTAAGGGTGAGCATGTGGGCGACGAACGGTGGGACTTCGATGCGATCTGGCGTGAGGTCGGCCCGACGCTCTGGCGCGCGGTCTTCGCCTACGCGGGCGGTCGCAGGGACATCGCTGACGATGCGGTCACGGAGGCGTTCGCCAGGGCGATCGAGCGGGCGGACAGCGTCCGAAAGCCGAAGCCGTACCTGTACCGCGTCGCGTTCCGGATCGCGGCTGCGGAACTCCGCGAGGATCGGCACCGACCCGACCGCGAGATGCCGATCGAGGATCGACACGTCCTCGCGGACCTCACCCCGGCGCTCAGGCGGCTGTCGCCGTCCCAGCGAGCGGCCGTCTACCTCCACTACATCGCGGACCTGCCCTCGCGCGAGGTGGCGAGGCTGATGGGTACTTCGTCCGCCGCCGTTCGCGTTCATTTGATGCGCGGTCGCCGTCGACTCGCCGAGCTCCTGGGGGAGGACGAAGATGACTGAGCGTTGGCGGCGCGTGCTCCGCCGGGTGGAGGATGCGAGCCCGAGCGAAGGAGTGCTGGAGCGGGCCAGGAAGGGACCGGCCTCCAGCGTCCCGGATCGCCGCCGAACGTCCCCGATGCTCGCCGTGATCGTCGCCTTCTCCCTGTTCGCTGCGAGCGGGGTGCTCGTTTGGAACGCGCTCGGCCAGGGCTCTGGGCGGCGGGACGCGGGACCCTCGGGCGATGAGGCGGTCCCTGGACCCATCACCAGCCAGATCGTCTTCACAACCCAGGGGCCGGACGACATGACGCCGCGCATCGCCGTGATGGAGCCCGACGGCGCGTACCTACGGGTGCTCGGGCCGGGCAGCGAACCGGCTTGGTCGCCCGACGGATCGAGGATCGCGTTCACGCGGCTGATCGATGATGGCAGCACGGGGATCTACGTGATGAACGCCGACGGGTCCGGCGTCGCTCGCCTGACGACCAACGAGCAGGGGATGGACGAGGGCCCGACGTGGTCGCCGGACGGACGGCTGATCGTGTTCTCGCGCAGCGAGTTCGTCACGCTGGACCCTGATCCGATCGCCAGCCCGGCCCGGCGCGACCTGTACGCGGTCGCGCTCGACGGCACCGAGCCGACCAAGCTCCTCGGTGGGTCGACCGACGACTTCTCTCCCGCCTGGTCTCCCGATGGCTCGACGATCGCCTTCGTCCGCATGGTGGATCCGGCGGCGGACGGATGGGCGAGGATTTCGCAGATCTGGACCGTCGCCACGGATGGCTCCGGTGCGTCCCAGGTAACGACCTTCGACAAGGGTGCCTGGAGACCCGCGTGGTCGCCGGACGGGTCGGCGCTCGCGTTCGACGGGGGGAGCGACATCTACATCGTCGGCGCGGACGGGCGAGGGCTCCATCGGATCGACCTGCCATCCGGGTGGGGCGAGGAAGCGGAGTCTCCGTTCGATCCCACGTGGTCGCCCGATGGCACCAGGATCGCCTTCACGGCCGGTGGCGAGCAGGGCCGGGACATCTTCGTCGCCGGTCTCGACGGCACGGACCTCAAGGACCTCTCCGGACCGCTCGCCCAAGACGCCGAGCCCATGTGGCTGATGCCATCGGCCCCGCTCTCGACGGCGTCCCCGACCCCGCCCGAACAGACGTTGACAACGGCCCCGTCTGGGGCGACCGGAGCGACACGGACGAGCGGGCCGACCGGGCCGAGCGCGCCTGCTGACGTACTCACGATACGTGAGGACGATGACGACCTGTTCATGGTGACGTACCCGATCGACTGGTTCGTCCCGGCGACCCCCATCAACGACTGGGTGTGCTCTCCGTACGAGATCCTGGCGCTCGCCACGTACCCGCTTCGCCCCGGCGGCGAGGCGGTGACGGACTTCCAGCTTCCGAGCCGCGCCGTCGAGGATCTCGGTCCGAACGACATCCTGATCTGGTTGAACGAGAACGGCTCGGCGTGTGGTGAGACCCGTGACAGCGCCGGTCCCAGCGGGTTCCCCGACCGACCGACGCACTTCGGACCCGTGCGCGTGTGCGGCGACTTCGACCTCCTGTGCCCGTCGGACGGCCGGAACCTGGTCCCGGGCATCCGAGGCTGGTGGATCGCCTTCAACGACGCGGGCCGATCCTTCTACGTGTTCGTAGGCATGGGCGAGGAGGCGTACGCGAACCCCGAGAGACAGCAGCAGGCGTGGGACGCGCTCGATTCGTTGCAGTTCCTGCCGAGGTAGACGGGATCCAAGGTTCCATGCGCGATCGAGCGCTCAGCGCGGTAGCGGGAGCCTCTCGATGAGTTCATCGGCCGTGACCGGATGAGTGACGCGAAACGCGGACAGGTCGCGGACGTCGTGGACTGCTTGACCATCGTGGAGCAGCTGACAGCCCGACATGAAGGGCGAAGGGGTCCCCACGCGGCCTGGTCGGTCGCGTTCCCGTTTGCCTCACCTGGCGCGTGAGGCCGTGCGGGCGCTCCCCGCTTCCACGACCGCGTCACGCTCCGAAGCGCGAGACGCCATACGAACATACCTAGGGCGTTGCCGGTATCAGCGCAGCGAAGGCGTCGACCTTCTCCTGCCAGCCGTCCTCGAGCGGCCCCTCGATGCCCGTGACGTAGACCTTGTCCTCGGCCACCTTCACGAGACCCTTGCCCTGCAGCGTCTGGTTCATGATCGGCCGGACGCGCTGGAACCGGCAGATCTCCTCCTCGGTGGGGATCCGCCCCGTCTTCGCGTCCGGCTGCGGCGCGATCTCGGTCGTCAGGATCGCGTACCTGGTACCCGCGGGCAGCTTCACGTCCTTGAGGAAGCGGCGCGCCCCACGGATCGGCCTACCCATCCGCCCGGGCGAGCTGAACACGTACAGGTCGGCGGGCGGCATCTCCTTCGGCTTCACGTCATCGATGTGGTGGACGGCGACGTCGACCCCCCGGTCCGCCATCCGCTTCCGGAACTCATCCGCGACCATGGCACCGTTGCCGTGCACCGACGCGTGGACGTACTCGATCTTCACATCCCTCATCCCCCTATTTCGCGAGCGCCTCGAAGACCCGGTACGCGATGAAGGTCGGCCAGAAGATGGCTCTGGAACACCGCGAGCACCTTCGCCCAGCACGAGTCCGCCTGCTGCCAGACCGAGACCCAGGCTGCGAACATCCCGAGGCGGAAGATCGCGCCGCTGCCTGCAGGGTTGCCGTTCGCGCATCGCACCCACGCCCTCGTCGATGGACCAAGCGTCGCCCCCGGTAGCCGGCCCTGCCCGGGGCGAAGGTCCCGCCCGCTACGGGGACAGCCCGTGCGCACCCGGCGCATCCAGATTCCAGGAGCCGCAGTACGGCAGCACGGCGGCGTGATTGGTCCCTGGGAAGCGGACATTGAGGAGGTGTCCACGGCCGCAACTCCGACACACGCACTCGGAGCCCGCGCCGGCAACAAAGGTCAGCGTGGTCATCGTCCGGCAGTACGGGCAGACACGGAACAAGTAGCTCTTGGAGCATCGCCAACAGCGATAGCCGGGAGCGTTCGCGGCGACACTGTTGGTGGCGTGGCAGGCTCGGCAATCCAGGGTGACTTGTCCGCCATCCCAACCACGTTCAAGGAACGCTGCGATGGGAGCGAGGCGAGGATCGAGTGGCGGACGACCCTCTCTCATCCGCCACTCCCCCGTCCCCGCACCGCTCCACTCGGAAACACGTGATCGGCAATGCCACGCTGGATCTGCCAGGTAGGCGAGACATCCCCCCAGGAACACCTCGCCCCTCTCAGACTTCTCACCAAGGTCGGGCCCCGGATAGTCGAACACGATCCGCAGTTTGTCCCCCGAGCCGCATCGAGGACACCTCAGCTTGATCGAAGCCGTGGCATTCCTCGACTTCGTCGGGTTCGAACGATCGCCCGGCACGGTGCTCGACTCCCTTTCATTGACGGCCGGAAGCATCCGATTTCGGCAGAGTTGCATTTGCGAGCGGCAGGGGTACTGGGCGTTGGTCCCAGCGCCGGTAGGACTCCCGGGGGTCGCCTTGGGGCCCCACCGCGCCCGTCAGCCTGCACGGGGCCCAAGGCGGGGGTGCATCTGGACGCCCCACGCTAGGCTCCCCACGATGCTCGGCCCCTGGGGAGCCCACCTCCGTGCGACGCTCGATCAGATGCCGCGACGGGTCCGCGCCGAACTGCTCCGCGCCCTCCGGCTCCAGCCCGAGGCGCTCGATGAGGAAATCGCTCGCGGGGAGTCTGATCCAGGTACGCAGGGATGGGCCGGGATGCTGCGGGAGCTTCGCGAATGAGCCCGTGGCGGGGCTCACCGTGAGGGAGATGCGGTAGCGCGACCTGGGACGCTGAAGCCGTCCCGGCTCCCGAGGGATCCAAAACCCCTGGACGCTGGCGGAGGGTTGGGTCGAGGGTCGGGCTGTTCGTTCGCATCGGAGGGCGCACGCTCCCCATCGGGAGGGAGCGCACCCCCACGCATAGGGAGGTGGGGAAGATGCGAAGAACCATCCTTCTGGTGGCTCTCGTTGTGCTCGCGCTGGTGGTGGTTGCGCCAGCAGCGGCCGGTGCCCCGCCGAGAGGTCTCACGTACGAGGTCACCTGCCCGGGATGGACACATTCGAGGTGACGGGCATCGGCACGATGCAGGGGTGGACCGGAGTCGGCCCGCCCGTCTTGCTCATAGGCGGGGAGTTCTGGCGCACGGAGGCAGGTGTCACGATGTACTGGACCGTCGATCCACCTGCTGGACTCGTCGCGAGGCTGGCCACGTGCAGGATCGAGGGGCCGACCGAGCCGACGCAGGGTTCTCGATCCTGATGGATCCTGCGTACCTGTTCTTCGTCGGCTAGGCGTTTCGGGGACTGGCCCCGAGGAGGACCCGTACCAGCGGGCGGTGCTGGTCGGGTTGCTCCTGCAACTCGATCGCTCAGGGGTCCCTTCTTCTCGGGGGCCCGAATCCTCTGGAAGCATCGGGGGGAAGTGCTAGTTCCTGGCTGTTCTCGCATCGGAGAGGGCGCACGCTCCCCGTCGGGAGGGAGCGCACCCCCACGCATAGGGAGGTGGGGAAGATGCGAAGGACGATCCTGTTGCTCGCGGCCATCGCACTCATGCTGGCGATGGTGGGAACACCCGCAGCGGCGGAACCACCCGTGCCCGCGACGGGGGTCTGGTCCTGGGTGGGCGGTGAATGGAACCAAGTGGATCTGCCGAGCGGGGGTGCGCGGTTCACCGGAACCGAGTTCGGACACTGGACGGGAACCTTCGTCGGGACCTCGGCCGAGTCCTACAAGGGCGTGATCATGCCCAATGGGACCTTGACGGCGCTGATACGGATCGAGTTCACGGGCTCGGTCGATGGGGCCCACGGCACCCTGCTCATGCAGACCACGGTGTGGGCCAAGTCGCTCGTCGAGCCCATGACGGGACGATGGGTGATCCTCGGCGGTAGCGGAGACCTTGCGAACCTCCGCGGCCAGGGGGCGTGGATCTTCGAGTCGTGCGACGAAGACCCACCATGGCGGTGCTACGCGGACTACTCGGGGCAGGTCAACATCGTCCCGTAGGGCGCGTGAAGAGGAGGCGAGCGGCCCCTGGCTCTCGGCTGGGGGTCGCTCCGCATCTCAGCGCCTTCAGACTGCCGATGCTGTCGGGACGCTGTAGGAAGCGCGAACCCGAGGCTCTCCTCGTGGGAGCAAAGGACTTCCGGACGTTCGGTGAGAGACGCCTCAGCCCAAGTCCCGTTCGAGCAACTCCTCCAGCGTGTGCATCGGCAGGTCTCGAATCGCTGGCGACGCTCCCTCTCGGAATGAGTCGGACCGGGACGCGGACAACGCCAGCGCCGGCGAGACCCCCTCTGACCTGCGCTTCTTTCGTCGCGGGGACAGGATTTGAACCTGTGACCTCTGGGTTATGAGCCCAGCGAGCTACCGGACTGCTCCACCCCGCAGCACGATGCTAGCAACCGCGCTCGCGAAGCGGCAATCGCGAGCAGGTCAGGACCGCCCGACCGCGTGGTCGATCTCGCGCTGGCGAAGCTCGACGCGGCGGATCTTGCCGCTCACGGTCTTCGGGAGCTCGTCCACGAACTCGATCTCGCGCGGGTACTTGTAGGGCGCGGTGATGCGCTTGACGAAGTCCTGGATGTCCTTCACGAGCTCGTCGCTCGGCTCGTAGCCGGCCTTCAGCGCGACGAACGCCTTCACGATCTCGCCCCGGAGCGGGTCGGGCTTCCCGACCACGGCGGCCTCGGCGACCGCGCGGTGCTCGACGAGGGCCGACTCGACCTCGAACGGCCCGATCCGGTACGCGCTCGAGGTGATCACGTCGTCCGCCCGCCCGACGAACCACAGGTATCCCTCGTCGTCCGTGTACGCCGTGTCGCCAGTGTCGTAGAACTCCCCGCGGACGCTGTACCGGGTGGCGTCCTCGTCCCGCCAGTACTCCTTGAACAGGCCGACGGGCCGCTCGGGCGCGACGCGCACGCCGATGTGCCCGGTCTCGCCCGGGCCAAGCGGGGCTCCGTCGTCGTCCACGATCCGGACGTCGAAGCCGGGGGTCGGCTTGCCCATCGAGCCCTCGCGAACGGGCAGGCAGCGGTAATTCGCGACCAGGTTCACGGTCTCGGTCTGGCCGTAGCCGTCGTGGACCGTCAGGCCCGTCGCCTCGCGCCACACGCGGATCACCTCGGGGTTCAGCGGCTCCCCGGCCGCGACGACGTGGCGCAGACGGCCCCAGTCGTACGACGGCAGCTCCAACTGCACGACCGCGCGGAACACCGTGGGGGGCGCGCAGAGCGTGGTGATGCCGTGCTCGCCGATCAGGCGCAGGGTGCGGTCCAGGTCCATGCGCCCGCGGACGTCCCACAGGAACACCGCAGCGCCCAGCCGCCACTGCCCGAAGAGCTTGCCCCACGCGGCCTTCGCCCACCCCATGTCGCTGATCGTCCAGTGGAGGTCGCCCGCGTGCAGGTCCTGCCAGAACCGGGCCGTGATCTCGTGCCCGATCCCGTACGAGGCCTGCGTGTGGAGCACCATCTTCGGGTGGCCGGTCGTGCCCGAGGTGAAGTACAGGACGAGCGGGTCCTCGGCCAGCGTCGGCACGGGATCGGGCGCCGCGTCGCTCGCGCGCTCCAGGCCCTCGGCCCAGTCGAGCCACCCGGTACCGCCGCCCGATCCGACGCAGATCGGCGTCCGGAGCGTCTCGCACGCCTGGCGGGCCTCGTCGACCTTCGGCACGCCCTCGGCGTCAACGATCGCCGCCACGGCCTCGGCGCGCTGAACGCGGAAGGCGATGTCGCGACCGGTGAGCAGGGACGTCCCGGGCATCGGGACGGCGCCGAGCTTGATCAGGCCGAGCAGCGCCACGTGCCACTCGGGGATCCGCGGCAGCATCACGAAGACCCGGTCGCCGCGGCCGATGCCCGCGGCGGCGAGGAAGTTCGCCGCGCGGTTCGACAGGCGAGACAGGTCGCCGAACGACAGCCGCTGGGGGTGCTCGCCCGCCGGGTCGACCGCCAGGAGGGCGAGCCGGCCGGGCTCCCGGGCGGTCCACGCGTCCACGACGTCGCGGGCGTAGTTGAAGCGCTCGGGGACCTCCAGGCGGAAGGTCCGCCGGGTCTCCTCGTAGTCGAGCATGTTCGGCGCGAGATCCTGCTTCACGCCCATGCCTCCTCCGGCTCGATGGCCCACCGGCCATCGTGGCCGACCGACGCCGGCCCGGGTCAGGCCGAAGGACTCGGCGTCGGCGTGCCGGTGGGCGCGGCGCCCTCGAGTTGAGCGGCCAGCTGGTTGGCCTGGTTCACGGCCTCCGCCGCCGCGTCGACCTCCGACTGGTACGTGGCGAGGTCTCCCTGGCGCAGCGCCTCCTGCGCGTTGTCGAAGTGGCTCGCGGCCGAGGCGAGGAGCACCTGGATCTGCTGTTGGACCGACCCGGTCGGAGGCTCGCCGCCACCACCACCGCCACCGCCGGGCGGCTCGACCTGTCCCGACAACGAGTCGGTCAACGCCTCCTGCAGCGTCGTGCCGATCCCGACCCGGTCCCCATTCACGACGACGACCCGCTTCAGCTCGGGGATCGCGTTCGTCTGGGTCGAGCGCACGTAGACCGGCTGGACGTAGAGCAGGCCCGTGTCGATCGGGATGACCAGGAAGTCCCCGAAGAGGACCTCGGAGCCCCCTTGCGAGAGCAACGTCCGCTCCGCGGAGAACCGGGCGTCCTGGTTGATCCGGGAGAACACCTGCGTCGGGCCGTCGATGTTCTCGCCGGACGGGAACTGGAAAGCCAGGACGTCGCCGTATCCCGGCCCGGGGTCCGAGCGGGCCGCCATCCAGGCCACCATGTTCTGGCGGCCGAGCGGCGTGAACGGCTGGATCAGGGCGAAGCTCTCGGAGGACTCGGCCGGCGGGCGTATGAGCATGTAGTAGGGGCGCAAGCCGATCGCGGCGGCCTCGGTCGACTGGGTCGGGTCCTCGGGGATCTGCCAGAAGTCTTGCTTGCCATAGAAGACCCTCGGATCGGTCACGTGGTAGCTGCCGTACTGCGCGGCCTGGACCTGGAACAGGTTCTCCGGGTAGCGGAAGTGCGCCAGGACGGCGTCCGGCGCGTCCTCGAGCGGGGTGAACATCTGGGGGAACGCGTTCTCCCACACCTGGACGATCGGGTCCTGCGGGTCGGCCACGTAGAACGTGAGCGAGCCGTCGTAGGCGTCCACGACCACCTTCACCGAGTTGCGGATGTAGTTCACGTCGCCGACGAGCGGGGGCGTTCCCGGCTGCTGCGACGTGAAGTCCTCCAGCCGCAGCGGTTGCGAGTACGGGTATTGGGCGGTCGTGGTGTACGCGTCCCAGATCCACACGAGTCGGTCATCGACGATCGCCGCGTAGGGATCGCCGTCGTACTTGAGGAACGGGGCGACCTTCGGCACGCGCTCGTAGATGCTCCGGTTGATCATGATCCGGCTGTTGCCCTGGACGAGCCCGGAGATGAGCAGGTTCACGTCTCGGAACTTCCACGCGAAGAGGGCCCGCTGGAGGAACCCGCCGATCGGGATGCCGCCGTCGCCGTCGTACTCGAACGTGACCTGCTTCTGATCGTCCGTCGGCGTCCCCTGGTAGTCGAGCTCCTGCGCGCCGGTGTTCACGAGCACGAACCCCACGTCGGAGCGCTCGCCGTAATAGATGCGGGGGCCGTTGCCCTGCAGCGGTGGCTCGCCCACCGGAGGGATGTCCTGCAGGGTGAACTGCGGCGCCCCCTCCGTCGTCGCCGTGTTCACGACCGAGGCGACCGCCCCGAAGCCGTGGGTGTACACGAGGTGCCGGTTCTGCCACGATCCGCCGCCGGGGATCTCGTTCTGGGTCACCTCGCGCGTCGAGACCATCACGACGCGCCGGCTCCCCTGGATCGAGTACCGATCCACATCCACGTCGTTGAACGCGTAGTACTGACGGATCCGCTGGAGCCCCTCGTAGTTCTCGCGGAGGATCTCGGGGCGCCACAGGCGGATGTTCGAGATCGTCCCGACGTTCTTCCGGATCGCCTCACCACTCACCGAGGCACTGACGGTCCGCTGTTCGGTCTCGATCTGGTCGAGACCGAAGGCGGCCTGCGTCGCGGCGATGTTCCGCACGATGTACGGCCGCTCCTTCTGGAGCTCCTGCGGACCGACGCGGAAGCGCTGGACGAACGCCGGGTACGCGGCGCCGGCCACGATCGAGACGAGCGCGAGCAGACCCACGGCGATCACGGGCAGCGCCCAGCCGCGCAGACGGATGTTCACGAAGAACAGCACCGCGCAGGCGACCGCGATGAAGATGAGGATCCGCAGCGCCGGCATCTGCGCCTTCACGTCCGTGTACGAGGCCCCGGCCACGACACCGCGCTGCGACAGCATGAGGTCGAAGGTCCCGAGGTAGTACCCCCACGCCTTCACGAGCAGGATGAGCCCGAGCAGCACCGACAGGTGGGCCTTCACCTGCGGGGTGACCTTCTCTCCCAGCCCCTGCGCCTGCGGCCGGATCCCGCCCCACAGGTAGTGCGCGAGCGAGACGATCACCGTGATCCCGACCAGCGCCGAGAACAGCCATCCCTGCACGAACTTCAGCCACGGCAGGCTGAACACGTAGAACCCGACGTCCCGGTGGAGCTCGGGGTCCTGGATCCCGAACGACACGCCCGAGGAGTTCCGCCACAGCAGGAACGTCTGCCACTGGGAGGTGACCCCCAGCCCGACGAACAGCGCGATCAGGAGCGCGAAGGCCGGGAGCAGCCAGCGCAGGTAGGGCTCGGCTGCCATCCGGTACCGGTCCAGGATCTCCTGCTCGAGCGTGAGCGGCCGGAACCGCGGGGTGATCCTGCGGACGATCAGCAGGTTGGCGTAGAGCGCCGCGAAGAACACCAGCCCGAAGACCAGCGCGAGCACGAACTTCGTCCGGAGGATCCCCCAGAACACGTCGCTGAACCCGACCTCGCGGAAGAACAGGACGTCGACGAAGAAGCCCGAGAGCGCCGTGAACAGGAGCAGGACCAAGACGATCGCGCCGACGACCACGATCGGCCAGCGACGGCGCATCCCTGCGACCGGGATCCGGGCGACCACTCCTACTCCTCTCCGGGGAACGGCGGCCAGCGTATCACCGGCACTCCGGACGATCGGTTCGGACTCAGTCCCTGCCCTCGAGGTACGCGATCGCCTCGTCGAACGTCTCGACCACGACGAGCTCGAGGTCATGATCGCCGGAGGCGCGCGCCTCCCCGAGGTTCTCCTTCGGAACGAAGAAGACCTCGGCGCCTGCGTCCTCGGCCGCCGTGAGCTTCTCCCCGATGCCGCCGATCGGGTACACGGTGCCGTCGAGGAGGATCATCCCGGTGCCGGCGATCGTCCGGCCGCCCGTGAGGTCGCCGGGCGTGAGGAGGTCGTAGAGCCCGAGCGCCCACATCAGGCCGGCGGACGGTCCGCCGATCGCGCCGCTCGAGATCCGCACGTCGACCGGGAACGCGTTGATGAGGGAGACGCCGACGAGCGGATCCTCCTGGCCCCCGCAGGGCTCGCGGACCAGGTCGACGGTCTCGGGCTCGCCGTCCACGGTGACGTCGAAGGTCAGGAGGCCCCCCGACTTCGCCGACTCGATCGCGCGCGAGGCGGCGTTGCGGTTGTTCACGGTCTCCCCGTCGATCCGCAGGATCAGGTCTCCGGGGTACAGCTCCCCGTCGGCGGCGCAGTCGTTGACGACGCTCTCGACGAGCACGCCTTTGCCGTGCTCCTTCGGGTAGTCCGTGAGCTCCTGCAGCACGACGTACGTAGCGTCCAGCTTGCTCTGGTCCATCTGGCTGATCGCGCGCTGGCGCTCGACCTCCACCGTCTCGCCCGACGGGTAGACGCGCTCGCGCTGCACGACCGCGCGGTCCGGGTCGAGCCACGCGCCGATCACGCCGAACCCGGTCAGCTGGCTGAACACGACCGACGTCAGGACGAACCGGCCCTCCGACGGGTACCGGGGCGCGCCGTCGACCCGGATCAGCGGCTCGACGTCCCGGGCGGGCCCGGGGCCGATCGAGTAATAGGGCAGGAAGACGTACCCGCCGACGTACAGGACGGCGGCGGCCAGCACGAGCAGCGCGATGCGGAGCGGACGCACGGTCGCATCATGGTACGGAGGACGCTCGATGCTTGACCCGTCCGGCGGTAGTCTCCGAGGACGGTGCGCTACCTCGCGGTGATCCTGCTGTCCCTCGGCGCCGGGGCGATCGCGTACGTCGTCTCGATGCGGACGAGCGAGCGCGAGCTCGCCGTCGGCTTCGAGCCGTCGACCGGCGAGGAGCCCTCGGAGGTCACCCCGCGCCCGCCCGCCGGGTACACGTACCTCCGGGTCGAGGTCACGCGGGGGCCGACGCTCCGGGATCGGCTCCAGGGCTTCCTCGGGTCACTCGCGCTCATCGCCGTCGCGATCATGGTCACGGTGGGCGCGCTGTGGGGCCTGGGCTTCCTCATCGGCCGGCTGATCCACTCGTTCTACGAGCAGGGCGGCAGCTAGCGCCGCCCCGAGGCCTGGATCAGCCCATCCGCACCACGCGCTGCTTCCGGCCGTCGTCCGGCGGCCGGCGTCGGACGAGCTGGAACGAGCTCTTGTAGTCGTCCAGGTGGTCGAGCATCGCGCCGGCCCCGAGCACGACGGTCTCGAGCGGCCGGTCGGTGAGATGCACCGGCACCTCGCACTCCTGGGCGAGGAGCAGGTCCAGGCCGCGGAGCAACCCGCCGCCGCCGGTCAGGAACATGCCGGTCTCGAGCACGTCGTGCGTGAGCTCGGGCGGGGCCTCGGCGAGCGTTCGGCGAGCGACCTCCACGATCCGGCGAACCGGTCCCGACATGGCCTGGCGGACCTCGTCCTCGGTCACGCGCACCTCCCTCGGGGCCCCGGAGTCGAGCTCCCGACCGGTCACGATGGCGACGCGAGCCCTGCCGCCAGGGAACGCCGACCCGATCGCGATCTTCAGCTCCTCGGCCGCCTTCTCCCCGATCATCACGCCGTAGCGCGAGCGGAAGTGCTCCTGGATCGCCCGGTCGAGATCGAACCCGCCGACGCGGACGGACCTGCCAGCGATCACCCCGCCCATCGACACGACCGCCATCTCGGTCGTGCCGCCGCCGATGTCGACGATCAGGTTGCCCTGCGGCTCGTGGATCGGCAGCCCCGCGCCGATCGCGGCGGCCAGCGCCTCCTCGACGAGCACGACCCCCTTGCCGCCGGCCGCGCGCACGGCCTCGTCCACCGCGCGCCGCTCGATCTCGGAGCTCTCGGATGGGATGCACGCGATCACGCGCGGCTTCGGGATGCGCGAGACCCCGACCCGCCGCAGCACGACCTCGATCATCCGCTGGGTGATGTCGAACTCGGTCATCACGCCGTGGCGCAGCGGCCGGACGGCGACGATCTGACCGGAGCGGCCGCCGATCATCTGCCAGGCCTCGTCGCCCATCGCCTTGACGACCCCGGTCGAGGCGTCCATCGCGACCACGGTCGGCTCGTCGAAGACGATGCCCTCGCCCTGCTTCACGACGAGCGTGTTCGCCGTGCCGAGGTCGATCGCGATGTCTCTGCCCACCTACGCCCCCATCACCCAGTGCGACTCGCCGTCGATCAGGTGCTCCTTCTTCCAGATCGGGACGTCGTCCTTCAGCCGCTCGATCCCGCGCCGGCACGCCTCGAAGGCCTCGGCGCGGTGCGCGGCCGAGCAGGCGACGATCACCGAGGTCTCGCCGATCGCGAGCTCGCCGGTCCGGTGCCACAGCGACACCCTGCCGAGGGGCCACGTCGCGAACAGCTCCTCGCCCAGCTCCTCCAGCCGGGCGAGCGCGAGCTCATCCCATGCCTCGTACGTGAGGGCGGTCACGGAGCCTGCGTCCGAGTGGTCCCGCACGGTCCCGAGGAACACACACGTGCCCCCGGCGGCGGGGTCGGCGACGGACGCGATCGCCTCGGCGGGGTCGAGGGGATCGGCCGTGACGCGGATCGAGAGGCCTTCGCGCACGCCGACCATCCTAGCGAGGTCGCGGAACCCCTCGGCTGCGGAGGCGTAGCGAAGCTCCCGTACTAGGCTGGTTCCATGGCCGATCCGCAGGAGCCGAACCCGTTCGGCGTGCCGCTCGGGGACATCTGGAACGACGTGCCGCTGTTCCGCGAGATCCAGCGCGTCCTGCTCTCGTCGAGCGGGCCGGTCAACTGGGAGCTCGCGCGCCAGGTCGGGATCGCGGCCGCCTCGTGGGGGGCCGAGGACCCACCGCCGACGGACGAGGATCGCCACACGTTCGAGGAGGCGGTCCGCGTCGCCGAGATGCACGTCGCTGCGTTCACCGGCCTCGAGGCGCCGCACGACGTGCCCGCGGTGAAGGCGGTCCGGCGGGCCGACTGGATCGGCGAGAACATCGAGGGCCTGCGGGCGTTGCTCGAGCCCTCGGCCGCGAAGCTCGGCGAGGCGATCGCGAAGGTCCAGGGGGCGCAGATGCCGGAGGGCGGGCCCGAGGGCGCGATGCAGATGCTGCGCCAGATCTCGCCGTTGCTGCTCGGGGCGCAGGTGGGCTCGGTGCTCGGGACCCTCGCGCAGCAGGTGCTCGGGCAGTACGACGTCGCCGTGCCTCGGCCGGCCGGCGCGGGGGCGCTGCTGTTCGTGGTCCCGAACATCGCCGCGTTCGAACGCGACTGGTCGCTCGACCGGACCGAGTTCCGGACGTGGGTCGCGATGCACGAGTCGACCCATCGGTTCCAGTTCTCGCGGCCGTGGGCGCTCCCCCGCTTCCGCGAGCTGCTCGAGGACTTCCTCAGCACCCTCGAGCTCGACGTCGAGGGGCTGCAGCGGCGGTTCGAGAGCCTGGATCCCTCGAACCCCGAGGCGATGCAGGAGATGTTCACCGGGGAGGAGGCGCTGTTCGGCACGGTCCTGGACGCCGAGCAGCGGCTGAAGCTCGGCCGGATCCAGGCGTTCATGGCCGCGGCGGAGGGCTACGGCGACCACGTGATGCACGCGCTCGGCGCCACGCTGCTCGGCACCTACCGACAGATCGAGGAGGCGATGCGCCGCTACCGCGAGACCGAGCACACCGACCCGGTGTTCGAGCGCCTGCTCGGCATCGAGATGAAGCGGGAGCAGTACCGGCAGGGCAAGGCGTTCTGCGACACCGTGGTGGAGCTCACGGACGAGGCGACGCTCGCGCGGGTGTGGGACTCGGCCGAGGCGATGCCCTCGCTCCCCGAGATCGACGAGCCGCGCCTGTGGCTCGCCCGCACCGCCTGACGCGTTCTCCAGCCGCGCCGCGGAGGGGCTCGGCTATCATGGCGGCCCGATGGCGAAGGGCGAGCTCGTCTTCGCGAACGCCGTGGACCGCCGCATCTGGAACACCCAGGGCGAACGCGGTCCCGGCGGCATCTACCTCTCGGGGGCGCCCGGGCGCGCGCTCCCGTTCGTGCTGTCCCGGGCGTGGAAGGTCTCGAACGGCCTCGTCACCGAGGAGGTCCGGTTCATCGATCCCTCGGGCCGGACGGTGCACCGATGGGGGCCTGAGGCCCGCCATATGAAGGGGTCGATGGACCTCACGGTCGAGACCGACGTGATCGAGGACGCCACGTTCCTGGCGACGGGCACGCACATCGTGTCGTTCATCGTGGACGACGAGATCCTCGGCGAGATCGAGGTGCCCGTCTACGTGCAGCAGGCACCGACGAAGCTCCCGAAGGAGACCGAGGACGGGCTGAAGAAGTCCGACGTCATCTGGGTCGGCGTCGACCGCGGCGGACAGCGGAAGGCCGCGCCGTCGTGGTTCGCGTACAAGAACGGCCGGATCCTCGTGCTCTCCCAGCGTGAGCCCGGCCCGCAGGAGCAGACCCTCCCCGGGCTCCCGGACGCGCACGAGTTGATCGTCACGACGCGTCGCAAGGGACGCGACACGTCGCTCGAGGAGTTCCCCGCGTCGGTCCGGCTCCTCGAGGGTCCCGAGTGGGAGGAGGCCGCGAAGGCCCTCGCCGACCGGCGTCGGAGCCGGGTCGGTCCCCCCGAGGAGTCGATCGCCCGCTGGCGCGGCTCCTGCGATATCGCGGAGCTCACGCCCGTCGTGCCGGCGTGAGCCCGCCGGGTCCCTCGCGGGACCCGGCGGACCAAACCGCTCTCGCTACGGCACCACCACCGGGCAGGCGGTCGCGCCGCTCGTCGTGCAGACGATCCGCCCCTGGATCGTGGGGGACAGCGGCGTGTTCGCCGTGATGTAGTCGGCGAGCACCTGCTCCATGATGGCCTGCGTGGTGCCCCGCGCGTAGACGTTCGGGTACCCATCCCCACCCGTCGCCATGAAGTCGTTCTGGGCGATCGTGTAGGTCGAGGCCGCCGTCAGGTCGACCGGCGCCCCCGTGCAGGACCCGTCCGCCGCCTGCCGGACCGCGCCCAGCACGCGGCTGCCGACAGCCGCCGAGATGTCGTACGTGAAGCACAGCCCGGACACCTGCGGGAACTTCCCGTTCGCCGAGGGCATCGCAGAGACGCCGTTCTCCAGGTACGTCTTGAGCTCGGCGCCGTTGATCGTCACGGTGAACACCACGTTTCCGAACGGCAGCACCGCGAGCGACTGGCCCCGCGTGATCGGATACGGGGGCGGGGTGAAGGCCGGGCAGAAATCACCGTCGACGTCCGGCGACGGGCACGTCAGGTCCGCCCGCAGGCCGCCTGAGTTCGTGATCGCGAAGTCGGTGTTGTAGGTCAGCCGGAGCGAGTCGGTCGTGAGATCGCCGATCAGCGACTCGCACAGCCGTCCGTCCGCGCGGCCACAGGGATCGGCCCGCGGGATCTTGACCGTGGACTCGCCGATCTTCGTGCTGAAGACCGGCGCGAGCTTCGCGTTCAGGTCGTCGATGAGCGTCTGGATGTTCGGGTCGGGCGTCACGCCGATGTCCCACGGCTTGTGGTAGTCGGCCGTCGTGTAGACGACGTCGTCGGTCACCGGGTCGACGACAAGCCGGATCCTCGTGAACCGCAGCCCGGAGTTCGGGCTCTCGGCAACGAGCACACCCCCACTCGTGCGGGCGATGTACTGCGTGTGCGTGTGCCCGCCGAGCACCGCGTCCACGCCGGGGACCCCCTCCGCGAGGGTCATCAGCGCGCCGGTCGGGCTGGTGACGCTCGTCCCGTCACCTCCCATGTGCCCGACGGCCACGACCGCGTCGACCCCCATCGTGTGGAGCTTCGCGACCTCGGCGTTGATCGCCGCGGCCGGGTCCGTGACCACGAACGGGTCGAGGTACCCGGGGAAGATCAGCGACTCGAGCTCCGGGAGCGTGTACCCGACGATCCCGAGGTCGAAGTCGTTGAACTCGATGACGTGCGACGGCTTCCACTGCGCGGGGTACTGGCCCGTGCCCTCGAACACGACGTTCGAGGCGAGGTACGGGAAGTTCGCCATCGGGATCAGCGTCTGCCGCAGGTACGCCGAACCACGGTCGAAGTTGTGGTTGCCGAGGGTGTCCACGGTCATGCGGAGCTTGTTGAAGACCCGCATCGTGGGCTTGTCGCCGAAGAAGTTCGAGATCGGCGGGCTCGCCCCGACCGCGTCACCACCTGAGAGGGTGAGCGTCCGGCCACGCGCGTCCGCACGGTACCAGTCGAACCACGGCTTCAGGTAGGCCGCTCCCCCGATGCCGAAGGACGGACCGAGCGTGTCGGCCGACTGCGACAGCGGCGTCAGCAGACCGTGGAAGTCGCTGATGTACAGCAGCGTGACCTCCTTCACGCCACCGCCACCGCGGATCATCGGGTAGAGGATCTTGCCCCGCGCGTTCAGCGGACCGGGGATCCCCATCAGGTACGCGACCGTGGGGGCGACGTCGATCGCTCGGACGCCGGCGAGCGGGCTCCGGTCCCGGATCCCCGGCCCGGCAGCCACCAACGTGGCGTGCATGTTCACGTTGTCGGCCAGACTCACGGTCTCGGGCAGGAACCCGTGCTGTCCGAAGAACTGGCTGAACGCGAAGGTCGTGCCGAACGTCGCCGCGTCGAACTGGTACGGCGGCTTCAGCACGACGACCACATCGCCGCTGCGGTTCGGGTGCAGAGAGTCCGAGCCGTCGACGTTACGCAGCTCCTCCTTCTTCATGATCTTCAGCACGACCTCGGCACCCGGGTTGTCCGGGTCCTCGAGCGCCTGGAACGCGTCGATGATCTGGTTCCTGACGGTCTCGTACTGATCTGCCGGGACGGTTCCCGGCGGCGGAGGACTGGTGAGCGCGACGTTGACGTAGATCTGGGCCGTGCCGCCCGCCCAGCACGCCTTCGCGAGGTTCACCGCGCCGGTGCCCGTGCCCGAGCGACAGTTGCTGAAGACCTCGGTCGTCGCCCCCGTGTCCCCCGTGGCCTGCAGGCCAGCGTCGAACAGCACCTTGCCGGCGTTGACGGCGCGCCACTGCGCGCCGAAGCCGTGGTCCGAGGTCGCGATCGTGGTCGGGGTCCCTCCCATCAGGGTCCTGCCGAGCGCGAGCGTCGCGTCGGCCTCGGCATAGGCCTCACGGATGAACCCGTCCGCCTTCGCTGGCGTGATGACCTCGCCGAACGAGGCGTACGTGTTGTAGTAGGGGTTCGTGACGCCGTTTACCGACGGGGTCATGAGCCCGAGGAACATGTGGGAGAACTCGTCGGTGGCCGGGTTCCCTAGCAGGAGGAGGTCGGCGTCGTACCCGATCCCCGGAACGCTCCCGCCGTCCACGGTCGGGACGTTGGCGGTGCCGAGGATGTAGTTCAGGTACGTGAAGTGCGCCTCGCTCCACATCAGCCCCTGCTCGACGTACGTCTCCGCGTCGACCAGACCCGACTCGAACACCGCGTAGTCCGCGGCGGTCGAGCTCGGGAACAGCCGGTTCAGGTCGTCCTCGAAGTCGCCGGGATAGCCGCAGCCGGTGCAGGTCGCGACGGCGCGCGCCACCGAGGTGAAGAACAGGCTGAACGACGACAGGTCGGGCTCGAAGACCATGGGTTTCACGTAGAACCCGCCGGTCTTGCCCGCCGGGTTCGCGAGCACGACCTTGACGTCGGCCCACTCGTCTTCGGAAAGATCGGCGACACCCGCGCTGCCGTCCTTCACCGCGGCGTTGGGCACGATCAGCACCTGGTCGTAGTTCGTGGCCGCATCGTTCGTCGAGTCGTAGACGTAGAAGTCGTACTGGTCGTTCGCGATCACGGGCGTTCCGCTGCTGGTGTACGAGCCGAGGTCAAACGTCCCCTGCTTCGCCGGACTGAAGCTCGCCGGGACGTTCGACCAGCCGACGGCGTCGGCCAGGTCGAACCGCTGGTACTGAACACCGAAGGCGCTCGCACCGGCCGGCTGACCGGGCACGTCCCAGTTCGTCCACAGCCCGCGGTTCGAGTAGAAGTTCCGGTAGTCGACGACCGGCCCTTGCAGCGCCGTCATCGTCCTCGAGCCGCCGGCCCACTCGACCGAGACCACCTTCTTGCCGGCGCGCTCGGCGGCCTCGGCGATCGTGTCGGCCTGCAGCACACCGCCGGAGAACGCCGCCGTGCGGTTGCCGAACGAGTCACCGGTGCGGAAGAACGTGTTGTTCGTCGAACCGTGCTCGCCGGGATACGCCCCGGTCGCGAGCGTGTACCAGCCGACGCCGGTGTTCGGCGGGAATGCCTGCGTGAGGCCGTTCTCGCCCTTGACGCCGTTGCGCATCATCCACCGATACGTGGGCATCGAGCCCTCGGCCGCGTACCGCTCCATCATGTCGGGGCGCATCCCGTCGGCCGCGAACAGGACCACGTCCTGCGACGTGGCCGCCCTCGCCGAGCCGACAGCGCCCGACGGGATCGCCGCCACGAGCGCCGCGATCAGCGCGACGGTGACGAGCACGCTGGTTCTACTCCGGATGTGCATGGGCCCCCTCCTCGTGGGTGGACGGGCGCCCGGAACGACCCGTCGTGCTCCACGACGGGTGCGGGCGCGGACGACCGGCGCCGGATGGCTGCTGCGACGTTCCGATCGACGGACGCTCGGCGTGAGCGCGACGATGCACGACGCTGCGAACCCCTCCCGAACGGGAGCGGATCCCCGGTTCCGCGTCCCCGACACTCGGCTCCCCACCGATGCTGAGGGGAGGCGCTGAGCAGCGCCCGGGTCCCCAGGCCCTCGCCGGGCGGGACCCGTCTACGCCGTTCGGATGAGGTGACGGAGGCCGGACCTGCCGGTCCGTGCCGCCGGTCGCGCTCGCGCCTCAGGTGCCGACGATCGGCAGCGGCCGCCCGATGCGGTTCAGCGACCCCGACACGAACGGGTCGACCCGGACCTCGGCGTAGCCCGCCCCGCGCACCGCGTCCTCGAGCGCGCGACGGCCGGCCGCCGTCGCCGCGTGGGGCAGGTCCTCCGGTCCGAGCTCCACCCTGGCGAGGGAGCCGAAGTGACGCACGCGCAGCTCCCGGTAGCCCAGCCGCCTGAGGGCAGACTCGGCGCGATCGACCTGTTGCAGCGTCGGCACGTCGACCGGCGTGCCGTACGGGAGCCGGGAGGACAGGCAGGGCGAGGCGGGTTTGGCCGCGTTCGGCAGGCCGAGCTCGCGGGCGATGGTACGGACCTCCGCCTTGCCGAGTCCGGCCTCGACGAGCGGATGCCGGACGCCGTGCTCGGACGCGGCTCGCAGGCCGGGTCGCCAGTCACCGAGGTCGTCGGCGTTCGCGCCCGAGAGCACGGCCGCGAGGCCGCGGCGCTCTGCGACGGTGTCGAGCGCCTCGTACAGCTCGACCTTGCAGTGGTAGCACCGGTCGCGGCCGTTCCGGCGGTACCCCTCGCGCGAGAGCTCGTCGGTCGCGACGACCTGGTGCTCGATCCCGATCGCGCGCGCGATCGCCCGGGCGCCCTCCAGCTCGCCGATCGCGAGGGCGGGCGAGACCGCGGTCACGGCGACGGCGCGCTCGCCGAGCACCCGCGAGGCCGCCGCGGCGACGACCGAGGAGTCCACGCCGCCCGAGAACGCGACGACGGCGCTCGGGACCTGCGCGAGCGCCGCCTCGAGCTCAGCGAGCGCGCCCATACAGCTCCTGCCCAGCGGCGAGCGCCGCCGCCCACACCTGCTTCACCGGACGTCCGGTGGCCAGGGCGACGCGCGCGCAGTCGTCGTGCTCGGGCGCCACGTTCACGACCCGCCCGTCGAGCACGCCGAGCTTCACGCCGATCGCGTGCCCGTCGACGTCGACCTCACGGCCCTCCCGCTCGAGCTCGTACCGGCGGAGGTCGGCGACGCGGACCCCCAGCGTCGAGGTGTGCTCCAGGAGCGCGCGCGCGACCGCGGCCTCCGACGCGGGCCGGGCGAGCGCGCTCACGACCACACCGGGCCGCCCCTTCTTCATGTGGACCGGCGTCGTCCACACGTCGACCGCGCCGGCCTCGAAGCACCGCCCCACCGCGTCCGGGACGAGCTCGGGCACCAGGTCGTCCAGGCCCGCCTCGAGCAGCACGACCGCGTCGGCCGCACGGGCCGCGTCGGCGGCCTCGCCCACCACGACGCGAAGGACGTTGGGCCGGTCGGACAGCTCGCGGGTGCCGGCGCCATACCCGACGCGCTCGAGCGTCATCGGCGGCAGGGACCCCCACCCGGCGCACGCCTCCGCGACGATCGCCGCGCCCGTCGGCGTCACCAGCTCGGCCGCGGTCTCCACGCCGGCGAAGGCGGCGCCCTCGAGGAGCGCGAGCACCGCAGGCGCGGGCGACGGCAGGATGCCGTGCTCGACGTCGACGAGGCCGCGCGCGTACGGCATGGGCGAGCACACGACGCGATCGATCCCGAGCGCCTCGAGCAGGACGAACGCGCCGCACAGGTCGAGCAGGGTGTCGGCCGACCCGAGCTCGTGCAGCCGGACGCCCTCGGGGGACACGCCGTGCACGGCCGCCTCGGCGGCCGCCAGCCGGTCCAGGGCCGCCAGCGCGCGCTCCCGCGGCCACGCGGGGATGCTCGAGCGCTCGATCGCGTCCCGCAGCTCGGCGACGGAGCGTCGTGGTCCGTCCCCGGGCTCCACGACATCGACGTGGAGCGCCGGCACCCCGTGGCGCGACACCCGGGTCACCTCGACGCGCACGTCCGCGAGCCCGAGCGCGGACGGCAGCTCGGTGAGGCGCTCGCTCGGCGCCCCCGCGTCGACCAACGCGGCGAGCAGCATGTCGCCGGCCACGCCCCCGATGCAGTCCAGGTACGCCAGGCGTGTCACGCGGCCCGTCCCCGCGCGATCCGCGCCGCGACGCTCCCGGCCCCCAGACCGTCGTCGATCCCGACCACGGCCAGGCCGTCGACGCACGAGGCGAGCATCGCGTTCAGCGCGGTCGTGCCGCCGTGCGCCGAGCCGTACCCGACGCTCGTCGGAACGCCGATCACGGGACACGGCGCGAGACCGCCGACGACGCTCGCGAGCGCGGCGTCCATCCCGGCGACGACCACCACGCAGTCCGCCCGCATGATGTCCGGCAGGGCCGTGCTCAGGCGGTGCAGCCCCGCGACGCCCACGTCCTCGTGGACCCGGACCTCGGTGCCAAGCAGCTCGGCGCGGATCCGCGCCTCGTGGACGACCGGCCCGTCGCTCGTCCCGCCCGAGACGATCACGACGCACCCGCGCGGCTCGGGCGCGCGCCGACGGACCCAGACGGCGCGAGCGAGCTCGAGCTCCTCGGCATCCGGGATCGCCGCGCGGACGGCCGCCCGAACGTCGGCGGAGGCGCGCGTGACGAGCACGCTCGAGGCCCCGGCCCGGTCGAGCGCCTGGGCGATCGCCACGACCTGGTCGGGCGTCTTCCCTTCGGCTAGGACGACCTCGGGGGCGTCCTGCCGCTGCTCACGGTGGGTGTCGACGGTCGCGAACCCGAGCTCGACGAAGGGACGGGCGGCCAGCCGGGCCGCGGCGTCGTCCGGCGTCACCGTGCCCGCGGCGACGGCGGCGAGCAGGTCGGCGATCTCGGAGCGCAGGGTCACGGGCGGAGTCTACGCTCGGCTCCCCGGACGGGATCGCCGGTCTCAGCCGACCGAGCGGCCGAGGACCTTCGCCAGCGCCTCGAGGTCCTCGGTCAGCGCGAGGAGCTCCGCTGGCCGGAGGGCCTGCGGACCGTCGCACAGCGCTTCGCCCGGGTTCGGGTGGACGTCGATCATCACGCCGTCCGCGCCGGCGGCGATCGCGGCGCGAGCCATCGGCGCGACGAGGTCGCGGTTCCCGGTGGCGTGCGACGGGTCGACGATCACCGGCAGGTGGCTCTCGAGCTGCGCGACGGCCATCCCCGCCAGGTCGAGCGTGTTGCGCGTCGCCGTCTCGAAGGTCCGGATGCCGCGCTCGCACAGGATCACCTGGGAGTTGCCGCGCTGCGCGATGTACTCCGCGGCCATCAGCCACTCCTCGATCGTCGCCGAGAACCCGCGCTTCAGCATCACGGGCATGTTCGTCGAGCCCGCGGCCTTCAGCAGCTCGAAGTTCTGCATGTTCCGTGTGCCGATCTGCAGGGCGTCCGCCCACTCGGCCACCAGGTCGACGTCGCGGGGGTCGACGACCTCGGTGACGATCGGGAGCCCGGTGTCGTCGCGGCACGCGGCCAGGATCTCGAGGCCGCGCGCGCCCAGGCCCTGGAAGGAGTAGGGCGACGATCGCGGCTTGAACGCGCCGCCGCGCAGGATCGTGGCGCCCGCCGCCTTCGCCGCTCGGCAGGCGTCGAACGCCTGCTCCTCGGTCTCGACCGCGCACGGGCCGGCGATCACGGTGAACGTCTCGCGCCCGACCACCGAGGGGCCGACGTGGACGACGGTCGGGTCGGGGTGCAGCGAGCGCGCGACCATCTTGTACGGCTTGCCGATGTGGATCAGATGGTCGACGCCGGGGAGGTTGTCCAGGTCGAGCGCGCGGAAGACGGAGGTGTCGCCGACGAGGCCGATGATCGTGTGCACGGCCCCGCGGGAGACGAAGGCCTCCCCGCCGGCCTCCCGGACGCGCTCGGCGACGCGCTCGATGTCCACCTGCGTCGCGTCCCGGTTCATCACCACGACCATCGCTCGTCCTCCGCGCTCGGCGGGCCCGGTCCCCGGAGACGCAGAACCCCGGGTCCGTGACCCGGGGTCCCTGTGCCGTCGGTCCGCTCAGGCGACTACGCCGGGTCGTCCCCGCCGTAGGAGTACCAAGGACCGAAGAACTCCATCATCAGGGGCCTCATCCTGCCAGGGCGCCGTGCCGGTGGCAACCGAGCCCTGCCATCGCGACCGGGGACGCTCGGCCCGGTCCACGGGGTCCGCCCGGCCCGGCGGGGTCCCGGGGCACCGGGATAGGATTCGCCCGATGTCGGTCACGGTCGTCGACCATCCGCTCGCCGAGCATCTGCTCACGTCGCTCCGCGATCGGACGACCCCGCCGGCCGTCTTCCGTACGCTCGCGAAGCGCCTCGCGCTCGCGCTGACGCTCGAGGCGATCCGCGACCTGCCGACGACCGAGGTGACCGTCGACACGCCCCTCGAGCGGACGAAGGGAAGGGTGCTGGGAGACCTGGTCGCCGTGCCGATCCTGCGCGCGGGCCTCGGCATGCTGGAGGCCTTCACCGAGCTCTTCCCCGAGGTCGCGGTCGGGTACATCGGGCTCGAGCGGGACGAGGCGTCGCTCCAGCCGCAGTCCTACTACCGCAAGCTCCCGCCCGTGGACGCTCGCCACGTGGTCGTCCTCGACCCGATGCTCGCGACGGGCGGATCGGGCTCGGCGGCGTGCACGGCCATCAAGGAGGCCGGGGTGCCCGTGACCGTCCGGTTCGTGTGCGTGGTGTCCGCGCCGGAGGGCATCGCGAGGCTCCAGGCCGACCATCCGGACGTCCCGATCTTCACGGGCGCACTCGACCGCGAGCTCAACGAGCACGGATACATCCTGCCCGGCCTCGGGGACTTCGGGGACCGACTGTTCGGGACCGAGTGAGGATCATGGGCATACTCCGGACGGCGTTCGGGAGTGTCGAACCGGGGACGAACGCGCTCACGTATCATCCGAGGGGAGCGTTCTTGGAACGCTTGGCATAGAAGGGGGGAAGGGGATGCGAAAGTTCCTACGGCTCTTCGCCGTGCTTGCCGTCCTTTCGCTCGTGGCTGCAGCGTGCGGAGGCGACGAGGGTGACGGCGGGGCGACCGGGACGACCGGCGGGACGACGGGCGAGACGGCGCCTCCAGGGTCCGACGTCACGGTCGGCCTCGTCTACGACATCGGTGGCCGAGGCGACCTCTCGTTCAACGACTCGGCGGCGGCCGGGCTGGACCAGGCCCAGCAGGACTTCGGCGTCCAGGTCCAGGAGCTCGGGCCCAACCAGGGCGGCACGAACCGCGCCGAGCTGCTCGACCTGCTCGCCTCGCAGGGCACCAACCTGATCATCGGCGTCGGCTTCCTGTTCGCCGAGACCGTGTGCGCGGCCGGGGTCAAGTATCCCGATGTGCACTTCGGCGACGTCGATGGGTTCATCAACAAGGACACGGCGAACTGCAAGGGCGCGCACGATCTGACGCCCGAGGACAACGTCGCATCGCTGTTGTTCGCCGAGGAGCAGGGGTCGTTCCTCGTCGGCGCGGCGGCCGCGCTGAAGTCAACGACGGGCCACCTCGGCTTCATCGGCGGGGTGGACATCGATCTCATCCACAAGTTCGAGGCCGGGTTCGTGGCCGGCGCACAGGAGGTCAACCCCGACATCGAGATCGACGTCAAGTACATCACGCAGCCGCCAGACTTCGGCGGGTTCAACGACCCGGCGAAGGCCAAGGAGATCGCGACGAGCATGTACGAGGGCGGCGCCGACGTGGTCTACCACGCGGCGGGCGGCTCCGGGCTGGGCCTGTTCGAGGCTGCGAAGGAATACTCGGACTCGAGCGGGAGCCAGGTCTGGGCGATCGGCGTGGACTCGGACCAGTACCAGACGGCGCCGGCCGACCTCCAGCCGTACATCCTCACGTCGATGCTGAAGCGCGTGGACGTCGCGGTGTACCAGACGATCAAGTCCGAGGTCGAGGGCACCTTCGAGGGTGGCTACCACACCTTCGACCTCTCGGTCGACGGCGTCGGGTACTCCACATCGGGCGGTTTCGTGGACGACATCTCGTCCCAGCTCGAGGACTACAAGCAGCAGATCATCGACGGGACGATCACCGTCCCGACGGCGCCGTAACGGCGGCGATGCAGCGCGGAGGAGGCCCGGGGGTTACGATTCCCCGGGCCTCCGTTCCGTACCGGCGAAGGGACTTCCTTGGCTGAGCGCGCACCCGCGGTCGAGCTGAAGGGCATCACGAAGACCTTCCCCGGCGTCGTCGCCAACGACGACATCAACCTCGCCGTCCAGCCAGGCGAGATCCACGCCGTCGTCGGCGAGAACGGTGCCGGCAAGTCCACGCTGATGAAGATCCTGTACGGGATGCTCCGGCCCGACAGCGGAACGATCCTGATGGACGGCTCCGGGGTCCACTTCCGCTCCCCGAAGGACGCGATCGCGGCCGGCATCGGGATGGTGCACCAGCACTTCATGCTCGCGACGAACTTCACCGTCCTGGAGAACGTCGTGCTCGGATCGGAGCCGGCGCACGCCGGGGCGCTGGACTTCGGGGCGGCACGGGCGCGGATCCGAGAGCTGTCCGAGAGCCACGGGGTGCCGCTCGACCCGGATCGGCTGACGGAGGACCTGGCGGTCGGAGAGCGCCAGCGGGTCGAGATCGTGAAGGTCCTGTACCGCGGCGCCCGGATCTTGATCCTCGACGAGCCGACCGCGGTCCTCGTGCCGCAAGAGGTCGTCGAGCTCTTCGGACAGCTCCGAGAGCTCAGGGCGCAGGGGGTCACGATCATCTTCATCTCGCACAAGCTCGACGAGGTCCTCGAGATCGCCGACTCGATCACGGTGATCCGGGACGGACACACCGTCAGGACGGTCAAGCCGGAGGAGGTCACGGCCCGGCAGCTGGCCGAGCTCATGGTCGGCAGCGAGCTCCCCACCCCGGAGACGAGGGAGTCGACGGTGACCGAGGAGGTGCTGCTGTCGGTGCAGGGGCTCGGGGTCCGGGTCGGCGCGCGGTGGGCGCTCGAGGATGCCACCTTCGACATCCATCACGGCGAGATCGTCGGCATCGCGGGCGTTGAAGGGAACGGGCAGCGCGAGCTCGTCGAGGCGCTGATCGGGCTGCGCAAGCCCGACACCGGCAGCGTGATCCTCGCCGGCACCGACATCACCCAGTGGCCGACCCGGCAACGTCGCGAGAACGGCCTCGGGTACATCCCGGAGGACCGACAGGGTCGCGGTCTGCTCCTGCCCTCCCCGCTGTGGGAGAACACGATGCTCGGCCACCAGACCCTGTACCCCTTCGCCCGCGGACCGTGGATCAACAAGAAGGGCGCTCGCGCGCAGACCGAGCACTTGATCAGCGAATACGGCGTGATGACGCCCGGCCCCGACACCTCGGCGCTCGCGCTGTCTGGCGGCAACCAGCAGAAGCTGATCGTGGGGCGGGAGATGACGGCGGCCCCGAAGGTCTTGATCGCGGCGCAGCCCACGCGAGGGATCGACGTCGGCGCTCAGGCCGCCGTCTGGGAGCTGATCCGCGAGGCCAGGGCACTCGGCCTGGCGCTGCTGCTGACCTCGGCCGACCTGGAGGAGCTGATCGGCCTGTCCGACACCCTGTACGTGATCCTCCGGGGGCGCCTGGTCGCGCGCCTCGACCCCGCGACCGTGACCCCCGAGGAGCTGGGCTCGTACATGACCGGCGCGAAGCAGGCGGGCGTCGCATGAGGAAGCGCTGGCAGATCCGCCTGCTGTGGCTCCTCGTGCCGATCTCGGCGATCGTGCTGGCGATCGTGGTCTCCTCGCTCGTCCTCCTGTCGATCGACGCGAGCCCAGTCGACGCGTTCCGGTCGATGTACGAATACGGCACGCAGGGCAACTCGCTCGCCTCGACGGTGAACCGGGCGGTGCCGCTGTTCATCGCGGGGCTCGCCGTGGCGATCGGGTTCAAGATGAACCTGTTCAACATCGGGGTGGAGGGCCAATACCGGATCGCCACGCTGATGGCGGCGGCCGCCGGCGCCGCGGTGACGCTTCCGGCTCCGTTCCACATCGCGTTCATCATGCTGGTGGGGATGGTCACCGGCGCGGCGTGGGCGAGCATCGCCGCCGTGCTGAAGGTGAAACGCGGCGTGCACGAGGTCGTCTCGACGATCATGCTCAACTCGATCGCGACGGGCCTCGGCGCGTACCTGCTCTCGAACTACCTCCGGAAGCCGGCGGTCGGCAGCGAGCTGCTCATCGCCACGCCGCAGATCCCGCACTCGGGGCAGCTCGGACCGCTCACCACGATCGGCGGCGAGGACGTCCGCTCGTTCGTGCTCATCGCGATCCTGCTGGGTGTGTTCGTGTACGTACTCATCTGGCGCACGCGGTTCGGATACGACCTGCGGGCCTCGGGGATCAACCCTGACGCCGCGCGCGTCTCCGGCGTGGACCCGAACAAGATGATCATGCGCACGATGCTGCTCTCGGGCGCGATCGCCGGCCTGATCGGCATGAGCGACCTCTTCGGCTTCTTCCACGCCTACACGTTGGACCTGCCGACGGGCATCGGCTTCGACGGCATCGCCGTCGCGCTCGTCGGACTCAACCATCCCATCGGGATCGCGATCGCCGCGCTCGTCTTCGGGTGGGTGGACCGAGCGGCGCAGATCCTCGACCTCGAGGGCATCCCCAAGGAGGTCATCATCATCACGAAGGGCGTCATCATCTTCTCGGTCGTCATCGCGTATGAGATCGTCCGCCGCGTGGTGCTCTCGCAGGAGGTGAAGACCGCGGCCGAGGAGACCCGCAAGCTCGAGCAGGCGGAGGAAGAGACGGTGGCCGCGTGAGCTGGGCAGGACCCGACACCGGTCTCACGGGCCCCGGCGCGGAGACGGGTCGCCGCCTCGACGCGCGCCGACTCCTCCTGCTGCTCGGTTGGATCATCATCCTCGTCTCCGGCGTCCGCTGGATCACATCGGCGCCCGACCTCACATCGAGTGGGACGTACGGCGCAGCCCTCCGCCTGGCGGTCCCGATCCTGCTCGCGGCGCTCGGCGGCCTGTACGCGGAGCGGACGGGCGTTACGAACATCGGCCTCGAAGGGATGATGATCCTCGGGACCTGGTTCGGCGCCTGGGGTGGATGGCAGTTCGGGGCGTGGTGGGGTGTCGTCCTCGGCATCCTCGGAGGGACGGCGGGAGCGCTCGTGCACGCCGTGGCGACGGTGAGCTTCGGTGTGAACCAGATCGTGTCGGGCGTTGCGATCAACATCCTGGCGGCCGGCGTCGCGCGCTTCCTGTCGGTCGTGGCGTTCACGGGCGCGGGGGGCGGCGCGACGCAGTCGCCGCAGGTCAGCTCCGACCTGCCGCGGATCACGGTCCCCATCCTGGCGGGCGGCGGACTGTTCGGCTGGGACTCCCCCGACGTTCTCGGGTCCCTCGAGCGCAAGCAATGGTTCCTGATCTCGGACGTGAGCGCGATGTTCCGCGGGCTCATGGTCGACCTATCGATCCTCACCGTGATCACGCTGCTGCTCGTGCCGATCACGTACTTCTTCCTGTGGCGCACGCGCCTCGGGCTGCGGATGCGCTCGGCGGGCGAGAACCCATGGGCGGCCGAATCGCTCGGCGTCCGCGTCTACACGATGAAGTACATCGGCGTATTGATCTCGGGCGCCCTGTCGGGACTCGCCGGCGCGTTCCTGGTCATCGAGACCGCCGGCATCTACCGCGAGGGCCAGACCGGGGGTCGCGGCTTCATCGGACTCGCGGCGATGATCTTCGGCAACTGGCGCCCGAGCGGGGCGCTGGCGGCCTCCGGCCTCTTCGGCTACACCGACGCCCTCAACCTGCGATCCGCGGACGCCGTCCATGCGCTCGTGCTGTTCGTCGCGATCGCGCTCGTGGGTCTGGGGGCCTGGTACCTGTACCGGCGGCGCCTGGTCGGGGGGATCGTGGCCCTCACGCTCGGGGTGATCACGTTCATCTGGTTCGTCTTGACCGACAGCGTCCCACGGCAGTTCATCTTCATCACCCCGTACGTCGCAACGCTGATCGTGCTCGCCGTGGCGTCGCAGCGTCTGCGCATGCCGACGTACGACGGCATCACCTTCCGCAAGGGCAGCCAGATCTCCTAGCGAGGACGGGCCGGGGATGACCGTCGACCGGGTCGCCGAGGTCCGCGAGCGCGTGGACGCCTCGACCTTCCACCGAGCGTTCGGGATGAGGCTCCAGCACGTCGCCGAGGGCGAGGTCGACGTCGCGCTCGAGGCCGGGCCCCAGCACCTGAACCTGATGGGCACCGTGCACGGCGGGGTGCTCGCGACGCTCGCCGACACGGCGACCGGCCTCGCGTACCGGACGGTGCTCGAGCCCGGCACCACGTTCACCACGATCCAGCTGCAGATCACCTACCTGGCGCCGGGACGGGCGGGTCCGGTCGCGGCGCGAGGACGCGTCGTGAAGCGGGGACGGCGGACCGGCTACGCCGAGGCCGACGTCGTGGACGGCGAGGACCGGCTGCTGGCGAGGGCGACGGCGCTGCTCGCCGTCATGCCCGAGGATCAGTAGTCGATGTCCATCTCGTCCATGGCCTTCGGCAGCTCGGAGATCGCGCCCTGGAGCTGCATGATCAGCATCATGCTGCCGTTGATCTGCAGCCGACCCGTCATGAATGCCGAGACCGGGCTGACCTCGCTGCGGGCCATGCCGGCGGCCGTGTCGTAGTCCTGTGTGATCGTCGCGTCGGGATGCTCGACCTCGCCCGGGCCCATGTCGATCCGGCCGTCCTCGATCTTGATCCAGTAGCGGCGGTCCCCGTCGGGGCCGCCGGTGATGACCTGCTGGAGCGTCGCCTTGGCGGCGCCGGCGTTCTCGCGGAAGGACTCGCTCGAGTTGAGGCGTTGCTTGAGCTCTTCGACCCACTCGTCGGACAGGAACTGGACGGGCACCGTGACCTCCTCGGATGCGTTCGGGTTGCGCGCGAGTCTAGCCGCTCCGCCCGCCCGCAGACCCCCCGGTCATGCCCGTGCGCGGGGTCGCGACATCGTCAGCGCCATGACCGCCTTGCCGGTGTGGAGCCGGTTCTCGGCCTCGTCGTACACGACCGAGTGCGGCCCGTCGATCACCTCGTCGGTGACCTCGGTTCCGCGATCGGCGGGCAGGCAATGCATGTACAGCGCGTCCGGCTTCGCGATGCCCATCCGTCGGGCGTCGCAGATCCAGTCGGTGTACGTCGCGGCGTCGGCGAGGGCCGCCCGCTCGTCGGTGAACAGGTCCAGGCGTCCCCAGGACTTCGGATACACGACGTCGGCGCCCTCGAACGCGGCGTCCATCTCGTCCGTGAACGCGATCGAGCCGCCGCCATCCGAGGCGGCCTCCTCTGCCCGCTTCACGACGTCGGGCATGAGATCGAATCCGGGCGGGCGCGCGAGCACGACGTCGATGCCGAACCGCGGCAGCAGCGTGAGGAGCCCCTGCGGGACCGACAGCGGCTTCGCGTATGACGGCGCGTACGCCCACGAGACCGCGACCCGCAGCCCACGGAGGTCGGCGCCGCGCTGCTCGCGGAGCGTCATCAGGTCGGCGAGCGTCTGGGTCGGGTGGTCGACGTCGCACTGCAGGTTGATGATCGGCACGTCGGCCCACCGGGCGACCTCGCGCATGTAGGTGTTGCCCTCGCCCGGGACCAGGTCGTGGCGGATCGCGATCCCGTGCCCGTAGCGCCCGAGGATGATGCCCATGTCTTTCGGGCTCTCACCGTGGGCGACCTGCGTCTTCTCCGCATCCAGGTAGTGCGCATGCCCGCCGAGCTGCGTCATCCCGGCCTCGAACGCGTTGCGGGTCCTCGTGGACTTGTCCAGGAACAGCATGAACAGCGTCCGGTCGGGCAGCAGCCGGTGTGGCTCGTCGGCCCGGAACCGTGCCTTCAGGTCCGCGGCCAGGACGAGCGCCTCGTCGATCTCCTCGACGGTCCAGTCCAGCGTCTCGATGTAGTCTCGCCCACCCAGGGCGTCGCGGACGGTCATCACGGCTCCTTCTCTCTCAGCGAACTCTGCACGACGTCGACGCCGAAGTGCTTCGGGACCGGCTCCGGGCCCGGCACCTCGGGCGACGGCGCCCATCCCTCGGTGGTCGCCGGCCCCCGGATCCCCACGATGTCGTCGGGGCGGACGGGGGCGCGGTTCATCAACCGGCCCGTCGCGTCCCGGATCGCGGCGACGACCGCGGCGGTGGTCACGATCGTCGCCCCCTCGCCAACGCCCTTCGCGCCGTAGGGCACGTCGGGCTCGGGGACCTCGACGATCTCGGTCACGACGCTCGGCATGTCCAGCGTCGTCGGGATCAGGTAGTCGGTGAACGTCGGGTTCGCGATGACGCCGTCGCGGACCTGCAGCTCCTCCATCACCGCGAGCCCGAGGCCCTGCGCCGTGCCGCCCTCGCTCTGCCCCTCGACCGCCTGCGGGTTGATCGCCCTCCCGACGTCGAGCGCTGAGGCGATCTGGACGACCCGGACGAGCCCGAGCTCCTCGTCGACCTCGACCACCGCCCGCTGGGCGGCGAACGCGAACATCACGTGGACGTCGCCCTGCCCGCGCTCGTCGAGCGGCGTCGTCCGGCGGTGATGGAACGTCCGCTCCACCGCGATCGGCTGGTCGAGGAGGTCCTCCATCGCGAAGGGCTCGCCGTCGACGAGGACCCGGCCGTCCTCGAGGGACGCCGTGACCGCACCGCTCCTGCCCAGGCGCGCCCCGGCGCGACGGACAAGCTCGTCGCGGACTGCGGCGCAAGCGAGCTGGACGGCACCGCCCCCCATGAACGTCTGCCGCGACGCCGAGGTCGACCCGGCTGAGTCGAGCTGCGTGTCGGCCACGTGCAGCACGACCCGCTCGATGCCGAGCTCGGTCCGCGCGACCTGTGCGAGCACCGTCGAGAGCCCCTGCCCGCACTCGACGCCGGCGCTGTGCACCACGGCGAGGGGCCCCTCGGCGTCGGCCGACAGCGTCACGCGCGCTTCGTGGAAGTCGTCGAAGCCCTCGCTGTACGCGATGTTCTTGAACCCGAGCGCGAACCCGACCCCACGCCGCAGGCCCTCGCCGCGGCCGACGTTGCCGGCGCCGCCGGGGAACGTGATCGGATCCCGCATCGCCGCGGGCTCGGGGGCCGGCGGCAGCGGGATCGCGGCGCATCGCTCGATCACCTCGCGGACCGGGGCACTCCCGCGGAGCACCTGCCCGGTGGGCAGCACCGATCCGGTGCCGAGGGCGTTGCGCAGGCGCAGCTCGAGCGGATCGACCCCGAGGGCGGTCGCGAGCCGGTCCATCTGCCCCTCGTACGCGAAGCACACCTGAGGAGCGCCGAACCCGCGCATCGCGCCGCAGGGCGGGTTGTTCGTGTAGACAGCCGTGCCCTCGAGCAGGGCGTTCGGCACCTCGTAGGGACCCGCCGCGAACGTGGTGGCGTTGCCGATCACCGCGGTCGAGGACGAGGCGAACGCCCCGCCGTCGATCAGGATCCGGGCGCGGACGTTCACGAGCCGGCCGTCTCGCGCCGCGCCGGTGCGCATCCAGATCCTCGAGGGGTGCCGGTGCACGTGCGCGAGGAACGACTCGGGGCGACCGTACGACATCTTCACGGGACGACCCGTGTGCAGCGCCAGCATGCACGAGTGGATCTGCATGTGGAGGTCCTCACGCGAGCCGAAGGCTCCACCGACGCCGGCGAGGGAGATCCGGACCTTCTCCTCGGGCAGGTTCAGGCACGGGGCGATCTGCTGTCGGTCGACGTGCAGCCACTGCGTCGAGACGACGAGGTCGACCCCGCCGTCCTCGGCCGGGATCGCGAGG
The DNA here is from genome assembly GCA_035718185.1 of Actinomycetota bacterium. Lineage (GTDB taxonomy): Bacteria > Actinomycetota > UBA4738 > UBA4738 > HRBIN12 > HRBIN12. The sequence goes on from DASTHN010000186.1 coordinate 33,578, forward strand.
CCCGCCTCGGGCCCGAGCGGCGCCTGGTCCTGCATGCCGGTCTCGTAGTAGCCCTCGACCCAGACCTCGGCCTCGGCGTCGGGGTCCCCGTGGACGATCGTGACGTGCCGCAGAACGTTGCCCCACTCGTGGAGCCGCGGGGCCTCCGGTCGCAGCGCCTCCTCCATATCGGTCACCGGGGGCAGGACCTCGTACTCGACATCGATCCGCTCCAGGGCGCGTCGCCCGAGCTCCGGGGTCTCGGCGGCGACGATCGCCACGGGCTCACCCACGTAGCGGACCCGATCCCACGCCATCACGGGCTGGTCGGCGAACTCGAGCCCGTACGTCCGCTTGCCGGGGACGTCGTCCGCCGTCAGCACCGCGTGGACACCGGGGCTCGCGACGGCTCCGGCGATGCCGATCGAGCGGATCCTCGCGTGGGGGTGCGGGCTGCGGAGCGTCGCGCCCCACAGCATGTCCTCGTGCCGCAGGTCGCTGCCGTAGGCGAACGCCCCCTTCACCTTCGGGACGCCGTCGACGCGCCGCGCGGACTCGCCGACCCCGCCCCGGACGCGCTCGCCCACCCGCATGCTCATGCCGCCGCCTCCGCCGCGATCCGGCGCGCCACCCGATGGCCCTCGCGCGCGATCTCATCCTCGTCGGCGCCGGTGAGCCGCCCGTCCCGCACGACCTCGCGGCCCTCGACGAGCAGGTGTCGCACGCCCGCCGGCGGCGCCAGCACGAGCGACGCGACCAGGTCGGCGTCCGCTCCCGCCGTGGCCAGACCGTCAACCGGGAACAGCGCGACGTCCGCCCGCATCCCCGGGACGAGCGCCCCGACGTCGTCGCGGCCGAGGACCGCCGCGCCGCCCCTCGTCGCGACCCGCAGCGCCTCGCGGGCCGAGAGCCCGCGCTCGATGCCGCTCGCCCGCGAGACGAGCATCGCCTGCCGAGCCTCGGCGAGGAGGTTCCCGGCGTCGTTCGACGCCGAGCCATCGACGCCCAGTCCCGTCGGCGCACCCTCGTCGACCAGCGCTCGCCCGGGCGCGATGCCCGAGCCCAGTCGCAGGTTCGAGCTTGGGCACCACGCCACGCCCGTCCCGCGCTCGGCGCACCGGCGGACGTCTTTGTCGTCGAGGTGCACCCCGTGCGCGAACCACACGTCCGGTCCGACCCACCCCCACTCGTCCATCAGCTCGAGCGGGCGGCGGCCGAACCGCTCGAGGCAATGGCGCTCCTCGTCCAGCGTCTCGGCCAGATGGGTGTGCAGGCGGACGCCCAGGCGCCGGGCGAGGTCCGCGCTCTCGCGCATCAGGCGCTCGGTGACGCTGAACGGCGAGCACGGCGCCACGGCGATCCTCAGCATCGAGCCCGGGGAAGGGTCGTGGTGCGTCCGGATGGCCGCCTCGGTCGCGGCGAGCGCGTCGTCGGTGCGCTCGACCAGGCGGTCGGGCGGCAGGCCGCCGTCGGACTCGCCGAGGTCCATCGAGCCGCGACACGGGTGGAACCGGAGGCCGAGCTCGCGCGCGGCCTCGATCTCGGTCCCGAGCAGGTCGCCGGCGCCAGCCGGGAAGATGTAGTGGTGGTCGGTCGTCGTCGAGCAGCCCGAGAGCGCGAGCTCGGCCAGGCCGACGCGGGCCCCCGCCCGCTCCCACTCGACGTCGAGCCCCGCCCACACGGGGTACAGCGCGACGAGCCACCCGAACAGCCCCTGGTCCTGCGCCCGAGCGCGCGTCATCACCTGGTTCAGGTGGTGGTGCGTGTTGACCAGCCCGGGCAGGCCCACGCAGCCGCGACCGTCCAGGCGCTCGGCGTCGCGCGCCTCGTCCGGCGGCTCGCCCGAGCCGACCCAGGCGATCGTGCCGTCCTCGATCAGGATCGCGCCGCCTGGGATCTCGGTGCCCGCGTCGTCCATCGTGGCGACGACCTCGCATCCGTCGATCAGCAGGCGGGTCACCAGACGCCCTGCCGCCTGCGCTCCGCCGCCAGGCGGACCGCGTCGAAGATCTTCGCGTAGCCCGTGCACCGACACAGATTGCCCGAGAGCGCCTCCCGTACGGTGAGCTCGTCCGCGGTCGGGTCGCGCTCGAGGAGGTCGGTCACGGCGACCACCAGGCCCGGCGTGCAGAAACCACATTGCACCGCGCCGGTCTCGACGAAGGCCCGCTGGACCGGATGGAGGTCCTCCCCCGACGCCAGGCCCTCGACCGTGCGGACCCGACGCTCGTGCACCTGTGCCGCCAGCACCAGACACGAGCACACGAGGTCGTCGTCGAGCCAGACCGAGCACGAGCCGCACTCACCCTCCTCACACGCGTTCTTCGAGCCCGGCAGGCCGAGCTCCTCGCGGAGCACGTGGAGCAGGCTCGAGCCGGGCCAGACGTCGGCCTCGCGCCACTCTCCGTTGACCTGCATCCGGATCAGCACGCCGGCCCCCTCACGACGCGAGCGCCTCCTCGGCCATCTCGTCGCTCGCGCGCGCGAGCGCTCGTCGCGCCAGCACCCGCACGGCGTGCGCCCGGTACGCGGCGCTGCCGCGGAGATCGTCGATCGGTCGGGCCGCGGTGGCGACGCGCTCGGCGAAGCCCTCGACGTCCTGCGGCGCGAGCGACGCCTGCGGGTCGTCCCACGCGCCCGCGCGGCCGAGGGCCTCCGCCAGGAAGTCCTCGGCGTCGGGGGCCCGGATCACGGTCGGCGCGACCGAGCCCATCGCCACCCGCACCGTGCGCGTCGCCGGGTCGAGCGCCAGGCACAGGCTCGCCACCGAGATCACCATCGCGTTCCGTGGGCCGATCTTCATGAACGATTGGGGCCCAGTCACCACCCGCCAGCGCGCCCCGAGGATCAGCTCGCTCGGCTCCAGCGCCGTGCGCTTCACCCCGAGCAGGAAGGCGTCCCACGGGACCTCGCGCTCGCGCTCGGCCGAGGCCAGCACCACGCGCGCGTCGTGCACCGCGAGCACCGGGAGCGCGTCCCCGGCCGGCGAGGCCGTCCCCAGGTTGCCCCCCAGCGTGCCGCGGTTGCGGATCTGCGGCGAGCCGACCGAGCGCGAGGCCTGGGCGAGCGCGCGCATCTCTGGCAGCTCGCGGAGGATCCGCGTATACGTCACGCCCGCACCGACGACCAGCTCCTCGCCCTCGCGCCGCCAGAGACCGAGCTCGGGCAGCCGAGCGAGGTCGAGCAGCAGCTCGGGCCGCAGCGCGTCCGCGTTCATCAGCACCATGAGGTCCGTGCCACCGGCGATCGGCACGGCCTCGGGGCGCTCCGCCTTCATCTGGAGGGCCTCGGCGAGCGTGCGCGGCAGCAGCACGTCCATCAGAAGCGGCCCCCCGCGAACGCGTCGATCATCGCGTGGACGTCGTCGCCGAGCGGATACAGCACGGGGCACGTGCAGCCGGCGTTCACGTACTCGCGCACCTTCGCGCGGGACTCGTCCGGCGTGCCCGAGGCCGTGATCATCTGCACGACCTCGTCCGGCACGAGCGCCATCGCGCGCCGGATCTCCTCCTCGGAGGCGGGCCACGTGAGGACCTCGCCGATCTCATCGAGCAGCCGCTGGTCCACCCCGCTCGCCTTCATGATGTGCGGCTGCTGGCCCAGGTACTGCGTCACGAGCTCGCGCGCGCGGTCGAGCGCCAGGTCGCGGTCCTCGTCAAGCGAGCAGACGACCAGCTGCGGCCGGTCGATGTCCTCGACCGCGCGCCCGGCCCGCGCGGCCCCCGCAGCCAGGTGCTCGAGCGCGGTCTCGTTGTATCTCGACCCGACCAGGTAGTTCAGGAGGACGCCGTCCCCGATCTCGCCGGCGAGCTCCATCATCTGCATCCCCGTCGCGCCGATGTAGATCGGCACGTTCCTCGGTGAGCGGTCGCCGTGCACGATGTCGATCTGGATGTCCTCGACGTCCACGTACGCACCGTGGAGCGTCACGTTCTCCATCGCGATCAGCCGACGCACCACCTCGACGTACTCGCGCATCGCCGTGAGCGGTCGCTCGCGCCTCGCACCGACCTTGCTGGCGAGCGGCTCCCACCACGCTCCGATCCCGAGCATCACACGCCCGGGCGCCAGGTCGTCGAGCGTGACGAACGTCGCCGCCATGAGCCCCACGTTGCGCGTCCATGGGTTCACCACGCCCGAGCCGACCCTGATGCGCTCGGTCACGGCGGCGAACGCGGCCATCGGGACCGTGGCCTCGCGGACCAGACGGCTCTCCGCCTGCCACACGGCCTCGAACCCGGCCTCCTCCGCGTGCCGGACGTACTCCATCCCGTCGCGGAGCGGGTGCTTGTCCTGCAGGTAGAGCGCGACGCGTCCCTCCGACGTGACCGGCATCAGCGGCCTCTCTCGGGCTCGAACGGGTGGGCGTCGATCGCGTCCATCCGCCGCCAGAGCGCCTCGGCGGCCTCGCGCGAGCGCGCTCGGACCTCGGCCTCGGCGGCCCTCGTCAGCCGGCGCTCGCGCACCGCGATCTCGCCGTGGACCAGGACGTCGCGGACGTGCCGGGCCGAGAGGCCGAACGCCCAGTGGCCGGCCAGGTTGGCCCCGTCGACGGGGGTCGGCGGGTCGTACTCGAGCACGGCCAGGTCGGCCGGCGCCCCCGGCCGGAGCGTTCCGAGCAGCGGCTCCTCGAACGCCCGAGCGGCGAACCGCGCCGACGCGGCCATCCGCTCCAGGATCCACCCGGCCGTGACCGTCGCGTCCGCCTCGCGGGCACGCCAGAACGCTGTGCGCGACTCCGCGAACAGGTCGCCGTCGATCCCATCGGTCCCGAGGGCGACGTCGGGACCCAGATCGCCGACCGGCGCGCGCCCCACGCGGTTGTTCATGTTCGAGCGCGGGTTGTGCGCGACCCACGTGCCGGTCTGTCGGATCGTTGCGATCTCGCGGTCGTCCACGTGCACGCAGTGCGCGAGCAGCGACCTCGGCCCGAGCGCCCCCGCCCCGGCCAGACGGTCGACGACCCGACGGTCGAACCGCACCATCGCGTCGCGCTCGTCGGCCGCATCCTCCGCGACGTGCACGTGCACCCCGACGTCGGCGTCGCGGGCCACCTCCACGCACGCGCCGAGGGTCTCGTCGGACAGCGTGAACGATGCGTGCGCGCCGACCATCCCCATCGCGAGCGGGAACCCGCCCTTGCAGAACCGGAGGTTCTCCTCGACGCCCGCCGCCGCGCGATCCGGCCCGTCGCGGTCGGTGACCTCGTAGCAGAGCACCGACCGGGCGCCGAGCCCACCGAGCGCGTCCGCGATCTGGTCGAGCGAGCCGGCGATCGCGTTCGGCGACGCGTGGTGGTCGACGATCGTGGTCGTGCCGGCGAGGAGCGCATCGGCGCCGCCCGACCAGGCCGAGAGCCACACGGCGTCCCCGTCGAGCGCCCGGTCCAGACGCCACCAGATCCGCTGGAGCACCTGGACGAAGTCCTCGGGCGGCTCGAGCCGGTACGGCATGCCTCTCGCGAGCGCCGAGTACAGGTGGTGGTGCGCGCAGACGTTCCCCGGGATCACCAGGCAAGCCGAGCAGTCGATCCGCTCCGCGTCGGACGCGTCCGCGGCGCCGACCGAGGCGACGCGCGCATCCCGGACGAGCACGTCGGCGCGGAGGACCTCGACCGGGTCCAGCGACGTGACGACCGTTCCGCCGGCGAGGAGGAGATCGGTCACGCGCCCGCCCCCCGCGCGCCGGCCGCCGCGAGCCTCGGGACGGCCGCCCTGGCCGCCGCGGAGTCGCGCATCGGCAGCCGCGTCCGCCACCGCCCGTCGAACGCGCGCAGGGCGCCGGCCACCGCCGGCGCGGTCGGCACCAGGCCGATCTCGCCCACGCCCTTCGCGCCGTAGGGGCCCTCGGGCTGCGGGACCTCGACGAGGATGCACTCGACCTCGGGCATCCGCGGCGCCGGCACGATGCCGAGCGACTTCAGGGTCGTCGTGACCGGGACCCCGCCCTCGACGACGAACTCCTCGGTGAGGGCGAACCCGAGGCCCATGTGCACCGCGCCCTCGATCTGGCCTTCCAGGAGCGTCGGGTTGATAGCCCTGCCGACGTCGTGCGCCGCCACGACCCTCCCGACGGCACCGTCGTCGTCCAAGATCGCGACCTGGACCGCCCAGCCGTACGCGAAGTGGGTGACGGGGTCCTCGAGGTCGGCGCCCGGCGGGCTCGTCCAGTCGATCCTCACCTCGCCCCGGAACTCCTGCCCGGCGAGGTCCTCGTAGCGCCGTCCGTCGAGCGCGTCGACCAGCCTCGCCGCCGCCGCCTGCACGGCCCGCCCGCCGAGCACCGTCGAGCGCGACGCGGTGGTCTGGCCCGTGTCGAGCTCGCGCATGGTGTCGACGACGACCCGGATGCGCTCGGGCGGCAGGTCGAGCTCCTCGCACGCGATCTGGCGCAGGGCCGTGTGGACGCCCTGCCCCATCTCGGTCCACGAGTGGAACAGGGTCACGGTGCCGTCGGTCTCGGGCCGAAGGATCGCGCGGCCGAGCTCGAGGAGCCCGTTGCCGATCCCGGTGTTCTTCACGCCGCAGCCGATCCCGGCGAACCGCGCCGAGCGGTACACATCGCGCACGGCCTCCAGGCACGCCTTGATCCCGACCCCCTCCCCGAGGACCTGGCCGGTACCGAACCGATCGCCGACCTCGAGCGCGTTCCGCCACCGGATCTCCCAGCCGTCGATGCCCACCCGCTCGGACAGGCGGTCGAGCATGCCCTCGATCGCGAACGCGACCTGGTTCACGCCGAAGCCGCGCATCGCGCCGCACGGCGGGTTGTTCGTGTAGACGGCGAGCGCCTCCACGTCGACCGCGGGGAACCGATACGGGCCGCACGCGTGGCCGCAGGCGCGCTCGAGCACCTTGTCCCCGACGCTCGCGTACGCGCCGGTGTCGCCGACGATCCGAGCGCGGATCCCGAGCAGACGGCCCTCGGCGTCGCAGCCGACCGTGTAGGTCATCGTGAGCGGGTGCCGCTTCGGGTGGAACCGCATGCTCTCGGCGCGCGAGAGCGTCAGCAGGACGGGCCGGCCGGTCCGCACGGCGCCGAGCGCCGCGTGGCACTGCACGTTCAGGTCCTCCTTCGCGCCGAACGCGCCGCCGTTCGCGACCTGCGTCACCCGGACGCGGTTCTCCTCGACCCCCAGGAACGACGCGATCTGCCGCCGGTCCTCCCAGACGCCCTGCCCCTGCGAGGAGACGTGGACGCTCCCGTCGGGCTCCGGAACCGCCAGCGCGGACTCGGGCTCGAGGAACGCGTGCTCGATGAACTGCGTGCGGAAGGTCTCGGCCAGGACGTGGGCGGCGCCCTCGAGCTGGGCGTCGACGTCGCCCCGCCGGATCGCCGACGTCGAGAGCAGGTTCCCCTTCTCGTGCAGGGCCGGCGCATCGGGCTCGAGCGCCGCGAACGGGTCGGTCACGGGCTCGAGCACCTCGTACCCGACCTCGACGAGCGCGGCCGCCTCGCGCGCCGCGTGTCGGGTCTCGGCCAGGACGATCGCGAGCACGTCGCCCACGTAGCTCGTCGTCTCGCCCACCGCCACGAGCTGCCGCCAGTCGCGCGTGATGAGCCCCTGGACCCGCTCGCCCGGGACGTCCGCCGCCGTGAGGACCGCGACGACGCCCGGGTGCGCCTCGGCCGCCGAGGTGTCGATGCCGAGCACCGTCGCACGCGGATGGTCCGAGAACCGCAGCGCCCCGTGCAGCACGCCCTCGGGCCGGATGTCGTTGATGTACGGCTTGTCGCCGAGCGCCAGCTCGCGCCCCAGGTAGCGCGCGGCCCGCACGCCGACCCGGCCCGAGCGCTCGGGCTCGGGGACCCCCTCCCCGCGCCGGGCGCCGGACATGAGCTCGATCGCGTCGACGATCTTCACGTACCCCGTGCACCGGCACAGGTTCCCGGCGAGCCCGCGGGCGATCTCGTCACGGGTGGGCTCGGGGTGCTTGGCGAGGAACGCCTCGGCCTTCATGAGGATGCCGGGCGAGCAGAACCCGCACTGCGAGGCGCCGCTCGCGACGAAGCATCCCGCCCAGCGCTCACGCTCCTCGGGAGGCAGGCCCTCCTGCGTGACGACGCTCCTGCCGACCGCGTGCACCGCCTTCTGGGCGCACGAGACGACGGCCTTGCCGTCGATCAGGACCGTGCAGGCGCCGCACGAGCCCTCGGGCGCACAGCCATCCTTGACCGACATCACGCCGAGCTCGTCGCGGAGCAGCTCGAGCAGGCTCATGTCGGCCCGTACGTCGACCGAGACCGGTTCCCCGTTCAGCGTGAGGTCCATCGCGACCTCACCTCCTCACCCGCGGGCTACTCCGTCGCACCGAGTACCAGCGCGAGCAACGCCATCCGCATCACGACGCCGTTGAACGCCTCGGCCCAGTACCGGGCGTGCCGCGTGTCGTCGACCTCGGTCGGCAGCTCGTCCATCCTCGGGAGCGAGTGCAGCACGATCGCGTCGCTCTTCCCCTTGTCGCGCAACAGGTCACGCGTGACCCGGTACGCCTCCGGCGTCGTCCCCACGTCGCCCGAGCGCTCGTCCCGGCTCTTCGTGTAGTCCGGCTGCACGACCGGCTCCATGTAGATCACGTCGCAGTCGGCGATGCACTCGGCGACGGACCCGGCCTCCGTGTAGCGGACGCTCCGCTCGTCGAGCTCGGCCTTGAACTCGGGGAGCAGGGACATCTCGGGCGGCCCGACGACATAGGACTCCACGTCGAACCGCGAGAACGCGTAGAGGATCGAGTGCATCGTGCGCATCCGCATGTCGCCGACCAGCAGGAACGTCAGGCCGTCGATCCGGCCCTTCTCCTTCCACGTCGTGTAGAGGTCGGTGAGCACCTGGGTCGGGTGCTCGCCCCAGCCGTCGCCGCAGTTGATGATCGGGACCGAGGCGTGCCGGGCCGCCTCGGCCGGCGCGCCCTGCTCGAAGTGCCGCATCGCGATGACGTCGGCGTAGAACTCGAGCATGTGGACCGTGTCCTTGATCGACTCCTGGTAGAAGTCCCCCGCCCGCGTCATCTTCGCGTCCGAGAAGCCGAGCACGTGGCCCCCCAGCCGGTGCATCGCGGCCTCCGTGGCCAGGCGCGTGCGGGTGCTCGGCTGGTAGAAGGCCGTGAGGAGCGTCTTGTCCTTCAGCAGTTCGGTGTTGCGGCGGTCGCGGGCATGCGGCAGGAGCCGGTCGCAGACCTCGAACACGTGCATGTACTCCTCGTGCTCGAAGTCCTTCAGCGACAGGATGTCCCGCCCGGCGAAGCTCCTCATGTGCGCTCCTTCCTACCCCCGTCGGATCCCCGTGAACAGCACGGCCACACGCTCGTGCTCTCCGATCTCCCCCTTGCGGGCCAGCGCGACCAGACCCGCCAGGCCGGACGAGCCGGTGTGATCGACGTCGATCCCCGTCGTCTGGCGCGCGAGCGCGTTGCCCTCCTCGAGCGCCGACTCGGACACGACGACCGGCGAGCCGTCGGTCGCGAGCATGCCGGCGACCACCGCCGCCCAGTCGTAGGTCTCGTCGTCGAGGATGCCGGTCGCGACGCTCTTCGGCTCGGTCTCCCACGGCCACATGAACCCCGAGCGATGCGCGCGCGCGTACGCCATCGCCTCGACGATGCCCTCGGGGGTCAGCTCGTGGCCCGCGCGCTGGCGCACCCGCCGGTACGCGCGCTCGAGCGGGTGGCCGCCCTCGGTCTGGACGGCGTGGATCCTCGGCAGGCGCTCGGGCGCCTCGAGGAGCGCCGCGTCCTCGAACGCGCGCACGAGCGAGCTCGCGAGGGCTCCCCCGCCCACCTGCACGACCAGGCGGTCCAGACCCGTGCCGGCTCGGCGCAGCGCCGAGACCATCTCGAACCCAAGCGTCTCCCCGCCCTCGATCGTGAGCCCGTTGTCGGGTCCCTGGGCCGTGAACGGCACGGCACCCTCGGCCAGGGCGCGCCGCAGCGCGTGGTACGCCGGGTCGCCGGGGACGTCCTCGTCGCGAGGGCAGACGTAGATCGCCGCCCCGAGCGTCCGGAGCCGGTCGAGCACGAGGGGGTCGGCCCACGTCGGGACGAACACCCGCAGGGTGCGCTCGGCGGCGCGGGCGACGACCGCCGCGCCGAGCGCAGCGTTCCCGCAGCTCGCGATCGCCAGGTCGGCCGGCGGCCCGTCCGCCGCCAGGCCCGCGCGCTCGACCGCGAGCAGGTGGACCATGAGGCCCATCGCGTGGCGGGCCTTGTGGGAGCCCGACACGTTCCCGGTCTCGTCCTTCACCCACACCTCGAACCCCAGGCGCTCGGAGAGCTCGGGCGCGGGCGCGAATGACGTCTCGACGAACCCGTGGCCCTCGACCTCGGCGACGGCGTGGTCCAGGTCCTCGACGATCCCGATCACGTCCTCGTCGCTCAGGCCGTGACGGCGGCCCAGGTGATAGCCGTGGAACAGCCCGCGGTACCGGACGAACGGGTTCGCCGCGTCGTCGTCCTCGGGGAACTCGACGTGGTCGGGATCCAGCTCGCGGACCATGACGTGGTCGACGTCGTCGGTCGCGGCGTTCGGACAGCGGAAGGGGAACGGCTCGTCGTCCGGAGCCCGGTGCCCGCACCCGGCGCACACGACGACCGTCGCCGGGCCCACTACGTCGCCTCCAGGACGCCGGTGCGGGCGTTGACCTCGCGGATCGCCTCGTCCCACTGCGGAACCGAGACGCGGAGCCCGCGCCAGAAGTCCTGGGACCGGCGGACCTCGAAGTCCTCGATCGAGACGTCCTGCTGCTCGACCCACGTGAAGTAGCCGAGGTTGAAGATCCGCTCGCGATCCTCGTGCGCGAGCTCGAGCATGTCGTCGGTCCCCTGCCCCGCGAGCGAGCGGCCGAACACCTCGGCCGCCTGCGTGGGTCCGAACCCGTCGCTGTAGTCGCGGGCGAGGGCCTTGTCGACCTCGGTCCGGTACATGGCGGCGCCGTCGGTCGCCACCGTCACGACCACGTCGTCGGGGCCCAGCCGCAGGAGCCTCGCGACCTTGACCGCGCCGAGCACGTTGCAGAGGCTCGACAGGCCGAACGAGCCGAGCGCCCCGAGCGTATCCTCGTCGAACCCGCGCCCGCGGAGGTAGGCCCGGCCCTCCGCGGTGTTGAACAGGACGTTGAGCGCGTCGGTGTCCCGGTCGCTCACGTCGACGACGACGTCGGTGTTCATGACGTTGTGGATCAGCGGCACGTGCTTGTCGCCGATCCCCTGGATGTTGTGCTCCCCGAACCCATTGCGGAGCAACGTCGGACACTCGAGCGCCTCGGCCGCGACGATCGCCGTTCCGAACCGTTCCTTCAGGTGGTCGCCGGCCGCGATCGTCCCGGCCGATCCGGTGGCCGAGACGAACGCGCGCAGCCGCAGCCCCGGCTCGCGCTCGACCATCGCGTCGAAGACGTGGGCCAGCGCCGGCCCGGTGACCATCTCATGGACGAGGTGGTTCGGGTACTCGGAGAACTGGTTCAGGATCGCGTTCGTCGGGTCCTTCGCCAGGCGCCGGCACTCGTCGTAGATCTCCTTGACGTTGCTCTCGACACCGGGCGTCCGGATGATGTCGGCGGGGTCGGTGACCCAGCGCTCGAGCCACTCGAAGCGCTCACGGCTCATGCCCTCGGGCAGGACGGCGACGCCGCGGCACCCCATGATCCGGCTGATCGCCACCCCGCCCCGGCAGTAGTTGCCGGTCGAGGGCCACACCGCCCGGTGCGTGGTCGGGTCGAACGCGCCCGCCACGATCTCGGGCACCAGGCAGGCGTAGGCGGCGAGGACCTTGTGGGCCCCGATCATCGGGAACCGGTCGCCCAGCGCGACCACGATGCGGGCCTCGACGCCCGTGAGCGCGCTCGGCAGGACGACGTGCTCGGGGATGGGGACGCGTCCCCGCCGGTCGGAGCCGTTGTACCAGTGGACCCGGAAGAGGTTCAGCGGGTGCGCCGCGTCCGGGTCCACGCCCTCGAGGGCGCGGTTGACGCGCTCGGGGATCGTGGTCGGATCGGCCAGCTCGCCGAAGGTGGGGAGCGCGACCTGCGCCTCCCGGAACCGTCCAACGGTCCGCTCGAGCACGGAGGCGTCCGTCATCCCACGAGCCAGCGTCGGACGTTGCAACAGCGCTCAACCTACGATGATAGGACCTCGAGCCGAGGAGGGATCCGGTGCTGCTCGTGCGGGGCGGGACGGTCGTGAACCCGGGCGGGAGCCTTGCGGCGGACGTGCTCCTGGCACGGCGAGACGATCGCCGCCGTCGCCCCGGACCTGGACCGCACGGGCCACGACGTTATCGACGCCGGCGGCGCGCTCGTGCTCCCCGGAGCGATCGACGTGCACACGCACTTCGACCTGCCGGTCGGCGCCCTGCGCTCGGCCGACGACTTCCGGAGCGGGACGATCGCGGCCGCGTGCGGTGGCACGACGACCGTCATCGACTTCGCCGGCGCGGGCCGAGTCGGGCTGGCCGGGGCTCACGATCTCGCGCGGCACCGTGGTGGCGCGCGACGGCGAGCCCGCACAGGTCGAGGCCGGGCGCGGGCGGTTCCTGCCGCGCCGTCCCTACCTCGCCGGCTCGTAGGTGAGCATCAGTCCGCCGGTCGTGGTCGGCTTCGAGTCGACGAGGCGGAGCCTCCTCACGCGATCCGAGTCCCGGAACAGCCGCTTTCCGCTGCCGAGGACGATCGGGACGACCGACAGCGAGTACACGTCGACCAGGTCGTTCGCCATCAGCGTCTGTGCCAGGTCGCCGCTCCCGAGCACGGCGATGTTCTTGCCCGGCCGCTCCTTCAGGTCCCGCACGGCCTGCACCACGTCGCCCTCGATCAGCGTCGTGTTCCGCCACTCGACGCGCTCGAGCGTCCGCGAGGCGACGTATTTCTCGATCGAGTTCAGGTGCTGGGCGAACGGATCGTCCGCCGGGGCCGTCGGCCAGTAGGCGGCCATGATCTGGTAGGTCTTCCTTCCGAACAGGTGGGCGTCCGTCTCGGCCATGCCCTCGCCGGCCGCGGCCATGAACACGTCGTCCATGAAGGGGATCTGCCATCCACCGTGCCGGAACCCGCCCTCGGTGTCCTCGTTGGGATCCCCCGGCGCCTGCATCACGCCGTCCAGCGACAGGAACTCGATCAGCACCAGCTTGCGCATACCTCGGCTCCTTCCCGTGAGCGTGTTCTCGGGTAGACCGGTCGCGCGTCTCAGACCCATCGGTAGGTGAACGTCATCGCGCTACCCTACCCAGCGTCCGAGGCATCGCCGACGCGTGGGGACCACGATCGAGCGTCGGCCGCGGTCGACCCGGGAGGGAGGACTCACGTGGTCACACCAGAGACGATGATCACCGGCAGCGTCGTCCGGAGGATCCAGCGGGGCGAGGTGGGCCTCAGGGAACGGATCCCGCGCAAGACCGTGTCGATGCTCCAGGGCGTGCCCCTGTTCTCGGGACTCTCCAAGCGCGACGTCCGACGCATCGCCGGGCTCGCCAAGCAGGTGGCGTTCGCACCCGGCCGGACCATCGTGGAACGGGGCGTGCGCGGCGACTGCTTCTACCTGGTCGTCGACGGGACGGCCAAGGTGTACCGGTCCGTGGTGCCGACCGGTCGAGCGATCGCCCGTCTGGGGCCCGGGGACTTCTTCGGCGAGATGGCGCTCCTCGACGGCGGTCCGCGCACGGCGACCGTGGTGGCCGTGACGCGCGTCTCCGCGATCAAGATCCCTCGGCCGTCGTTCCGACAGCTCCTGCTGAAGGAGCCGACCGTCGGGCTGCGGGTGCTCGAAGAGATGGCCCGGCGCGCACGGGCGCGAGAGCCGATCGAGCACCAGTAGCGCGCAGGCGACGGGGTCGAGGGTCTCAGGAGGTGGGCGGGAACTCCACCACCCGGCCGCTCTCGAGCCCGAAGTTCCACACGTCGACCCCCGGGGGCTCCACGCCGAGCGCCGTGAGGGCGGTGCAGACCTGGCTCCGATGGTCCGTACCGTGGTGGAGCGCCTGCGCGAGTCGGACCCCGATCGTGGCGTCCTTGCGGTACCCGTCGTCCTCGTCGACCTCGGTCAGGACGGTGTCCGGGTCCAGGTCCTGTGCGAGGAGGCTCGACCAGGCGTCGCCGCCTGCCTCGGCCGCCGCACGGAGCTCCCCGAGGTCCATGTGGTCCTCGTCGATGAACATCGCTCGGTCTCCGTTCATCGTGAACAGGTACCAGCGGTCCGATCCCACGAGATGCCGCACCGTGTCGAGGATCGAGCCGTAGGTCCCCGGGACCGCGGTCTGCATCTGCTCCGGGTCGAGCGGCAGGCACGCGTCGATGACGCGCACGGTCGCCCAGATGTGGTGCGCGAAGGCGTCTTCCAGGATCGATCCGATCATGGGCGGCAACGCTAGCAGGCCACGCCGGAGGGATGGGCAACCGCGGCGCTCGTCTGGATCACCGCGGACGGTTCATGTCACCTCGAGCGCGCGATCAGAGGGCCTCCGCCCGACGATCGCCCGGAGCCCGACGGGAAGATCCTCAGAGCCGAACGAGGACCGCACGGACGCCTCCACGCCGTGCTCCGCGAGCAACGCGGGGACCGCGGCCGTGTCGATCAGGATGTTGTCGTGCCGCTCGTCGTCGCGACGCCAGGATCCATCGTCGTTGCGGACGAACGTCGCCATCTGCCGCACGAACCGGTCCGGGGTCGGCAGGGAGACCCGGGTGACGATCGCCCAGTCCTCGTCCGCCCACCCCATGCTCCCGGCCTCCCGACGGGCTTCCCCGTACGCCAGGTCGCAGAGGTCGAGCGCCAACACACCCTCCGGCAGGAGCGCGTCCGCGACCCCGACGAGCGCGCTGTCGATCGCGTCTTTGCTCGGGAGGTAGTTGAGGACATGGCCGACGGAGACGATCGCGTCGGCTCGCGGGATCGGATCGTCGGGGAGGACGAGCAGGGCGATCCCCTCGGCATCCCCGACGACGCCACGCGCGAGCTCGAGCATCGCGGGAGATGCGTCCGTCGCGAGGACCCGGTGCCCGGCGTCGAGGAGGTATCGCGTGAGCAGGCCGCTGCCGCAGCCGAGCTCGACCACGAGGCCGCTCCGCTCGCGCACCGGCTCCAGGAGCTCCAGGATGCCCGGGGCGCAGGCGTCCGCATGGAATCCGAAGCCGCGGTGATGGATCAGGGCAAGGTCCCGCCGGTAGTACGGAGCGTCCGAGTCCGCCACGGCCGCCATCCTGACCCGCCTGTCGGGACACGTCCAGCAGGCCAGCTGGCCCGACGGCCGTTCCACGCCAACCTGCACCCACCGGATCGCGACCTCGGATACGGTTGCGGGAAGCGTGGGGCGCGAGGTGGGGGCTCCGTGGGTGAGATCCGTGTCGGCTCGGTCGTCATCGACTGCACCGCCAACGAGTTCGAGGCCATGCTGTCCTTCTGGTGCCGCGCGCTCGGCTACGAGCCGAGGGAGGAGCCGGAGCAGGGCTGGGCGGTCCTCCGCGACCCCGAGGGCCGAGGCGTGAACGTTTCGCTCCAGGTCGTGCCCGAGCCCCGCGCGGGCAAGAACCGGCTCCACCTCGACCTGTACACATCCGAGCGCGAGACCGAGGTGGAGCGACTCCTGGGTCTCGGCGCGGAGCGGTTCCCGAGGACGCCGGAGCCGGAGGAGGACTTCGTCACGCTCGTCGACCCCGGCGGCAACGTCTTCGACGTCATCCAGAAGGACGCCTGAT
>DASTHN010000187.1:0-13671 GCA_035718185.1 Actinomycetota bacterium
GACCCGTCGGCACCGGAGCGTCCGGGGCTCGGCGCCATCGCGCTCGTGGGCATCGTCGCCGGTGCCCTCCTGTTCGGCGCCCTCCTCGTCACCTTCTTCGACGGGGTCGAGCGCAACGCCGGGGCACGGACGAACCGAGCCGCGTACGACACGGGATGGGCTCTCCTCGGAGCCGCCGAGCGTTACCAGCGACGCAGGGGAACCTACCCGGACAGCCTGGCGGCGCTGCTCTCGGCCGGCGCGAGCGTGCGGCCGGGCGCTCAGGTCGATCTCGCCGGGGCGTTCGCGAACGGCTACTGCATCGTCGTCGGCGCCGACGCCGGCGAGGCGCAAGCCGGCGAACCCCGCTACACGGCATTCACGTGGCCCGAGGCGGACCTCGGAGATCACGTGTTCCGCCAGGGCGGCTCGTGCCGCGTAGCCAGCGCTCGGGCACGCCACGTGAGCCGGTAGCGGCTCTCGCTCGGCGCCGACGCCGCGATGATCCGTCTGGTCGTCACGTCCGCGGCTCCGGTGCGTCACGATGGTAGGACGAGCGCAAGGAGGCGAGCGATGGGAGCCCGATCCGTGGAGTGGGTTCGCGGACACCGAGCCCGGGCTGGCGAGCGGGATCAGACCCCAGTCTCCGCCGTGATCCGACCGGTCTCGACCGCCAGCTTAAGGGCGGCGTAGTCCCGCTCGTTCTGATCAGCGTAGGCCTCGGCGAACCCCGCGACCGCTCGGTCGAAGCTGTCCGAGCTGCCCAGGTAGCTGGCGATCGCGACCCGATCACCGGATCTGGCATGGGCCCGCGCAAGGGTCCACGCGCAGAGTCGGCCGAAGATCTCCATCGCCTGGGGCGACATGATCTCCGGAGGCCAGGAGCCCTTCCAGTCGCGCAGTTGTCGGAGGTAGAAGTCGCGACGCACACCGTCCACCCCCGTGACGCGCTCCCATCCAAGGAAGACGTCGCTCGCCGCCTGCATGAGCCGCTGTCCTTCGACCACACGCTGTCCCTGGTTCGTGTACCGCGTCTTGCCGGCGAGCCCCTGGAGGACCGAGGGCTGTGCCTCCTTGGCCTGCAGGAACAGCGGATCCTCGGTGTCGCGCCCGAGCATCAACGCGATGAACGCACGCGTTCCGACGCTGCCGACGCCGACCACCTTGCGAGCGAGATGGACGAATCGGAAGTCCTCCAGCAGGTGTCGGCGATCCGGCTGCAGGCTTCGACGATACGAACGGATGAGCTCGGCGATGGTCTCGTGGAACCGGGTCGCCGGTTCAGATGGGAGCAGTTCCTCGATCGGGACCACGAGGGGTGGATCGCTGATGATCCGGCGGTCGCCGTCCACCACCTGGGTCAGCTTCGTGAGCGCCTGCATGCTGTCCTTCGTCCTGGCCTTCTCGACGACCTTCTCCGCTTGACGGAAGCTCTTCTTGTCGAGCTGGGCCTGGAGCCTCGGCAGCCCCTCCTGCACGGCCGCGCGCGCGTACCAGACCTCGAGGTTCCCCATCCCTGCGAAGGCAGCCATCGTGATCCGATAGCTGCCGACGGCCTCGCGGACGACCGAGGCGCGCTCCTTGTCCGAGAAGCCGTTGTTCCGTCCCGCGATGGCAAGGCTCGCGGACAGGCGCTTCACGTCCCATTCCCAGGGCCCGGGGTGCGTCTCGTCGAAATCGTTGATGTCGAACAGGAGCTCCCGCTCGGGCGAGCCGAACAGTCCGAAGTTGGACAGGTGCGCGTCGCCACAGGCCTGCACCGTAAGGCCCGATCGAGGCGTCACCGAAAGGTCCGTCGCCATGATGAGGGCCGCGCCCCGGTAGAACGCGAACGGCGACGCGAGCATCCGCCCGTAGCGGATCGGCACCAGGTCCGGTTCCCGGGTCGCCGCCTGTCCCTCGAGCAGCGAGATCGGATCCGCCCGACCCGTCGGAGGGTCCCAGCCGGCATGGCTCGAGCGCGGCACCTTGCTCCGAGCGGCCTTCCCGCGCGCCGCTCGCTCCTCGGGGGCGAGATGGCGGATCGGCTTCGGTGCGGCCATGCCCGCCGGATCCTGCTTCGAGCCTGTCACCTTGCTCCGTCCCCCACCGCCCTGTGGAAGGCCTCGCGGACGTCGGCGAGCGTGCGGAACACGTGCTCCCGGCCGATCCGCTGCGTCACCCCGAAACGGTCGAGCTCTTCCCCGACATGGTCGCTTACGGCGGCCACACCGAAGACGACGCCGCGCTCGGCCAGCTGGTCGGCGAGCTCGACCAAGGTCTTCCCGCCCGTGTAGTCGATGTCGTCGATCGCGTCGGCGAGCAGCACGAACCAGCGTGGCCGTTCGGGCACGTCGACGAGGGCCATCGCCTCCTCCATCAGCCGCGCCGCGTTCGCGTAGAAGACACCGACCGCGAACCGGTAGACGACCAGACCGGGCTCACTCTGAGCTCCGGAGGTCGGGGGCCTCTCCTCGGGCCGGCCCTGCTGATCCCAGGCGACCACCGAGTCCCTCGTCGAGTAGTGCCGTTTCACGTGCAGGATCAGGGACAGCACGATCGCCAGGATGATCCCTTGCTCCACGCCGATGCCGACCACGACGGCGGCGGTGAGCGCCGCGACCCAGAACTCGTCGCGGCGCAGCCGCCAGATGGCGCGCATGTTCGCGATGTCGACCAGCTTGAGCCCGATCAGGAACACGACCGCCGCGAGCACCGCGCTGGGCATGTACTGGAGCGGCTTGGTGAGGAACAGCAACACGATCGCGACCGTCGCGGCGGTCGTCAGCTGGGCCACCTGGGTGTGACTCTTCGCCTCGTCGACCATCTCGGTCTTCGTCGGACTCCCGTTGACGACGAACGTGCTGCTGAGGCCCGCCGCGAGGTTCGCGATCCCCAGGCCGACCAGGTCGTTGTTCTCGACGAAGCGCTCCTGGTACTTGACGGCGTAGGCGCGCGATGTCGCGGCGCTCTGGGCCAGGATCACGAGGAACATCGAGACCGCGGTCGCGAGCAGCGCGGTGACGTCGCTCCATCCGACACCGCTCGGCAGGCCCAGATGCGGCAGACCACTCGGCACCGGCCCGAGGATCGAGACCCCGTGGTCCTGCAGATCGAGGGCCCAGCTCACGGCGATGGCCCCGACGACGGCGACCAGGCCGCCCGGGATCGCCTTGATCCACCGCTCGAACACGATCAGCGTCGCGAGTACCGAGAGCGAGACGGCCAGCGTCGCGAGGGAGGTCTGATCGATCTCCGTGAGCGTGTCCCAGAGCTTGATGAGGGTGCCGCTCAACGCGTCCAGGTCGACCTTGGGTTCCGCCAGGCCGAGCATCCCAGCGACCTGGCCGGCCGCGACCTGGATCCCGACCCCGGTCAGGAAGCCGATCAGGACGGTCCGGGATATGAAGTCGGCGAGGAACCCCAAGCGCACGATCCGCGCGAGCATGAGCAGGATGCCGGCGATGAGAGCGCTGAGGCTCGCCAGGGCGAGCCACTCGGGCGAGCTCGGCTTGAGACCCGAGATCCCGAGCCCGGCGATCCCCGCGTACATGATCGCCGCGGTCGCCGAATCGCCGCCGACCACGAGGTGCCGCGAAGAGCCGAGGACGGCGAAGGCGATCACCGGCAGCAGGATCGTGTAGAGCCCGGTGATGACCGGCGTGCCCGCGATCTTCGTGTAGCCCATCACCTCCGGGATCGCGAGCGCCGCGAGCGTGATGCCGGCGACGATGTCCCGCGTCAGCCAGGTCCGGTCGTAGGGGCGGATCCCCTGCAAGATGGCGACGGCCGATGGCTTCGGCGTTGAGCTCGACGGTCTCCCCCCGCCCTGCTCATCGATGACGCTCATCGTTCCCCCTCGTCCTCGCCCGGCCGGCCACCTACCGTCGGTCACCGGGCCGTCGCTTCGCGAGTGGGTGCGACCATCCACCCTTCGCGATGGCGGGTTGGGTCTGCGGTCCGACGGTCGTGTAACAGATATGCGCTGAGCCCGGGCTCGTCCTCCCTACTTGGGAAGGAAGAAGAAGACCACGAGCGACATGCCGATGGCAATCCCGACGAGCGCGGCCGTGATCGCCCGTTCGTCCCATGCAGGATCCCGGTGCGTCAGGATGGTGAGCTGAGCCGAGGAGGCGAACCGATGGGAACACGAACCGTCACGTGGGGTGGGTTCGCGGACGTCGAGCCCGAGCTGGCGGCGTTCGGCGCGGGGCTGCTGCTGGCTCCCCCCGCCTACCTGGCCACCGTCCGGCGCGACGGGTCACCCCGCGTGCACCCGGTGACGCCGATCCTTGCGGGTGGCGGGCTGTTCGTGTTCATGGAGCCGACCTCGCCGAAGGGACGCGACCTGCGCGAGCGCGCACGGTTCGCCCTCCACAACGGCGTCCCGAACACCGAGGGCACGGGCGGCGAGTTCTCGGTCAGCGGTGAGGGCGTACCGGTCGAGGATCCCGCCGTTCGGGCGACCGTCGCGGAGGCGGCCAGCTACGACCCGACCGACCGATACGTGCTGTTCGAGCTGCGCGTCGCCGAGGCGCGCTGCAACGGCTACGGCGACGTGCCGCTTCCCGCTCAGCGTCGATGGTCGACGGGGTCGTGAGGAGGCTGGCGCCAGGGCTTCGTGTGCCACCATGCGCGCTGAGCCCAGGCCTCGATCTCGGCCGGGTCCCACTCGCGAGAGACCACGTCCTCGACCGGGGCGGGGAAGTCCGGGGTCGGCGCGAGCTGGTAGACGCGCTGGCGGGTGACCCCCAAGTAGTCGGCGATGGCGGCGATATCCACGGCGCCGGACGATAGCAGAGGCGTCGAACGGTGGCTCGGGGCCGAACGTCCGTCCCGGATCGGGACCCGCCCCGTTCATCCGCACTCGATACATCCGACGGGGCCGATCGCCTCCGGCTACCCTCGCGCCCAGGTCCCCGGAGCACTGACCCCGAGCGCCCGATGCGGGGGATCAGGTCGACTGCCAGTCGGGGAAGGAGTCGAAGATCCCGGTCGTCCTCCGCGTCGGCTTGGTGCCGCCGGCGAGCATCGTCCAGACGCCGAACCGGCCGTCGCGGGACTCACGCATGAAGACGATCCTCTTGCCGTTCGGCGAGAACGCCGGGGCGGTCTCGACCCATCGGTTGTCGGTGAGCTGCGCGAGGTCGGTGCCGTCGGCATCGACCTTGAAGATCTCCCTCCCGTTCCGCGAGAAGACCAGCTGCAGCCCGTCGGGGGACCAGTCCGGACGCTCGTCGACCTTCGGGCCCGTCGTGAGCCGGACGGGGTTCTGACCGTCGGCATCCATGAGCCAGATGTCGTCGAGGTCCATCGAGTCGCTCGTGAACGCGATCTGCGTCCCGTCCGGCGACCACTCCGGGAACGCATCGAAGACCCCGGTGTTGACCGTGAGCCGGGTCGGGTTGGCGCCGTTCGCATCCATCACCCAGATGTCCTGGAAGGTGTCGAGCTCGTTCGACGTGAAGGCGATCTGCGCCCCGTCCGGCGACCACGTCGGCCAGGTCTCCTGCGCGACCGTGGTGGTCGTGAGCCGGGTCCGATCCGAGCCGTCCGCGTCCATCACCCAGATGTCGCAATTGCCGAACTCGCCGCCGGTGCACCGCGTGTACGCGAGCTTCGTCCCATCGGCGCTCCAGTCCAGGAGCCCCTCCCGGGCGCGCGTCCGCCCGAGGCGCGTCATGTCACCGGTCCCCGGATCTAGGAGCCAGGGGTCGCCGTCCCGGGCGAAGACGATGTCCCCGTTCGTGCCGGGGAACGCAGCGTTCGCGGTCGGTGCGACGGCGACCGAGATGACGAGCACGGCGAGCGTGGTGACGATCCGCTTCATCGGCGACCTCCGATCAGATCGGCGGGTTCCAGGGGCCGACGCCGCCGAAGCGCCCCGGCGTGATCCTGGTGACGAACCCCGGCGGGGGGTCCGGCATCGGCGGGAACGTGACGTCCGGCCCGAGGTACGTGTGCGCCAGGCGCTGGAGGACCTCCGGCGCCCCGCCCTCGGTCACCCGCGCCGTCCCGTACACGACCAGGTACTCGAGCAGGCCCCAGTCGTTCACGCTCGTCGACGGGATCGAGAGCGCCACGCGGGGGTCCCGACGGAGGTTCCGGAGCTTGCGCTGATCGGGGATCGTCGCGAGGACGATCTCGTCCCCCTCGACCCCGACCCACGCCGCCGTGACCTGGGGGCTCCCGTCCTCGTTCAGGGTGACCACGTGCGCCACCGCGTCGCTCTCGAGGAGCGCTCGCGCCGCCTCGGGGATCGGGACGCCCGGCATGGCGTCCAACTCTAGTCGACCCGGTCGGGTGCGCGCCCCCCGCCCGCCGGCCTGCTCGATCGGTCAGTCGGGCAGGAGCGGCACCGAGACCCCTTGACCGCGGCCGAGGAGCACGGCCCTCGTGACCGCCGTCGACCCGAACCGGCCGCGGACCTCGTCCACCGCGGCGTCGATCGACCCGGCGAGCGGGCGGTCGAACGGCAGCGCCAGCTGGATCGCCCGGTCGTCGTGCAGGTTCGTGAAGGTCAGCCCGATCAGGGTGATGCCCTGGGCCCGGATCGTCGGCATCGCGGCGACGAGGAGGTCCCGGGCGGTCGCGTGGAGCATCTGCGTGCTCGCCGTCGCCTCGTGCAACGTGTGGGATCGCGTCGCACGCGAGAAGTCGCCGAACCGCAGCCGCAGGATGACCGTCCGACACACGCGGTGCGCCTTGCGCAACCGCCGCGAGAGCTGGTCCACCAGCGCGAGCAGATCGGCGTCGAGCTCCTCGGGCGACCTGCGCCGCCGGCCGAGCGCCCGCTGGGTCCCGATCGAGCGTCGGCGCCGGCCGACCTGGACGGGCCGGGGGTCGCGGTTGTGCGAAAGGGCGTGGATGTGACGACCGGCCGCCCGGCCGAGCATCCGCACGAGCGACGCCTCCCCGAGCCGCGCCACCTCCCCCACCGTCGTGATGCCCATCTCGCGGAGCTTCGTCGCGGTGACCGGTCCTACGCCCCACAGGCGCTCGACCGGGAGCGGGTGCAGGAACCCGAGCTCGGCGTCGGTCGGCACGACGAGCAGCCCGTCGGGCTTCGCGACCGCGCTCGCGACCTTCGCGAGGAACTTCGTCCTGGCCACCCCGACCGAGATCGGCAGGCCAACCCGCTCGCGCACGTCGCGCCGGAGCCGCGCGGCGATCTCGCTCGGCGTGCCCGAGATCAGCCGGAGCCCGCCGACGTCGAGGAACGCCTCGTCGATCGAGAGGGCCTCGACGAACGGCGTGGTGTCGTCGAACACCTCGAACATCGCCTTGCTCGCCTGGCTGTAGGCCTCCATCCGGGGACGCACGACGATCGCCTTCGGGCACAGCCGGCGCGCCTGCGCCCCGCCCATCGGCGCGTGGATCCCGTACGCCTTGGCCTCGTAGCTGGCCGCGAGGACGACGCCGGCGCCCACGATCACGGGGCGGCCGCGAAGACGCGGGTCGTCCCGCTGCTCGACCGATGCATAGAAGGAATCGACGTCGGCGTGCAGGATCGTGCCCTCGTTCGCCACGAGGGGCAGCCTCGCACCTCCTACCGACGCGGACGCTCGCGGCGGTCAGGCGCCGACCAGGTCCCGCCGCCCGAACGCCGCCACCCCCGCCGCCGCCAGCAGCAGGCCGAGCGCGACCAGCCACACCGCGGCCGCCCAGTTGGGGTCGGCGGCCGGGACCGGCGCGATGTGCGTGAGCGGCGACGTGTCGCGAAGCCAGTGGTTCGAGTCGAAGGCGGCGGCGATCGATTCGACGATGAAGGACCATACGACCAGGCCGTAGGCCACGCCGATCGCCGCGCGCGGCCACAGCCCGAACACGAGGCCGCCGACGCCGAGCACGAACACCGCCGGCGGCACGACGTTCAGGCCGGCCTGCAGCAGCCTGCCGAGGCTCACGTCGGCGTGCTGGCTGACCGCCCCGAGCCACGCGGCGAACCCGGCGAGCAGGCTCGCGATCACGACGAGCCCGAGCGCGACCGCCAGCCGGAACGTGAGCCACCGCCACCGTGCGACCGGGCGGACCAGCAGGTTGTCCAGGTGTCCCGCGGCCTCCTCGTTCCTCGTCGCCGCCACCTGGCCGGCCACGGCGACCGCCATCAGACCGGCCGCGACCACGAACACGAAGCCCAGGTACGAGGCCGCACCCGAGGTGGTCGCCCCGAGCCGCTGGATCGCCTGCTCGAGGCCCTCGGCGCCGCGGATCGCCGTCCCGGCGGCCTGCGCGACGAGACCGAAGACCAGGCCGCACACGATGAGCGCCAGGACCCACGCGGCGATCACCGGGCGTGTCAGACGGATCGTCAGCCCGGCCTGCCCGCCGAGCAGCATCGTCCGGGGCCTCGAGGTGTCCCGGCTGGCGAGGGCACTCGCGCCCAGATCCCGCTGGGCGGCGATCCGGATCGAGACGACGACGAGGACGGCCACCAGCACGACCGCGGGCACGAATCCCACCGGCGTCGACCCGGTCAGCGGATGCATCTGCTCGACCCAGCCGAGCGGGCTCGCCCACCGGAGCCAGGTCAGGCCGGGGTCCGAGTCCGCGGCCATCCGGATCAGGTACGAGGCGGCCAGGACCCCCCCGCCGATCAGGTTCGCGTCGCGCCGGGTCGCCGCGAGCTGGCCGACGAGCATCCCGATGGCCATGAACATCGCGGCCGGCGCGAGGAGCGCGGTCACGAAGAACAGCGCCGCCCCGGCGCCGATCCCGACGTCGGCGGACGCACCCGCCCCGGCGGTCAGCAAAGCCGTCGGCACCCACAGGGCGACGAGCCCCGCGCCGAGCCCGATCGCCGCCTGCACGGCCGCCCGGGCGCGCGTGGTCTGCCCCGACAGGAACAGCTCCCAGCGGCCGGCGTCCTCCTCGCCGCGCAGCGACTTCGTCGCGATCAGCAGGCCCCAGATCGCCCCGAGGATGATCACCGTCATGCCGGACTTGTAGGCCGTGTAGCCGGCCACCGTGTCCAGCCGGCGCAGCGGACCGAACAGCGCGGCCCACGCCGCGTTGCCCTCGAACGAGCGCGCCATCTCCACGCGCGAGGCGGCCGAGGGGAACAGCCCGGCGTAGGCCGACGCCGAGGTGGCGATCGTCGCACCGAAGACCAGTCCCCACAGGGCGCCCTGGCGAGCGGCCCGCTTGGCCGTGGTCACGGCCACGACCCGCGAGGCGCGGCGGTCGCCGTAGACGTCTCGGCGCTTACGCCACCGCATCCTCGGAGACCCCCTCCGAGCCGTCCCCTCCGTAGTGCGCGAGGAACAGCTCCTCGAGCGACGGCTCCCGGCTCACGAGGTGCCGGACCCCGGCCCCCGCCAGGACGGCGAGCAGGGGCTCGATCGGACCCGTCACCTGACACCGGATCCGGTTCCCGTCCACCTCCAAAGCGCTCACGCCGGCCACGCTCGACAGGTCCGGCACCGCGCCGTCGAGCTCGGCCTCGACCTGCAGCGCCGACAGGTGGCGCATCTGCTCGAGCGTGCCGACCTCGGCGAGGTGCCCGGCGCGCAGGATCGCGACGCGGTCGCAGAGCGCCTCCACCTCGGACAGGATGTGCGACGACAGGAAGATGGTCTGCTCGCGCTCGCGCGACTCCGCCACGCACTCGCGGAAGGCCCGCTCCATCAGCGGGTCCAGGCCGCTCGTCGGCTCGTCCAGGAGCAGGAGGTCGGCCCGCGTCATGAGGCCCGCGATCAGGATCAGCTTCTGGCGGTTGCCCTTCGAGTACGCCCGTACCTTCTTTGTGGGGTCCAGCTCGAAGCGCTCGACGAGCAGGTCGCGGTAGGCGGTGTCGACGGTGCCCTGCACGCGCCCGAGGAGGTGCAGCGTCTCCTCGCCCGTGAGCGACGGCCACAGGCTCGCCTCCCCCGGCACGTACGCGATCCGGCGATGGGCCAGAACGGGATCGGCCTGACAGTCGATGCCGAAGACCTCGGCGCGTCCGCGGGTCGCGCGGATCAGCCCGAGCAGCAGACGGATCGTCGTGGTCTTCCCCGCGCCGTTCGGGCCCAGGTACCCGAGGACCTCCCCCGTCGGCACCTCGAGGTTCAGGTCGACGAGCGCCTGGGTCGAGCCGAAGCTCTTGGACAGGTTCTCCGTTCTGATCGCGGTCTCCATCAACCCTTCCCCTCGCCTCGTCCGTCCGAACCGCGCGCCGCGACGGCCTCGCGGATCCGATCGCCGAACCCGGAGGCCACCAACCCGCCGACCGCCTCGTAGACGTCGAGCTGCGCGAGCCCGATCCTCGGCGACGTGATGTCCGCCCACGGCTCCAGGTCCATCAGCCGGGCGACGTGCTCGTGCAGCACCAGCGTCCCGGCGCTCTGCGCCACCAGGACGGCCGCGGCGTCGCGGGAGCGCTGGGATCCCGCCGGGAAGCGCTCGGGCCAGTTCGCGCTCAGGTACTCCTCGGTGCCCTCGACGAGCTCGTCCACGAGGGTGGCGCCCGCGCCGGACCCGTCGACGACGACCCTCGCGAGGTACCGGACCACCGGCGCGGCCGCGGCGTACAGGGCGGCGACGAAGCCCGGCTGGGTGATCTCGCCGGTCCGCGTCGCCGTGATCTTCCGGCGCACGAGCTCGAGCACGGCCTCGTCGCACGCGCGCCGGAGCTCGTCCTTCGAGCCGAAGTGGTGCTGCACCAGGCCCGGCGAAACACCGGCGGCCTCGGCGATGCCCCGGATCGTGGCCCCGGTGAACCCGTGCTCGGCGAACTGCCCGAGGGCGGCGTCCCGGATCCGCGCCCGCGCGGTCAGGTCCTCGAGCGGCCGATCCGACTCGGAAACCATACTCATGTATCGGAGGCTATACGCTTGTATCGGAAACGGCAAGCCCGCGTCACGCCATCCTTCGACCTAACCCGCCGCGGGCGCGAGAAGCCCCGGATGGGCTATCGACCGTAGGTCCGAGCCCGCCCATACTCGACTACAGCATGCAGAGCCACCTCGACCAGCAGCGGTTCGTGGTCGTCTACGGCGAGGAGGCCGATGCCGTCGCGGAGGATGACCCGACCGTCGTGATCCTCGACCGCGCCGACCGCGTCGTCCTCGTCGAGGCCACCCACCAGAGCGCCGCCCAGATGCGGCGCCGGCCCGACCTCTGCGTCCGCGCGTACGAGCGCGAGAACGACGCGCGCCGCGTCTTCGACCTGTTCTGGCACTAGTCCTTCGGTCTCTGAGTTCCGAGCGCACGGCTCGTCGCCGCCGAAGGCGGTGGGTTCGCGTCGAGCCGGAGAGGGGACTCGAACCCCTGACCCCCTCCTTACCATGGAGGTGCTCTGCCGACTGAGCTACTCCGGCGGCTCGGCCATGATAGCGACCGGGCGGGGTCGTGGGACCATGGGACCGTGCGCCGCCTCGCCCTCCTGCTCCTCGCGTTGCTCCTCGCCGCGTGCGGCTCCGACGCGCCCTCGAGCGGCGACGGGCGCGTCCCGCTCACGATCCGGACGGGCGAGGGCGAGGTTACCCTGCGCGTCGAGGTCGCGGACGCGTCGGACGAGCGCGCCGAGGGCCTCTCGAACCGGACGTCGCTGCCCGCCGACGCCGGGATGGCGTTCGTCTGGGACCGGCCCGTGAACGTCGACTTCTGGATGAAGGACACGCTGATCCCGCTGCAGATCGCGTTCTGGGACGAGGGCCGGCGGATCGTCGCGCTGTTCGACATGGAGCCGTGCACCGCCGAGCCCTGCCCCACCTACGGCCCCGACGGGCAGATCCTCGGTGCCGCCGAGGCGAACGCTGGATGGTTCACGGAGCACGGGGTCGGTGCGGGCGATACCGTGGAGCTCGATGCCTGAGACCCTCGAGGACTGCCTGCTCTGCCGCGCCGAGCGCATCACGGCATGGCACTTCGAGGACGACGAGTGCTGGGTCGCCGACTGCCTGGTCTGCTCGACCCCGATGATCGTCTGGCGCACGCATGGCCTGCCCGACGCGCGCGAAGAGGCCATGCTCCTCACCCACCTCGAGCGGATCGCCGCCGAGCGCTACGGCGACGAGGGCTACTGGCTGGACCGCGAGCGCCGTCGGATCCCCGACCATTGGCACGTCCACGCCCGCCCCGCGGGCGGGTTCTTCGACCCCGCCAGCGACCTCTACGGTCGCTGAGCGACCCTTCCGCACGCGCACGGGTACCATCGAGCCCCGGATGAGCGGCTACGAGGTCGAGGTCCGCAACGTCGACGGCGCCGTCACGGCGCTCGGCGCCGCCGGTCCGTTCACGCTCGTCGTCGACCGCCCGGCCGAGTCCGGCGGCGGCGGGCTCGGGTTCAACGGCGGCCAGCTCCTCCACCTGGCGGTCGCGGGCTGCATCTCGAACGACCTGTTCCGCGAGGCGGCCAAGCGCGACATCGCCCTGCGCCGCGTCGTCGTCCGCGCCGACGGGGGGTACGACGGGTCGCCGCCCGTCTCGACCGGCATCGCGTACGACGTCGAGATCGAGGGCGACGCCCCACGCGAGGAGCTCGAGGAACTCGTGCGCTCCGTGGACGAGATCGCCGAGATCCCGAACTCGCTCCGGTCCGCGACACGCGTCGAACTCGGCACGACGACGATCGTCGGCTGAGCGCGTCGGCGGGGCGGGCCGGACCCGCCAGTCCTCTGCGACGTGCGTTCAGCGACGCCCCTCCCGCGGCGGGCGCACGTAGGCGCCGACGCCGTCGAGGAACCGTTGCGGGCTGAGCGGCTTCGCTAGGAACGCGTCGCAGCCCGCGGCGCTGACCCGGTCCAGATCCTCCGGCGACGTGCTGGCGCTCCACACGACCACCGGGACCGCACGGAGCGCCGGGTCGTCGCGGAGGCGTTGGAGCAGCTCGAGCCCATCCTCCTCATCGAGGTTGAGGTCGAGCACCACGAGGTCGGGTCTGGATCGGCGCGCGACGTCCACGGCCTCGGCCACGGTGGTCGCCCCGGAGACCGGGTACCCGGCCGAGCCCAGGACGTCGAGCGCGAGGTCGAGCGCCACCCGGTCGTCGTCCACCACGAGGACGAGCCCCGATCCGTCATCCGCGCTCGACATCCGATCGACCCCTCGGCGATGGAGCCTCGCGTACCTCGGGCGGCGACGGGAGACCCAGATGGGGCGGTCGGCCTGCCCAATGTGCGGTGGAGCCGGCCCGTTCGGATCATCGGTCGACCGTCGGACCCCTCGCGGCCAGGGTCGCGTCGATGCCGGCGATCAGGGCCTGGGGCGTCAGCGGCTTGGCGAGGAAGGCGTCGCACCCGGCCTCCTTCGCCCGCTGCACGTCGGCGTCGCTGATGCTCGCGCTGGAGCCCGCGACGGGGATGTCGCGCTTCGCCGGGTCGGCGCGCAGGCGCCGGACGACCTCGAGGCCGTCCTCGTCGCCGAGCTTGACGTCGAGGAACACGAGATCCGGCCGCGACCTGCGGAGGCTCTCGAGGGCTGCGGCCACGGTCGCGACCCCGGTCGCCACGTACCCCGCCGAGCCGAGGACCTCGAGCGTGAGCTCCAACGTCCGAGGGTCGTCCTCCACCACGAGCACCGAGGTCCCCAACCCTGCGGCGCGGACGGGCGCGGGCGGGGCGATCGCCGCAGGAGGTTCGTGCCTGGCCAGGCGCAGGGTCATCTCGAACCTGCTTCCCTTCCCCGGCTCGCTGCGCACCACGAGCGGGGCACCGTGCACCCGCGCGATCGAGTTCGAGATCGCGAGCCCGAGACCGACCCCGCGCGCGTACCCGGCCTGCTCGAACGGCC
>DASTHN010000188.1:0-4682 GCA_035718185.1 Actinomycetota bacterium
GACCGACGACCTGTACGCGGACATCGAGCGCGACCAGCAGCAGCGCGCGACGATGTCCATGCTCATCCCGCCGCAGATGGTCAACACGATGGACACCACCGACCTGTGGCACGACCCGGTCCGCCGTTACATGGCGCCCGCGCTCGGCGACCGCGAGACCGAGTTCCCGAGCCACCCGATGGCGTCGCGCGACTCGCTGCACGAGGCCGACATGTGGGCCGTCGAGGGACTCACGCACCGGTACCCGACGAAGGTGCTCGCCGAGATGATCCCGACGTGCCCCCAGTACTGCGGGCACTGCACGCGGATGGACCTGGTCGGCAACGACACCTTGCAGGTCCTGAAGTACAAGTTCGAGCTGAAGCAGCAGGAGCGCTGGGGCGCGATGCTCGAGTACCTGCGACGCACGCCGTCGGTCCGTGACGTCGTCGTCTCGGGCGGCGACGTGGCGAACGTACCGGTCGCCCGACTGCGCGACTGGCTGTTCGAGCTCTTCGAGATCCCGAACATCCGCGACGTCCGCCTGGCGACGAAGGGCCTGATGGGGCTCCCGCAGCACTTCCTGCAGGACGAGGTCCTCGAGGGCTACGCGGCGATCGCGAAGCGCGCCCACGAGCGCGGCATCGAGGTGGCGGTGCACACGCACGTGAACAGCGCCCAGCAGGTGACGCCGCTGTTCGCGAGGGCCGTGCGCCACCTGCTCGACATGGGCTTCCGGGACGTCCGGAACCAGGGCGTGCTCCTCCGGGGCGTGAACACGACGCCGCAGCAGCTCCTCGAGCTCTGCTTCATGCTCATCGACCACGCGAAGGTGATCCCGTACTACTTCTATCAGTGCGACATGATCCCGAACGCGGAGCATTGGCGGACCGCCATCTGGGAGACGCAGGACCTGCAGATGGCGATCATGGGGTACCTCCCGGGGTTCGCCACGCCGCGGTTCGTCTGCGACGTGCCGTTCGTCGGCAAGCGCTGGGTGCACATGCTCAGCAACTACGACCGGGTGAAGGGCATCACGTACTGGCGGAAGAACTACCGGACCGGGATCGAGTACGACGACCCCGAGGCCCTCTCGCGCGAGTACCCGTACTACGACCCGGTCTCCACGCTGCCCGAGGAGGGGCAGGAGTACTGGCGGGAGCAGATGCGTACCCAGGGTGCGCTCGAGCTCCAGCCCGTCTGATCTTCCCGCGCGACGCGGCGCGGCTCCCGCTCCGGTACCGTGTCGGACCGTGCGTGTCCTCCGTTTCGCCGCTTCGCTCTTCGCGCTCACCGCGCTGGTCGCCGTCGCATGCGGTGATGACCTCCCCCAGTGGGACCCCGTCCCGCCGCTCGAGTACGGCACCGCGCCGGAGCCGTTCGACGCTTCGTCGGTCGACACGGCGACGCCGATCAAGCACGTGGTGTTCGTCATCAAGGAGAACCGCACCTTCGACAACATGTACGGGCTGTTCCCCGGCGCGAACGGGGTCAGCGTCGGCATGGACCAGGGCGAGCCCAGGCCGCTCCTGCGGGCTCCCGACCGGCTGCCGACCGACATCAAGCACTGTTACTGGTGCTCGCTGCAGGCGTGGAACGACGGGAAGATGGACGGGTTCGCGACGATCAGCAAGGCCGCGGACCGGCACGCCTACGTGCAGTACGCGCCCGGCGACCTGCCGAACTACTGGCACTGGGCCCGCGAGTACGTGCTCGGAGACAACTTCTTCGCGAGCGCGCAAGGGCCGTCATTCCCGAACCACCTGTACACGATCGCGGCGCAATCGGGAGGCGCGCACGAGAACCCACCGCAGGGCGAGGATCTCCTGCGCGAGCACCATCGCGAGACCGGGCTCTTCAAGGCCTGGGGATGCGACTCCCTCGAGTCGGCGTGGGTCAACGTCTACGACAGCGAAGGGGTCGCGAAGAAGGTTCCCCCGTGCTTCGACTTCCTCACCGAGGGCGACCTGCTCACCGAGGCCGGCATCCCGTGGGCCTACTACGCGGCGACGCAGTGGCAGAACGGGTACATCTGGTCGGCCTACGACGCCGTGGAGCACATCCGGAGCGATCCCGAGGTGTGGCAGACGCACATCTTCCCCGTGGACGACTTCGTCGAGCAGGCCAGGGACGGGCTCCTGCCGCCGGTGACCTGGGTGACGCCTCGATTCGAGCTCTCGGATCACCCCGAGTACAGCATGTGCCACGGCGAGAACTGGACGACCGAGATCGTGAACGCGGTGATGCACAGCCCCTCCTGGGAGGACACGGCGATCTTCCTGACGTGGGACGACTACGGCGGCTTCTACGACCATGTGCCGCCGCCACAGGTGGACGACTTCGGGTTCGGGATCCGCGTCCCGCTCCTGGTGATCTCGCCCTACGCCAAGGAGGGCTTCGTCACCTCGGAGCTGGGCGAGTTCTCGAGCGTGCTGCGATTCATCGAGGACAACTGGGGCCTCACGCAGCTGACGGACCGGGACCGGGAGGCGACGCCGCTGATCTCGGCGTTCGACTTCACGCGCGACCCCAGGCCACCCGATCCGCTGCCCCTCCGTACCGACTGCGTTGGCGAGGCCATCCCCGAGCCGGGACCCTACGACGAGGGCTGACCCGGCCGCTCGAGGGATCAGTCGAGCGGCGAGCCGATCGTGCGAAGGAGCGGCCAGCCCGCACCGAACTGCGCGAGCGAGGTCCCGTACGGGCAGTCCTGCCGCAGGTCGAGCACCAGCTTGTCGAAGTTCGGGTTCTCCCAATCGAACGCGCCGCTGAGCGGGTCGGCGTTCGCGTCGCGCTCGGTCATCGGCTCGAGGCCGAAGAGCTGCTCGATGAAGGCGAGCACGCTCGAGAACTCGTACACGGTCTTGTCGACGGAGCCGCCGTCGGGGTTGCTGCCGGATCGGGTGTACGGGCTGATGATGAGCGCGGGCGTCCGGGGCCCGAGGCCCATGATGTCGAAGTGGGGCGGCACGACGGGGTCGTAGAAGCCACCGAAGTCGTCCCACACGACGACGATCGCCGTCGACTCCCAGTACTCGGACTTCATGATCGTGTTGATCTGGTGCACGGTCCAGTTCTCCCCGGCGCAGGTGCTCTTCCCGCCGCCGGGATGCTCGTTGTAGGACTCGTCCGGGATGATCCAGGAGACCTGGGGCATGTCGCCACGTCGGACGTCCTTCACGAACTCCGAGGGCGGGCGGACCTTCCTCCACATCGGACCGTGCCGGACGTGGTCGATCATCTGGAGCACGTTCATCCAGGCGTTCTCGTTCGCGTAGTACTTCCAGGAGATGTCGGCGTCCTCGAGCTGGTCGGGCAGCACCTCGATGTCGAAGCACAGGCGGACGCTGTCCCAGTAGTTGCCGAGCTCGTACGCGTTGTCGCCGTTGTGCGTGATGCGCTGCTCGAGGTCCATGATGTGACGGACCTCGCCGGCCGAAAGGCGCGGCTCGAACCTGGTGGCGAACTCGGTAGGGTCGTCGCAGTAGCTGCCCTCGTGATCCGTCGTCGACTTGTTGTCGACGATCCCGTTCGACTGCGCGGCGACCGCGTAGAGGTGCTCGGGGAGCGTGGGCCCGTACATCGAGGTGAAGAAGTGATCGGCGAGCACGAACCGGTCGGCGTACGCCCAGTAGTTCGGGATGTCGTCGCGCTCGAGGTACGTGTACCCCTGCATGTCGTGCCCGTAGAGGGGGGCCTTCTCGGCGTCGGTCGGGATGACGCCGTTCATCCAGTTGTAGCCGTTCATCTTGCCGTCGTTGATCGCGACCAGGCCGCACCGGAAGCAGTGCGTGAGGTCGTGCTCGTACACGTCGACCCCGCGCTTCAGCTTCACGACCGGCCCGTCCTCGCACCCGCTTTCGGTGCACTCGATCGTGCCGCCCTCGGTCGCGCCCTCTGCCCCCGGGTAGGTCGCGAAGTAGTTGTTGAAGGTCCGGTTCTCCTTGACGATGAACACCACATGCTCGATCGGCGTCTCGCCGGGCACGATCGTGCCGGTCCCGGGTTGGTTCCCGCCGTCACCATCGCCCGAGCCGTCGGCCGTGCCGTTGCCCGCCGTGGGACCCGTGGTCGTCCCGTCCTGCGCCCGCTCGCCGCCGTCGTCGCCGCCGAGCGCCCAGGCCGCCACGATGATGAACAGCAGCAGGACGCCGCTGAAGGCGATGAAGCCGCGCCGCTTGGCCGCCCGGCGTCGCGCCATGCGCCCCTGCCCGCGAGGGACGGGCAGCCGCGAGCCGGGTCCGGGCGTGTACGACACCGCCCGCGAGTATCCCACGCTCGGATGCGTCAGGAGGGAACCGGCCGGCGGATGCGGCCGGCGCCCGCGGCCGCCCCGATCACGAGGAGCACGAGCATCGCCCCGACGCCGAGGGCCAGACGGGCCCCGAGCCCCGAGTCCCCGTAGCCGGGCGGCGGAGGCTCGCACAGGACGTCCAAACGCGCCCGGCGCTCCTGCAGGCGGCCGCGCTTGGACGGCTCGCCGGCGAGGTTCCGGAGCTGCCCGGGGTCCGCGCGGAGGTCGTACAGCTCCTCCTGTCCGTCGGTGTAGCGCACGTACATCCACCCGCGGGACCGGACCGCGCAGTAGGTCGGGACCGGGTTCGTCCCGGCCAGGTGCTCGACGAGGAGGTCCTCGCGCGAGGCGGGCCGACCTCCGCCGCGAAGGACTGGCAACAGGCTCCGGCCCTCGACGCCGGGGGCCG
>DASTHN010000189.1:0-23786 GCA_035718185.1 Actinomycetota bacterium
CCCAGGTGCGAGGACTGTCCGCTCGCCGACCTGTGTCCGACGGCGCCCTCGGTGCTCGGGTTCAGGCCGCGGCGCGCGCGGCTGAGCGTCTGACGGGATCGACGTCGCGCCGGTTGTGTCAACTCGGAGCGGGCGAGGGGAATCGAACCCCCGTTTCAAGCTTGGGAAGCTTGCGTTCTACCATTGAACCACGCCCGCACGGTCCGGCCGCTCGCGCGACCGGGCCACAGTCTAGCGAGCCGCGGCCGGCGTGCGCGAGCCGGCACGCTCGACCTGCTAGCCTGCGGACTCCCATGGACCACCAGGATCTGTGGCCGCAGGTGCTCTCCCAGCTGAGCGCGCAGGTGTCGCTGTCCGCGGACGAGGCCGCCGAGGTCATGCGTCTGGTCATGGTCGGAGATGCCTCGCCGGCACAGATCGGCGGATTCCTGATGGCCCTGCGCACGAAGGGGGAGAACGCCGACGAGATCGAGGGCCTCGTGCGGACGATGCTCGAGTTCGCTACCCCCGTCCGCCCTCCCGCGCCGGTCGTCGACATCGTGGGGACCGGGGGAGACCGGGCCGGGACCTTCAACATCTCGACCGTCTCGGCCATGGTCGTCGCCGGCGCGGGGGTCCCGGTCGCGAAGCACGGGAACCGCGCGGCGTCGTCGCACTGCGGCTCCGCCGACGTGCTCGAGTCGCTCGGCGTGACGATCGACCTCGGGCCGGAAGGGGTCGAGCGATGTCTGACCGAGGCCGGGATCGCCTTCCTGTTCGCGCCGGCCTTCCACCCCTCGATGGCCCACGCCGGTCCGGTCCGTCGCGAGCTGCGCGTTCCGACCGTTTTCAACTTCCTCGGTCCGCTGTGCAACCCGGCGCGACCATTCGCCCAGGCGGTCGGTGTCTCGGACCCGCGGATGCTGCCCATCATGGCGGAGGTGCTCGCCCGCCGGGGCGTTCAGGCGAAGGTGTTCCGTGGCCGGGACGGCTTGGACGAGCTCACGACCACCGGGATCTCGACGGTGTTCGACGTCCGGGACGGCGAGGTCCACGAGGGCGAGCTCGACCCCGCCGACGTCGGGTTGCCCCGGGCGCGGGTCGAGGACATGCGGGGCGGCGACGCGGAGGAGGGGGCGCGGATCGCCCGAGCGGTCCTGCAGGGGGAACGGGGCCCACGGCGTGACGTCGTGCTGTTGAACGCCGGCGCGGCCCTCGAGGTCGCCGCCGCGGCCGCCTCGCTCGCCGAGGGGATCGAACGCGCCGCTCGGTCGATCGACGAGGGCGCCGCAGCGGCCGTGCTGGACCGCTGGATCGAGGCGTCTCGAGGCGAGGCACCGGCGCCGTGATCCTGTCGGACGTCACGATCCGGGAGGAGATCGCCGCCGGGCGGATCGTGATCGACCCGTTCGACGAGACGTGCGTGCAGCCATCGTCGGTGGACCTGCACGTCGATCGACGGTTCCGGGTCTTCGCGAACTCGCGCTACCCGTACATCGACGTCCGGCGCGAGATGCCGGACCTCACCGAGCTCGTCGAGGTGCCGCCCGAGGAGGCGTTCATCCTGCACCCGGGAGAGTTCGTGCTCGGATCCACCGCCGAGCGCGTGGCCCTGCCGGACGATACGGTGGCGCGGCTCGAGGGCAAGTCCTCGCTCGGTCGGCTCGGGCTCCTCATCCATTCGACCGCCGGGTACGTGGATCCCGGCTGGGACGGGTACCTGACGCTCGAGCTGTCGAACGTCGCGAACCTGCCGATCACGATCTACCCGGGGATGAGGATCGGGCAGATCTCGTTCTTCAGGCTCTCGACGGCCGCGGCCGTCCCCTACGGTTCGCAGGGGAGCAGGGGCAAGTACCAGGGTCAGCGCGGACCGACGCCGAGCAGGTTCTTCGAGGAGTTCACCGACCCGTAGCTTGGCGTCCCGCTACCGTTCGCTCAGGTGCTGGATGCTCCGGAGGCGCTCGAGCAGCTGCCCCGCGCGGGTCTCGAACTCCTGGGACACGAGGCGCTCGCGGTCCGCCGCGACCTGCCCATCGGTGGATTCGCCCTCAACCGGCTCGGGCTCGTCGGCCCGCGCGACCGGTTGGTCGTGTGCGACGTCGACGGGGTCGTCCGCGGGGGTCTCCACATCATCGGATGCGTCGTCCTGGTCCTGCCGCTGGTCGGCGAGCGCCTTCAGGCTGCGGTACCAGTTGTCCTCGTAGGCGCGCTCCTCGGGCGCCACGGCGTCGGACTCGGGCAGATCCCCGTCCTTGTTCTGGAACATCGCTCCTCCCGTTACCGCTTCGAGCCGGGGACGCCCACGCGCTCCCCGAAGTCCAGCTCATGGAGTCCGGGCCCGATGCCCATCGACACCGCCGCCATCGCGGCCTGCGTCCGGTTCGTGACGCCGAGCTTGCGGAAGATCGCCGCCAGGTGGGCCTTCACGGTCTTCTCGGACAAGAAGAGCGCGCGAGAGATGTCTCGGTTGCTCTTGCCCTCTGCGAGCAGCGCCAGGATGTCGGTCTCGCGCTGCGTCAGCGAGCTGGCAGGCCGCACGGCGCCCTCGCCGTTGGATGGCGCCGTGCCGTCCATGGACTCGAACAGGTTCTGGATCACGCGGGGAGACAGCACGTTGCCGCCGCCCGACATCGCGACCTTGATAGCCTGCTCCAGGTCCTCGGGCGTCGCGTCCTTCAGCATGTAGCCCGCGGCTCCTTCGGCGAGCGCCCGGCGGACGTAGTGCGCGTGGTCGAACGACGTCAGCATGATCACCGGCACGTCGGGCCACCGCTCCTTCATGTCGTGCAGCAGCTCCAGGCCATCGGCGTCCGGCATGCGGACGTCCACGAGGGCCAGGTCGACGTCGCTCGCGCTCATCGCGGCCAGGGCCTCGGCCGCGTTGGCGGCCTCCTCAACCTCGGCCTCGGGCAAGCACTCCCGAACGACGTGGCCCATCCCGCGGCGGACCAGCGCGTGGTCGTCGACGATCAGGATCCTCACGGCGTCACTCCTTGATCGTGGACGGGCAGCCTCGCGACCACCCGTGTCCCGTTGCCAGGGGAGGACTCGATCTCGAGACTCCCGCTCTGCTCCGCCACACGGCGGCGCATCATCTCCAATCCGAGATGTCCATCGGTCAGGTCCGACCCGACGAGCCGGAACCCGCGCCCGTGGTCCTCGATCAGCACGTGGAGGGCGTCCTCGGCCGCCGAGACGCGCACCGAGACGTCGCGCGATCCCGAGTGCTTGGCGGCGTTCGCGACGCTCTCGCGGATCACGGCGGAGGCCGCCTCGAGCACCCGCCCCGGGACCTGTTGCAGGTCTCCATCGACCGACCAGGTCGCCGGCAGCTGCCAGCGCTCCAACACGCCGCGCACGACATCGTCCAACCGGTCGGCGCCGCTCGGGGTCTCGGGCGAGAGCGTGGCCAGCATGTCGCGGATCTCCTCGAGCGCCTTGCGGAGCTCCGCGGCCGCCCGCTCGAGGGCCTCGGTCGCCTCCGCCGGATCCCGTTCCACGTGGCGGGCGAGCCACTCGAGCTCCAGCACCGACGCGGTGACTACCTGGGTAAGGCCGTCGTGGACCGCGTAGGCCAGGCGTGTGCGCTCGCGGGAGACCGGATCCTCGGGGGACACGTTGCCCAGGTCGGTCGAAGAGGTCAGCACCGTCATCGTGTCCAACGCGTCGTCCTCACGTTCCGTCCGTCGACGCGACGCGGTCGCGTCGACAGCCTGTGCCCCGCCGCCCGTCGGTCGATATCGGCCGATGGTCGGTCCGGGGCCCGTTCGGTCTAGTTCTTCCTTCGGTCGGTTGCACCGTCGGCTTGAACGTCGGAGGGACGAACGTCGGATGGCGCCCGATCGCGAAGTTGCTCGCCGGCGGGCGGTCGGCCTCAGGGGGCGGGGGGCCCGGCCTCGCCGAGCGATCGTTCGAGGACCTGGGCGACGTCGAGCACCCGGACCTCGTCGCCCCGCGCCCGGTGACCATCGTCGAGCATGATCAGGCAGTACGGACATGCGACGCCGACGGTGTCCGCCCCGGTCGACGCGGCCTCGTCGGCGCGCTCCAGGTTGATGCGCTTGCCGATCCTTTCCTCCATCCACATGCGCGCCCCGCCGGCGCCGCAGCACAGGCCACGCTCCGCGTGCCGGGGCATCTCGACCGTCCGGACGCCGGGGAGGCGCTCGAGGAGCGTCCGTGGCGCGCCGTAGACGCCGTTGTGGCGGCCCAGGTAGCAGGGGTCGTGGTACGCGAGGAGCGTTCGGAGCTCAGCGCTCGGGCGGAGCCGGCCCTCGCGCACGAGCCGATCCAGGAGCTGGGTGTGGTGCAGCACCTCGAAGCGTCCCCCGTACTGCGGGTACTCGTTCCGCAGCGTGTTGAAGCAATGGGGGCAGTTGGCGACGATCGTGCGCACGCCGGCATCGTTCAGGGTTCGGGCGTTGCCCTCCGCCAGCGTCTGGAACAGGTACTCGTTTCCCATCCGCCGCGCCGGATCGCCGGTGCAACGCTCGCGGGGTCCGAGGACTGCGAACGGGATGCCCGCGGCCGACAGGAGCCGCAGCATCGACCGCGCGATCTGCCGGGCGCGGTCGTCGAACGACCCGGCGCAGCCGACCCAGTAGAGGATCTCGGGAGGATCGTCTCCCTCCGCGAGGATGGGTACGTCCAGCCCGTCCGCCCACGCCATCCGCTGCGTCTGCGACATGCCCCACGGGTTGCCGGCGTTCTCGAGGTTGCGCAGCAACGCCCCCGCCTCCTGCGGGAAGCGGGACTCGGCCATCACCAGGTTGCGCCGCAGGTCCACGATGGTGTCGACGTGCTCGATGTCGACCGGGCACTCCTGCATGCACGCGCCACAGGTCGTGCAGGCCCACACGACCTCGTCGTCGACCACGTCGGGCACGAGCGGGGTCGCTTCGAGCGCGCCGCCCCGGGCGCGCGCCTCGAGGATCGCCGGGCCCTCGGCGAGGAGCTGGTCGCGGAGGTCCATGACCAGCAGCTTCGGGGACAGCGGCTTCCCGGTGTTCCAGGCCGGGCACGCGCTCTGGCAGCGGCCGCACTCGGTGCAGGCGTACAGGTCGAGAAGCTCCTTGCGCGTGAGGTCGACGATCGTGGCCGCGCCGAGCGACTGCTCTTCGGCCTCGAGCGCCTCGAGGCTGATCGGCAGCGGCGTGAGCGTCCCCAGGGGCTGCGTGCTCGCGAGGTACACGTTGAAGAAGCTGGTGGCGATATGCAGGTGTTTCGAGTAGGGGAGGTAGACGAGGAACCCCAAGATCAGCAGCAGGTGCACCCACAGGAAGAGCTGCTCGAGCACGAACAGCGACGACTGCGACAGGCCCTGGAACGGCTGGGCGACAGCGTTCGACACCGGGGTCCAGGCCACGGGCGACTCGTTGACCCCTTGCGCGATCCGCATCGCGTTCGCCAGGAACAGCGTGAGGACGATCCACGTGATCCACCCCAAGATCCGGTAGGCCTCGCGCGCGTGGCTCCCGACGAAGCGCTCGGGGCGCCGGACCAGCCGGATCCACAGCGCGATCGCGACCCCCACCAGCACGAGCACCCCGAAGACGTCCTGGACGAGCCCCAGCCATCCCGAGCGGCCGACCCACGGCAGCGCGAAGTCCTTGTCCACGACCTGGCCCATCGCCTCGCCGATCGTGGTGAGGAGCACGAGGAACCCCCAGAAGATGAGGGCGTGCATCAGCCCGGGCCAGAACCGCTGGAAGAGCTTGCGCTGTCCCAGCACGTGCGAGCCCTCCCGCGCGATCCGCCGGGGTAGGTCGCCCGAGCGATCGACCCTCCGTCCGAGTGCGTTGAGCCGGGCCAGGAGGCGGGCTCGCCGCGCGAACAGTCCCCCCGCGAGTAGGACGAGCGCGAGGAGGAGGGCGGCACGCAGGAGCATCGGGCGCGAGTCTAGCCCCTCGCCTCGGAGCCTGCCGAGCACGGGGAATGGAGGGGTAGAACTCAAGGTTGATAATCACGGACTCAGGTTTTATCCTACCTATCGACTGAGACAGCCGGAAACGAGGAGGAAGCTCATGGCTCGAGCAGTGGGGATCGACCTCGGCACGACGAACTCCGTCGTGGCCGTCCTGGAGGGCGGCGAGCCCGTCGTGGTCCCGAATACCGAGGGGTCCCGGACGACACCCTCCGTCGTCGGCTTCGCGAAGAACGGCGAGATCCTCGTCGGGGAGGTGGCGAAGCGCCAGGCGATCACGAACCCCGACCGGACCGTCCGCTCGGTCAAGCGTCACATGGGCGCGAAGGACTGGAGCGTCGACGTCGATGGCAAGGGGTGGACCCCGCAGGAGGTCTCGGCGCAGATCCTCGGGAAGCTCAAGCGTGACGCCGAGGCGTACCTGGGCGACACCGTGACCCAGGCGGTCGTCACCGTCCCGGCGTACTTCGACGACGCGCAGCGGCAGGCCACGAAGGAGGCCGGGCAGATCGCCGGGCTCGAGGTCCTCCGCATCATCAACGAGCCGACGGCGGCGGCGCTCGCCTACGGGCTGGACAAGCAGCACGACCAGACGATCCTCGTGTTCGACCTCGGCGGCGGGACGTTCGACGTGTCGCTGCTCGAGATCGGAGAGGGCGTCTTCGAGGTCAAGGCGACGCACGGCGATACCCAGCTCGGCGGCGACGACTGGGACCAGCGGGTCATCGACTGGATGGTCAAGGGGTTCAAGAACGCGCACGGTGTGGATCTGTCGAACGACCGCATGGCGCTCCAACGCCTCAAGGAGGCCGCCGAGAAGGCGAAGATCGAGCTCTCGCAGGTAGCGGAGACGCAGATCAACCTCCCGTTCGTGACGGCGACGGCCGAGGGTCCGCTCCACCTCGAGATGAAGCTCACGCGCTCCGAGCTCGAGCGCATGACCGAGGATCTGGTCCAGCGATGCCGCGAGCCCTTCGACCTCGCGGTGAAGGACTGGGGCAAGGACGTCTCGGAGATCGACCACATCATCCTGGTCGGCGGGTCCACCCGGATGCCGATGATCCAGGAGCTCGTCCGCCAGCTCACCGGCGGCCAGGAGCCGCACAAGGGCGTGAACCCGGACGAGGTCGTGGGGGTCGGCGCCGCGATCCAGGCCGGCGTCCTGAAGGGGGACGTGAAGGACATCCTGCTCCTGGACGTGACGCCGCTCACGCTCGGCGTCGAGACGAAGGGCGGGATCTTCACGAAGCTCATCGAGCGGAACACGACGATCCCGACCCGCAAGTCCGAGATGTTCTCGACGGCCGAGGACGGGCAGACGACGGTCGAGATCCACGTCGTCCAGGGCGAGGCGGAGACCGTGTACTCGCCCGGCGTGCGGTCGCTCGGCAAGTTCCATCTGATGGGGCTCCCGCCGGCGCCGCGCGGCGTGCCGCAGATCGAGGTCGCGTTCGACATCGACGCGAACGGCATCGTGAACGTCAGCGCGAAGGACATGGCCACCGGCAAGGAACAGCAGATGACGATCACCGGCGGGACGGCGCTCTCCAAGGACGACATCGACCGCATGGTCCAGGACGCCGAGAAGTTCGCGGCCGAGGACCACGAGCGGCGCGAGGCGGCCGAGGCGCGCAACGCCGCCGACCAGCTCACCTACCAGGTGGACAAGTCGCTCGAGGAGTGGGGCGACAAGGTGCCCCAGGCCGACCGCGACGAGATCACGAAGTTCTCCGACGAGCTGAAGGAGGCGATGAAGGGCGACGACGTCGAGAAGATCAAGGCCGGCACCGATGCGCTGATGCGCAGGTTCCAGGGCGTCGGACAGGCCATGTACGAGCAGGCCCAGGCCGGGGCCGCCCAGCAGGCCGCGGCCGCGGGCGGCGGTGAGGAAGGATCGCCCCCCGGCGACGAGGGCGTCGTCGAGGGCGAGATCGTCGACGAAGGAGGTGCGCAGCAGTGAGGGACACCATCGTTCGCTGGGATCCGTTCCGTGACCTCGTCTCGATCCAAGACGAGCTGAACCGGCTCTTCGGGCGCACGTTCACGGGCGTGGAGGCCACCCGCCCGACGGCGGCCGGGGCTTGGATCCCATCGATGGACGTCTTCGAGACCGAGGACAAGATCGTCGCGACCGTCGAGCTGCCGGGGATCGACCCGAAGGACGTCGAGGTCGCGGTCGAGGATTCGACGCTCACGATCAGCGGATCGCGGGAGTTCTCCTCGGAGGTCAAGGAGGAGAGCTTCCATCGGATCGAG
The DNA here is from genome assembly GCA_035718185.1 of Actinomycetota bacterium. Lineage (GTDB taxonomy): Bacteria > Actinomycetota > UBA4738 > UBA4738 > HRBIN12 > HRBIN12. The sequence goes on from DASTHN010000189.1 coordinate 8,162, forward strand.
CGCCGCTACGGCAGCTTCAGCCGCGCGATCACGCTCCCGCAGACCGCGGATACCGAGAAGGTGGGTGCCTCGTTCGACAAGGGCGTCCTCACGGTCGAGGTGCCGAAGGTGGAGAAGGCGAAGCCGAAGAGGATCCAGATCAAGGCGGAGGCATGACCGGCAAGGACCCGCACGAAGACCGCGAAGAGCGGGATCGACCGAAGGTGCGTGTCGTGGACAAGCGGCGCTTCCGCGAGTCGGGCCAGGTCCCGGAGGGGGAGACGACCCCCTCCGGGACGCCCGCGAGCTCGGGGGAGCCCACCCCGGAGTTGCCGCCGGAGACCCCGCCGGACCTCGAGCAGGAGCTTGCGCAGGCACGTCGGGAGGTCGAGGAGTATCGCGACCACCTGCAGCGCCTGCAGGCCGAATTCGACAACTACCGCAAGCGCACGCTGAAGGAACAGACACGCGCCGTCGAGCTGGCGGCTCGGCCCGCCATGCTCCGTCTCCTGGAGGTCCTGGACGACTTCGATCTGGCGCTCGTCGCCGCGGATCAGACGTCGGACTTCGAGAAGTTCCGCAAGGGCGTCGAGCTCGTCTACGCGAAGCTCGTCGACGCGCTGAAGGCCGAGGGCCTCGAGCGGATCCAAGCCGAGGGCAAGCCGTTCGACCCGGTCGAGCACGAGGCGTTGATGCAGACCGGAGACGGGGACGGCGAGCCACGTGTCGCCGAGGTCTTCCGCCAGGGATACCGGCTGAAGGGGGCCGTGATCCGGCCGGCGAGCGTTCGCGTCGAGCGCTCGTAGGGGACCGCGTGAACGGCGACGTCAAGCGCGAGTGGTTCGAGAAGGACTACTACCAGGTCCTCGGGGTGCCGAAGAACGCCACGCACGCCGAGATCAAGAAGGCGTACCGCAAGCTCGCGCAGAAGCACCATCCGGACGCGAACCCCGGGGACAAGGCGGCCGAGGAGCGGTTCAAGGAGATCTCGGCGGCGTACGACGTCGTCGGCGACGAGGACAAGCGGAAGCGGTACGACCAGGTTCGGGACATGGCCGCCTCGGGCTACGGCGGCGCGGGTGGTGGGTTCCCCGGCGGCGTCCCCGGCGGCGGCTTCCCGGGCGGCGGAGGTGTCCGCTTCGAGGACCTGGGCGACCTGGGCGACCTGTTCGGGGGGCTGTTCGGGGGCGGACGTCGCGGGCGCTCGCGCTCGCGCGTCGTCCACGGCGCCGACCTGGAGACGGACGTGACCGTCACGTTCGAGGACGCCATGCGGGGCACGACCGTACCGGTCCGGATCCAGGGCCCAGCGCCGTGCTCGACGTGCGGGGGCAGCGGCGCCGCCCCCGGCTCGACCCCCGTCACGTGCCCGCAGTGCGGCGGGACGGGCGAGATCGCCGTGAACCAGGGCTTCTTCCAGATGGAACAGCCGTGCCCGCGCTGCAACGGCACCGGGCGTGCGGTCGAGCAGGCGTGCCCCACGTGCCGCGGCACGGGATCCGAGCGGCGCACCCGGGGCTTCCAGGTGAAGATCCCCGCCGGCGTCAAGGATGGCGCCCGGATCAAGCTCACCGGCCGAGGCGAGCCGGGACCCGTGGGAGGGACCGCCGGCGATCTGTACGTTCGGGTCCACGTTCGTTCGCACCGGGTCTTCGGGCGCAAGGGGAACGACCTGACGGTCGACGTGCCGATCACGTATCCGGAGGCGGCGCTCGGGGCGAACATCCAGGTCCCGACGCTCGACGGGCCGGTGACGATGAAGGTCCCGGCGGGGACCCCCTCGGGCAAGACGTTCCGCCTCAAGGGCAAGGGCGCGCCCCGCAGGAACGGGACCGGCGACCTGCTCGTGACGGTGAACGTCGAGGTGCCGGGCAAGCTCTCGAAGGATGAGCGCGAGCTGCTGCGGCAGCTCCGCGAGGCCGAGACGGAGTCCCCGCGCCGTCGGCTGGGCGTGGAGGCGTGATCTCGTGGAGGGGACGCACGACATGAGCAGCGGAAAGTCCGAGCGACGCGACGAGCGCGCCGTCTACGTGATCAGCGTGGCGGCCGAGCTTACCGGCGTGCACCCGCAGACGCTCCGGATCTACGAGCGCAAGGGCCTGCTCCGACCCCAGCGGACGTCGGGCAACAGCCGCCGGTACTCCGAGCGCGATATCGATCGCCTGCGGATGATCCAGGAGCTCACCCAGGCCGAGGGCGTGAACCTCGCCGGCGTGAAGCGGATCATGCAGATGCAGCGCGAGCTCGACCGGTTGCGCGACAGGATCCGCGAGCTCGAGGCGGAATTGTCCCGCCGGCCGATCGTCGCCCCCGGCCGCCGGGTCGGGACCGAGATCGTCCCGGTCCGCGGCTCGCTCGTCCTGGGGTGGGGGGAGACCACTCGGTGACGCGCATCGTCGGCGAGCGCGTGATCCTGCGTCCCTTCCGCCATGAGGAGTTCGACGTCGCGCTGGCGCGGGGGCCCTCCGAGGACGCTGACCGCCGCGAGGTGCGCCGCCGTCGGCTCGCGCTCTCGGGCACCCGGACGGCGTGGGAGCTGATGTTCGCGGTCGAGTCGGGCGGTCGGCTGATCGGAGACATCCAGGCTCGGTGCTCCGACCAGGCGATGCCACCGGGTGTCTGGGAGGTGGGGATCGATCTGTGGGGCGAGACCGACCGAGGTCGGGGGCTCGGCTCCGAGGCCGTGGGCCTCCTCGTGCGCCATCTGTTCGCACACGAGGGCGCCCACCGGGTCCAGGCGACGACGGACCTCGACAACATGGCGATGCGCCGTTCGCTCGAGAAGTGCGGCTTCTCGTTCGAAGGGGTCCTCCGCGGCTTCATGCCGACCGCGACGGGTGGCCCACGCGACTACGCGATGTACGCGATGACCATGACCGACCGTGGGGAAGAACCAGGATGATGGATCCGAACAAGCTGACGCTCAAGACGCAGGCGGCGCTCGAGAGCGCCCGCGAGCAGGCGCTCGCGCGCAACCAGCAGGCGATCGAGCCGGAACACGTGTTGTTCGCGCTACTGTCGGACCCCGAAGGGGTGGTGTACCCGCTCCTGCATCACCTCGGGGTCGCCCCGAAGCCGCTTCGCGACCGGGTGGACGCGGCGCTCGACCGTCTGCCGAAGGTGTACGCGGCCGGGAGCGAGGTCAGGATCGGGCAGGCGACCGGCGCGCTGCTCGACGCCGCCTTCCGCGAGGCGGAGGCGCTGACCGACGAGTACGTCTCGACCGAGCATCTGCTGCTCGCGCTCCTCGGCGGGCACACGGGCGCGGCCGAGATCCTCCGCGAGGCTGGGCTCGGGCGTGACGCGGTCCTCGCGGCCCTGGCCGAGGTCCGTGGCCGTCAGCGGGTGACCGATCAGAACCCGGAGGAGAAGTACCAGGCGCTCGAGCGGTATGGACGCGACCTGACCGAGCAGGCCCGGCGAGGCAAGCTCGACCCCGTGATCGGCCGGGACGACGAGGTGCGACGCGTCGTGCAGGTACTCAGCCGTCGGACGAAGAACAACCCCGTGCTGATCGGTGAGCCCGGCGTCGGCAAGACGGCCATCGTGGAGGGTCTGGCCCAGCGGATCGTCGCGGGCGACGTGCCGGAGGGGCTGAAGGACAAGCGCGTCGTGGCGCTCGACATCGGTGCGATGGTGGCCGGCTCGAAGTACCGCGGAGAGTTCGAGGAGCGCCTGAAGGCGGTGCTTCGCGAGATCGTCGAAAGCGAGGGCCAGATCGTCACGTTCATCGACGAGCTCCACACGATCGTGGGCGCCGGCGCCGCCGAGGGGGCCGTCGACGCGGGGAACATGCTGAAGCCGATGCTCGCGCGCGGCGAGCTGCGCGCGATCGGCGCCACGACGCTGGACGAGTACCGCGAGCACATCGAGAAGGACCCGGCGCTCGAACGGCGGTTCCAGCCCGTCCTCGTGGGAGAGCCGAGCGTCGAGGACACGATCGCGATCCTGCGCGGCCTCAAGGAGCGGTACGAGGTCCACCACGGCGTCCGGATCCAGGACCCGGCACTCGTGGCGGCCGCGGTGCTCTCGGACCGGTACGTCACCGGGCGGTTCCTGCCCGACAAGGCGATCGACCTGGTCGACGAGGCGGCCAGCCGCCTGCGGATCGAGATCGACTCGATGCCGGTGGAGATCGACGAGGTGGAGCGGCGCATCAAGCAGCTCGAGATCGAGCGCGCCGCGCTGCGCAAGGAAACCGATCCCGCATCGACGGAGCGGCTCGAGCGGCTCGAACGGGATCTCGCCGACCTCCAGGAGCGCTCTTCGGGGATGCGCGCGCACTGGCAGCAGGAGAAGGAGCGGATCGACCGGATCCGCGAGCTGAACCAGCAGATCGAGGACGCGCGCGGCGAGGCCGAGCGCGCGGAGCGCGACGGTGACCTCGAGCGGGCGGCCGAGCTCCGGTACGGCACGATCGTCGAGCTGCAGAAGGAGATGGAGGCCGAGAACGCGCGACTGGCCGAGCTCCAGGCCGACGTGAAGATGCTGAAGGAAGAGGTCACCGAAGAGGACGTGGGCGAGGTCGTGAGCGCCTGGACCGGGATCCCGGTCAGCCGCCTCATGGAGGGCGAGATGGCCAAGCTCGTCCATCTGGAGGAGGCGCTGCACCACCGGGTCGTGGGCCAGGACGAGGCCGTCGAGGCGGTCGCGAACGCGATCCGACGATCCCGCGCCGGGCTTTCGGACCCGAACCGGCCGATCGGCTCGTTCCTGTTCCTCGGGCCGACCGGCGTAGGCAAGACCGAGCTCGCCCGCGCCCTGGCCGAGTACCTGTTCGACGACGAGCGAGCCATCGTCCGCGTGGACATGGGCGAATACCAGGAGCGTCACACGGTCTCGCGGCTGGTCGGCGCCCCGCCAGGCTACGTGGGGTACGAGGAGGGCGGCCAGCTGACCGAGGCCGTCCGCCGGCGCCCCTACTCCGTCGTCCTGCTCGACGAGCTCGAGAAGGCGCACGGGGACGTGTTCAACATCCTGCTCCAGCTGCTCGACGACGGTCGCCTCACCGACGGCCACGGTCGCACGGTGGACTTCCGGAACACGATCGTGATCATGACCTCCAACCTGGGGAGCGCGGTGTTCCAGGACGAGGGCGTCCCGGCGGATCGGCGCGGGGACGTGATCCTCGAGGCCGTCCGGGGGACGTTCCGGCCGGAGTTCGTGAACCGGATCGACGAGATCGTCGTGTTCGAGCCGCTCGGCCGGGACGACATCCAGGCGATCGTCGACATCCAGATGCGGCACCTGCGCGACCGCCTGGCGGAGCGCAAGCTGTCGCTCACGCTCACCGAGGACGCGCGTGCCTACCTGGCGGAGAAGGGGTACGACGCCGCCTTCGGCGCTCGCCCGCTGAAGCGGCTGATCCAACGCGAGATCCAGGACCCGCTGGCGCTCAAGCTCCTGGCCGGCGAGGTCCGGGAGGGCGACGAGGTGGTCGTGGACGTCTCGGAGGGCCGGATCGTGTTCCGCACTGAGGCGGCCGTACCGGGATAGGGGCGGCGGGTCGAGGCCGGCCCGGGCTCGCGAGGCTCGCGTCGGGGGGCTCTTGACTCGACGGGGTGAACCCCTGGTTCCGCCTGCTCGGGCTGCTCGTCGCCGTGGTGGCGGCCGCCCTCCTGCTCAAGGTGCTCCACCCGCTGCTGGTCTTCGCGCTCTTGATCGGCGGCATCGCGTACGCGAACCACGTCCTCACGGTGAAGCCGAAGCGGGAGCGCACGAAGACCACGGCCGAGCTCCTTGGGCTGCGGGCGGACCCCGAGGTGCAGGCGGGCGTGTCCGCCTTCCCGTTCGCGCTGCTGCAGCGTCCCCAGGCGACGACGTCCGAGGTGATGGGCGGGCCGTGGCGCGGATCCGAGGTTCGCCTGTTCGACCTCGAGACGGTGCCGTCCGTGGACGTGGACGGGATCCGCACGCCACGACGCTTCACCTGCGTCATCGCGCCGCTCTCCGTCGCGACGCCGCACCTGGTCGTGGAGCCGGAGTCGTTCCTCACCCCCGGCCCAGATCATGCGGACCTCCCCACCGTCGCGGTGGGACACGATCGGATCGACGCCGTGTACGACATCCGGTGCGAGGACCCCGCGTTCGCCACGTCGTTCCTCGCCGAAAGGATCCCTGCGTGGCTGCTCGAGCAGGACGAGGGCGTGGCGTTCGAGACGCGAGGGCACTCGGTCCTGCTGTACCGGGCCTGGACGCCGGCCAAGGATCGCGACCTGCTGCTCGACGTCCTGCGCGGCTTCCTCGACGCCGTCCCGGCGCGGGGGAGTACGGTGGACCCATGAGCGACTCGGGCGCCGACGAGCCGAGGGTCCTCCGCCGCAGCCACGACGACCGGGTGATCGGCGGTGTGTGCGCGGGCCTTGGCCGCTACTTGGGGGTGGACCCCGTCCTGCTCCGGATCGCGTTCGTCGTGCTCGCGATCGCCGGGGGCGGCGGGGTGATCCTCTACATCCTGGGCTGGATCTTGATCCCCGAGGAGAAACCGGGCGAGGCGCTCGGCGGCGCGGCGCCGTCGAGCGCGGAGAGCCTCCGCCTGGTCGCCGGCGGCGCGCTCATCGCGGTGGGGGTGCTGCTGCTCCTCAACCTCAGCATCCCTCGGATCGGCAAGTACCTGTGGCCGCTCGCCCTCATCGCCATCGGGATCGCGGTGATCGTCCAGGTCTCGTCACGCCGATGAGCGAGCTCCCTCCCGCGCCGCAGACCCCGCCGAAGCCCCTACCGATCGGCCGGCTCCTCGTCGGCGTCCTCATCGTCGGGCTGGGCGTCGTCTGGCTGCTCGACGCCGTCGGCGCCGTCGACGTCGACTGGGACGTCCTGCTACCCGTGGCGCTGATCGTCGTTGGTGTCGCGCTGGTCGTCGCGGCGTGGCAGGGTCGTGGCCGCGGAGGCCTCATCGCTCTGGGGATCGTCCTCACGGTCATCCTCACGATCGCGACCGTCGTGCGGGTCCCGCTCTCGGGCGGGATCGGCGACCGCGTCGAGCGGCCGACGTCCCTCGGTGCCGTGGCCGACCCCTTCGAGCTCGCGATCGGCGAGCTCACGGTCGACCTCAACGACCTCACGTGGTCGGGAGCGGACGTGCCGGGTGAGGTGCGCGTCGAGGCCGCGGTCGGGATGGGCCATCTCGTCGTCCTGGTCGGGCCGGAGTTCCCGTGCGTCTCCGTGCACGCGGAGGCCGGCGTGGGAGAGGTCGTCGTGTTCGGCGAACGACGGAGCGGCGTGTCTCCCGAGTACCGGACCGAGGCCGTCTGTTTGGCGGCGCCGCTCCTCGTGCTGGAGCTGTCAGTGGGGATCGGACAGGTGGAGGTGCGACGTGGGACGTGAGGTCGACCGGGTCGCGCTCGCCTTCGGCGTCGGGTTCGTGGTCCTCGGGGTCCTGTTCCTGCTCGACCGGCTCGACGTCTGGGAGCTGAAGGTTTCCTACGTGCTGCCGGTCTTCCTGATCGCGCTCGGCGTGGCGATCCTCCTCGGCGGCCGATGGCGGCGACCGCCCGAGCCACCCCCCGCCTGATGCGCATCGCGGTCGCGACGGAGCGTCTCGCGGAGTGGGGCGGCACCGAGACCTACGTCCTGACGCTCGCGGATCATCTGCAGCAGCTCGGGCACGAGGTGTGGATCGTCACCGCGCGTTCGGGCAGGCCCGTGTCGTGGGCCGCGGCCCGGGGGCTCCGGGTCCTGTCGGCGAGGGAACCGCTGCCGCAGGACCTTGACCTGGTCGTGTCGAACACCACGCCGCTCGCCCTGAACGTGGCGGCGGCCGCGCCGTCGGTCCCGCACCTCTGGGTGGCCCACTCGACCGTCAGCCCGCTCCAGATGCCGCCGCCCGCCGACGTCGCGCATCGGGTGGTGGCCCTGAACGACCGCGTGCTCCGCTGGGCGTCCGCCGTCGCGGGTGTTGCCCCGGTCGTCCGGCTCCGCCAGCCGATCGACGTCCGGCGCTTCGCGCCACGCGGGCCGCTGCCAGTGCGGCCGCGCCGCATCCTCCTGCTGGGCAACTACCTATCCGGCGAGCGTCGGGCGGTGGTCGTGCAGGCCGCTCGCGTCCGCGGGATCGAGGTCGACCAGGTGGGGCTGCCGGATCGTCAGGAGGACGCTGTCGAAGATGCGGTTGGCGACGCCGACGTGGTCATCGGATACGGACGGGCGATCCTCGAGGCCATGGCGTGTGGGAAGGCGGCGTACGTCCTGGACCGCAACGGAGGGGACGGCTGGGTGACGCCGGAGACGTACCCGGCGCTCGAGGCCGACGGGTTCGCGGGCACGGGGACGGACACCACGGTGACGGCCGCGCGCTTCGCCGAGGACCTCGACGCCTTCGCCTCGTGGATGGGGACGGCGAACCGCGACCTGATCATGACCGGGCACAAGGCCCAGGACCACGCGGCCGCGCTTCTCGAGGTGGCGGCCGCACTGGGGCCTCCTCCGCCCGGCGAGGTGCAGACCCAGGAGCGCCGCGACCTGGCGAGCGCGGTTCGCGCGTCCACGTCGATCGTCGAGCTGGTCGACGGCCTGAACCACCACGTCCAGGTGCTCGCGGAACGGATCGCCGAGCTCGAGCGTGAGCGCGACGCGCTCCAGGCAGAGCGCGACGGCCTGCACGGGCGCCTCGCCGAGCGCGACGCGGACGCCGAATGGGCGCGCCGGTTCAGGGGCTCACGCCGATTCCGCCTCACGCAGGCGTTGCTGCGCCCGCTCGATCGACGCGGAGACGGGAGGGCCTGAGGGAGGCCCGAACTGTACGTGCCTCACGGGACCCGATAGGCTCCACGGCGGATCGGCCGAACGGAAGGAACGGACGACATGTGGGTTCTCTGGGTCGTGCTCGGGCTGGTGGCGCTCGCCGTCATCTTCGGCATCGTCTCCTACAACCGGTTCATCTCGCAGCGGCAGCTCATCAAGGACTCGTGGGCGAACATCGATACGGAGCTCCGCCGTCGGTACGACCTCATCCCGAACCTCGTGGAGACCGTCCGGGGATACGCGGCGCACGAGCGCGCGGTCTTCGAGAACGTCACCCGCGCCCGCGCGGCTGCCGCCGCGGCGACCGGGAGCCCGGCCGAGCAGGCCGCTGCCGAGGGCCCCTTCGTGGCGGCCCTGCGCCAGCTGTTCGCGGTGGTCGAGAACTACCCGGACCTGAAGGCGAACCAGAACTTCCTCGCGCTCCAGGCCGAGCTGACCAACACCGAGGACCGGCTGCAGACGTCCCGCCGCTTCTACAACGCGAACGTCCGCGACTACAACCAACGCGTCCAGCAGTTCCCCTCGATGATCCTCGCGCGGATGTTCGGCTTCCGGGAGGAGGAGTTCTTCGAGGTGGAGGAGGTCCTGCGCGAGGCGGGTCCGCCGCAGGTGAACTTCACGCAGCCGGGCCCCTCGGTCTCGTTCGGCGACCCCGGCGCCGCCCCGGCGGATCGGGCCGCGGCGCCCGGCGCGACCCCATCGAGCTCCGGCACGGCACCCTCCCCACCCGCGGGCGAGGCCACGCCGCCGATGCCGCCCCCACCGCCCGAGGACGTGTCGCCCTAGCGTCAGCGCGAGTCGGTGGCCGCTCCGGAGGGCCGCACCTCGAGGCCCTCGCGGGCGGTCCGGCGACGTTGGTCGGTCGTGAGCAGCGTCCACAACCCCGCGTAGGCGATCGCAGACACCCCGAGGGCCACCGCCGCCGGGCGCTCGCCGAACGCCGTCGTGGTCCACGCGGTCACGACGCTCGAGATCGTGAAGGTCAGCGTGATGAGCGCGTTGTCGAACGCGAAGATCCGGCCACGGATCCGGTCCTCGACGACGCGCTGGAGCCCGTACGAGGACAGGGTCCACTGCGCGCCGCCACCCAGATGGGCGATGGCGACGGTGGGCGCCGCGAGGAGGAGCGTGGGCATGAGCCCGAACGCCGTGTACCCGAGGCCGAAGACGCCGAGCGCCATCGCGATCGCCGTGAACAGCCGCCGGTCGCGCTCCCCCGCCGCCCACCTCCCCAGGAACGGACCGACCAGGGCGCCCAGACCGCGAGCGGCCATGAGCACGCCGATCCCGATCGCCCCCGCCCCGTAGACCTCCTCGGCGAACACCGCGATCAGCACCACCACCCCGGCGACGAGACCGAACCCCGCCTTCACCGAGAGCAGCGCGAGGACGCGATGATCGTCCCGTGCGTACCGCGCCGTCTCGATCGTGGCGCGCACGACGCTCGGGTGCTCCTCGCTCTCGTCCCGCTCCTCGTGGAACGGACGGTGGATGCGGGCGAGGAGCGCGGCCGAGATGGCGAACGATGACGCGTCCACGATGAACGCAGCGTCCCGCCCCAGCGTGGCGGCGACGATGCCTCCGAGGGCGGCGCCGAGCGCCAGCATGGTTCCCCACAGGGAGCCGAAGAGCGCGTTCGCGGGGCCGAGGTCCCCGGGGTCGACGAGGTTCGGAAAGGCGGCGCTCGAGGCGGGATCGAAGGCGGCGCTGAACGACGAGATGCATGCGAGCAGGAGGTAGGCGATCCACAGCGTCGACGTGTCGCTCACCAACAGGAAGCCGAGGCACAGCCCCGCCCGCACGACGTCGCACACGATCATGACCCGTTTGCGGTCCAAGCGGTCCGCGATCGCGCCGCCCACCGGGGACATGAAGAAGAAGGGGATCTCCTGGCAGACGATGAGGACGGCGATCGTCATGGCTGAGCCGGTGAGCTCGAGCACCAGGTCGAAGAGCGCCACGAGGAGGAACCAGTCGCCGCCGAGGGAGATGAACGACGCCAGGTACAGGCGCCGGAAGTCGGCGTTCCGCCGGAGCAGGGACAGGCTGGCGCGCAGGCCACCCAGGGACTCCACCGGCTCGCGCGTCGACACGGCGATTTGCGAGACTACACGCCGAGGCCCGTTCGAGGAGGTGAGCGGCCGTGCTCCAAGATCTCACGTGGTTCCGGCAGGCGGCGTTCCGATGGGAGGGCCAGGGACCGGTCGTCTACATCGACCCCTGGGGGATCACCGATCCCGTCCCGGCCGACGTGATCCTCATCACGCACGCCCATCACGATCACTTCCAGCCGCGAGAGATCGACCGTCTCCGCACGCCGACGACCAAGCTCGTGGCGCCGAAGGATGTCGCGGCCGGTCTGTCGGGCGACGTGACGCCCGTCGCACCGGGCGAGGTGCACGAGGTCGGCGGTCTGCGGTTCGAGACCGTCCCCGCGTACAACATCGCCGAGGAGCGTCTGGACATGCACCCTCAGCGGAACGGATGGGTGGGGTACCTGTTCGAGTACGCCGGTCGTCGCTTCTACCATGGCGGGGACACGGATGCGCTCCCGGAGCTCGAGCCGATCGCGACGGACGTCGCGCTGGTGCCGATCGGCGGCACCTACACGATGGACGCCGAGGAGGCGGCGGACTTCGTCCGCGCGATGGAGCCGGGCCTCGCGGTTCCGATGCATTACGGGTACGTGGTGTGCTCCCCGTCACGGGCCGACGTGTTCCGCAAGCTCGCAGCGCCGGTCCCGGTCCAGATCCTGGACCCGACGAACCCCTTCGAGCAGCCGTAGGGGGTCGACAGGCGGCGGTGGACGGGGGGCTGGTGGCGATCCATCGACCTGACAACGGTGGCGAGGAAGGAGCGGCGTGAGCGTGATCAAGACGATCGACCTGGTCGGGGTCTCGACGGTCTCGTGGGGCGACGCGGCGAAGTCCGCGCTCGCCGAGGCGGCGAAGACGATCCGCCAGATCGAGCGGATGGACATCCTCGGCACGAGCGCGGTCGTGAAGGACGGCGAGATCGAGGAGTACCACACCGAGATCCGACTCAGCTTCCGGATCGAACGGACCGTCTGAGCCCGGCGTCGACGCGGTCCTCGGGGGTCCACCGGCGGGACCGGTGGCGGGAGGGCGGCCGGATAGACTGAGCGCGTCATGCCTGCCTCGATCGTCATCGGGACCCAATGGGGGGACGAGGGCAAGGGCAAGGCCACCGACTACCTGGCGGACCACATGGACTTCGTGGTCCGGTACCAGGGCGGCAACAACGCGGGTCACACGATCATCGCCGAGGGCCACGAGCTGAAGCTCCACCTGGTCCCCTCGGGCATCCTGTACCCCCACATCACGTCGGTGATCGCCGACGGGGTCGTGGTGGACCCCCGCGTCCTCCTCGAGGAGATGGACACGCTGTCGGCCCTCGGGCTAGACGTCAGCCGCCTGCGGGTCTCGAACAACGCCCACATGATCATGCCGTACCACCTCGAGCTCGAGCGGGTGACCGAGCGGTTCCTCGGCAAGAACGCGCTCGGCACGACGAAGCGTGGGATCGGGCCCGCGTACGGGGACAAGGCGGCCAGGATCGGTCTGCGGATCCAGGATCTGTTCGACGAGAAGATCTTCCGCGAGAAGCTGGACGTCGTGCTCCGCGAGAAGAACGCGGTCCTCACGAAGGTCTACGGTCGGCTGCCCCTCGAGGCCGACCGGATCGTCGAGGACTACCGCGGCTACGCGGAGCGCCTGCGGCCGTACGTGGCCGACACCTCGAAGGTGCTCCACGATGGCCTGCGCGACGGGCGCAACGTGCTCCTCGAGGGCGCCCAGGGCACCCTGCTGGACCTCGACAAGGGGACGTATCCCTTCGTGACATCTTCGAACCCCGTCGCCGGGTACGCGCTCGCCTCGGCGGGCATCGGACCCACGCAGGTCGAGCGGGTGATCGGCGTCACGAAGGCGTACGTGACCCGCGTCGGCGCCGGGCCGTTCCCGACCGAGGACCTCGGCCCCGAGGGCGATCGGATGGGTGAGCGCGGTCACGAGTTCGGCACGACCACGGGGCGGAAGCGCCGGTGCGGTTGGTTCGACGCCGTGACCCTGCGGTATGCGTCCCGCGTGAACGGCCTCACCGAGCTGTTCCTGACGAAGCTCGACGTGCTGTCGGGGTTCCCCACGGTGAAGGTCTGCACCGCGTACCGGGCGAACGGGGAGGTCTTCGACGACTTCCCCCCGCACCAGTCGCTCTTCCACCGGGCCGAGCCGGTCTGGGAGGAGCTCGTCGGCTGGGAGCAGGACCTTGGTGACGCGCAGACCTTCGACGATCTCCCCCGCACCGCGCGCGACTACGTCTCCCGGCTGCAGGACCTCGTGGGCGTGGCGATCCCCATGATCTCGGTCGGCCCGGCCCGAGAGCAGAGCCTGGCCGTCGCATGAAGGTCCTCGTCGTCGGGGGTGGGGGGCGGGAGCACGCGCTCGTCTGGCGCCTGGCCCGCGATCCGGACGTCGGCGAGGTGCTGGCCGCACCCGGCAACGTCGGGATCGCCCGCGAGCTCCGGTGCATCCCGGTGGCGACCGAGGACGCCGAAGCGCTCGCCGCGGTCGTCGAGGACGAGCTCGTGGACCTCACCGTCGTGGGGCCAGAGGCGCCACTCATCGCCGGGCTGGCCGACGAGCTCCGGCGACGCGGGCTCCCGGTGTTCGGCCCGACGGCGGCCGGCGCGCGGTTGGAGGGCTCGAAGGCCTGGACGAAGGCCCTGTGCGAGCGCCACGGGATCCCCGCCGCCGGCTCACGCGCGGTGACGACGATGCAGGCAGGGCTCGATGCGCTCGACGCGTTCGGCCCCCCCTACGTCGTGAAGGCCGACGGATTGGCCGCCGGCAAGGGCGTGGTCATCGCGGAGGACCGGGCCGACGCCGTCGATGCCCTCGAGGCCTGCCTGGTGCGCGGTGCGTTCGGCGAGGCGGGTGCGACCGTCCTCGTCGAGGAGCACCTGACGGGGCGCGAGGTCTCGGCCTTCGCGCTCACCGACGGCAGTCGGTCGGTCCCGCTCGCGATGGCGCAGGACTTCAAGCGTGTCCGGGACGGCGACGCGGGTCCGAACACCGGGGGGATGGGCGCGTACTCGCCCGTCCCGTTCGTGGGCGCGGCCATCGCAGAGCGGATCTGGAGTGACGTGCTCGCGCGGACCGCGGAGGCGCTCCACGCCGAGGGCATCGACTACCGCGGTGTCCTCTACGCCGGGCTGATGCTCACGCCCGACGGCCCCCGGCTCCTCGAGTACAACTGCCGGTTCGGTGACCCTGAGACGCAGGTCCTCATGCCGCGGATCTCCTCAGGGCTGGGGCGAGCGCTCCTGGCCTGCGCCGAGGGTGGTCTCGGCGAGGCCGCCGTGCCCCTCGACGACGGGGCGTGTGTGACGGTCGTGGCTGCCTCGGGCGGGTATCCAGGTCCCTATCCGACCGGCATCGAGATCTCGGGGCTGGACGAAGCGGCGGCGATCGAGGATGCCGTCGTCTTCCACGCGGGCACGGCCGAACGACAGGGTAGAGTGGTCACGTCTGGGGGCCGCGTGCTGGCCGTGAGCGGTCGGGGCGACACGATCGGCGAGGCGCGTGCGACCGCATACGAAGCGTTGTCCTGCATCGCGTTCGAGGGCATGCAGCATCGCCGGGACATCGCGCAGGCGGCGACGGAGGAGGAGCGCGGGTGAACGAGGGGGCGGCGGTCGTCGGCGTGCTGGTCGCGTCTCCGGCCGAACTGGCGATGATGCAGCAGGCGGGTGCGATCCTCGAGAAGCTCGGCGTGCCGCACGAGATGCGCGTGATGTCCTCATCGAGGAGCCCCGACGTCGTCGACGAGTACGCCCGCACCGCGTTCGAGCGCGGCATCAAGGTGATCATCTGCACGACCGGCATCTCGGGACACCTGGCTGCCGCGGTGGCCGCCCGCACGATCCTGCCGGTCGTCGGCGTGCCGATCTCCTCCGACCAGATGGACGGCACGATGGCGCTGTTCGTCACCGCGCAGATGCCGCGCGGTGTGCCGGTGGCCGCCGTCGGCGTGGACGCCTCCGTGAACGCCGCGATCCTGGCGGCCCAGATCGTCGGGGTGGGCAACCCCGAGATCCAGGCCGAGCTGTGGCGCTTCAAGGACGACCTGGCGGAGGGCCTCCGGCTGTGACGCAGGCGCCGGCCCGCGCGCCGGGGGCGGGGCCGTGATCCCCCGGTACGCGTTGCCCGAGATGACGGCCGTCTGGTCCGACCAGGCCCGGATGGAGCACTGGCTCGAGATCGAGATCCTCGCAGTCGAGGCCTGGGCGCACCTCGGGATGGTCCCGGACGAGGATGCCCGTCGGGTCCGAGAGACTGCGTCGTTCACGCTCGATCGCGTCCGAGAGCTCGAGGAGGTCACGAGGCACGACGTCGCGGCGTTCGTCCAGTGCGTGGGCGACTCGGCGGGTCCAGCCGGGCGCTGGATCCATCACGGGCTGACCTCCTCCGACATCCTGGATACAGGCTTCGCGCTCCAGCTCCGTGCCGCCGCCGACCTGCTGCTCGGCCGCGTCGAGACGCTCCTTCGCGTCGTGAAGCGACGGGCGCTCGAGTTCCGCGCCACGCCGACGATCGGCCGGTCGCACGGGGTGCACGCGGAGCCCACGAGCTTCGGCCACAAGCTGGCGATCTGGGCGTTCGAGCTCGACCGAGGGCGGGAGCGGCTCGGGCGCGCGCGGGAGGTCGTGAGCGTCGGCAAGCTGTCGGGCGCCGTCGGCAGCTACGCGCACGTCGACCCCCGGGTAGAGGAGGAGGTCTGCGCCCGCCTGGGCCTGCGTCCGGCCGAGGCCACGAACCAGGTCGTGCAGCGCGATCGCCACGCCGAGTACATGTCGGCGCTCGCGCTCCTGGCCTCGACCCTC
>DASTHN010000190.1:0-23408 GCA_035718185.1 Actinomycetota bacterium
GGCCACCCCCGAGGCATCGCCGGTCCTCGCGGTCGGCGAGACCGCGATCGACGCGTCTCCGGAGTGGCTGAAGGCGTGGGCGATCCGGAGCTTCGGGGCCGACGACAAGACCGTCCTGCTGCTCGGCATCGGTGTCGTGCTCGCGGCGATCGCCGCGGTCCTCGGCGCGGCGTCGGCGCGGCGTCGGTGGCTCGCGTTCGCCGGGCTCGTGGCGCTCGGCGCCGTGGGCGTGCTGGCGGCACTCACACGGCCGGACGCCGTGCCGGGCGACGCGATCCCGACGCTCACCGGGGTCGTGGCGGGGGCGCTCGTCCTCGGCGGGCTCCGCCGGTCGGCCTCGCTCGACGAGGCACCCTCGGTCCGGGACGTCCCGGGCGCGTTCGACCGGCGTCGGTTCCTGATCGTCGCCGGTGCAGGCGCCGTCGCAGCCGTGGCCGCGGGCGGTGCCGGGAGCTTCCTCGGGCGCCGGGCGCGCGCGAGCGCCTCGAGAGCCGAGGTCTCGATCCCGCGGCCCGCCAGCCCCGTCTCGGCATCGGCGCCGGCGCTCGACGTCCCCGGCCTGGAGCCGTTCCGCACGCCGAACGACCGCTTCTACCGCGTGGACACGGCCCTGTTCGTCCCGGCCGTCGAGGCCGAGGGGTGGCGGCTCCGCGTCCACGGCATGGTGGAGCGCGAGCTCATCCTCGGCTACCGGCAGCTGCTCGCGCGGCCGCTGATCGAGCGCGACATCACGCTCACCTGCGTCTCGAACCCGGTCGGGGGGCCGTACGCCGGCAACGCGCGATGGGTCGGCGCGCCGTTGCGCGACCTGCTCGAGGAGGCCGGCGTGCGTCCGGGAGCCGACCAGCTGGTCTCCCGCTCGGTGGACGGGTTCACGGTCGGTACGCCGACGCAGGTCGCGACGGACGGACGCGATGCGATGCTCGCGGTCGCGATGAACGGGGAGCCGCTGCCGCTCGAGCACGGCTTCCCGGTCCGGATGGTCGTGCCCGGCCTCTACGGCTACGTCTCGGCGACGAAATGGCTCGTCGAGCTCGAGCTCACGACGTTCGACGCGTACGACGCGTACTGGGTCCAGCGCGGCTGGGCCCGGCAGGCGCCGATCAAGACGATGTCGCGCATCGACACCCCCAACGGGTCGAGGCCCGTTCGCGTCGGTCGCGTCCCGGTCGCCGGCGTGGCCTGGGCGCAGCACCGCGGGATCGAGCGGGTCGAGGTCCGCGTCGACGAGGGCGCATGGCGGGCGGCACAGCTCTCGGACGCGGGCACGCTCGACACGTGGCGACAGTGGGTCCTGTTCTGGGACGCGACGCCGGGCGAGCACCGGCTGCAGGTCCGCGCCACCGACGCCGACGGCCTCACCCAGCCGGAGGAGCGCGCCGAGCCCTTCCCGAACGGGGCGACCGGCTGGCACACCGTGGTCGTGCAGGTCTCGTAGGCCCCGGACCCGACCAGCGCTAACGTTTGAACCTCGCTACGCTGGGCAAAGGGTGCTCCGCGAGAGCCGGCCCCTTCGCAGGCCGTCGCGTCTGACCACGGATAGGGGGACCACGATGACCAGGTACGTGTGTGCGCACCCGTCGCACCGGCGGGGGTCCGAGCCCGGCAGCGTCGACGTCACCGCCCAGGTCCGCCTGGAACGCTCGCTGATCCCCAGGACCGACGCGTACCTGGGCATCACCGAGGACCTCATCGAGGCGGTGAAGGGGCTCGGCGACGACGGCGACCGGCAGCGCCGGATCGAGCAGCTGCTCACCGGCGTGAGCGAGCCGCAGGACCTGCCGGTGATCCTGATGTCCCGCCGCTCGATCATCCGCCAGCCCGGTCGGTACGAGCTGGACGACCTGCGGACCCGCGAGCCGGCCGTCGAGCGCGTCCTCGCGCAGGTCGACCCGGCGTTCGAGCCCGCCGCCCGGACCCACGACGACGTCGTGGTCATCCCCGACGCCACCGCGCCGACCGCGACCGGCACCGCGACCGCCCAGGCGCCGACGGCGACGATCACGCGCGAGCGCGAGCAGGCGCTCGTCGTGATCCCGGAAGGCGTGTACCCGCTCCACGAGCTGGCCGGGAACCTGGCCGGGGCCGAGCGCCAGGAGGACCACCTGATCGAGGCGATCTGGGACACGACGGCGGTCCACTCGCACGTCGCCGAGGTCACCGCGCCGTGGCGCGTGATCGTCACGTGCCCGCGTCCCGACGGCTCGCCTGCAGCCACCCACGACCTGCTCTTCACGGGGACCGGCGACCCGGAGCCGGCGATCGTGTACGGCACGCCCGTCGACGCGTGGGACGCCGAGGTCGAGACCGCCGCGCTACGGGACATGGCGCCGGGGGCCGAGACCTCGAGGCTCGAGCGGCGCACGTGGATGCTCCTCGGCGTCGAGGTGCTGATCGGCGCCCTGCTGATCGCGTTCGCGTGGGCGAGCGGCGGGCTCGCGCTCGCCGCACGCGAGACCACTGGCTGGCTCGCGCTCGCGTTCATCCTCGGCGGCGCAGCGCTCGCCTTCGCGGCGGCCCCGTTCTTCGCGGTGCGCGACCGCGCCGGGAACATGAACGACACGTACTTCCTCCAGTACCTGTACGCGGCGCGCGTGGACCTGTTCCGCCTGACCGCGGGGATCTCGGCCACGCTGTTCGCGTTCGCGCTGCTCGTGGCAGTGATCCCGCCCTTGTTCGCCGACGCCCGGCCGCTCCCCGCGGCCGCGGTGACCTTCGACACCTCGACGAGCCCGATCACGGCGACGGTGCGCGTGCGCGCGAACGGGTTCGGCGCCGACGACACGCTGACCGTCACGATGCGCGAGTACGGGAGCGGGGTCGACCCGAGCGGGGCGCTCGTCGGCCACGTCACCCGGCACGGCAGCGCGGCCGGCAAGCTCTCGATCACGGAGACGTTCGCCGTGGACGCGAACGCCAGCTACATCTCGGTGCTCGTGTCGGATGACCGGACGCCGGACGCGACGTGCAGCCCGACGGCCACCGGCACGCCGGGGTGCACGGTGCTCGCGGTGCCGCAGTTCACGCCGACGGCGCCGCGGCTCACGATCGTTGCTCCGACGACGATCACGGCGGCCAGCCCCCCGCCCACGGTCTCGCCGAGCGCGACCGGCTCGCCGAGCGCGACCGGCTCGCCGACGGCCACCGCCTCGCCGTAGGACGACCGGCGACCGGCCCGGCTACCCGCCGAGCTTGGTGAGCCGGGCCTGCAGGCGCCTGACCTCGACGGCGGCGCCCCGATGTTCCGCCTCGGCGGCGCGGACGCGCTCCTTCGCGTCGGTACGCCGGCGCTCGAGGTCCTCGAGCTGCCGGCGCGCGCGCTCGACGGCCTCCTCCGCTCGACGTTCCTTCCCGCGGACCTGCGTCAGCTCGCGCTCGAGCGCTCGACGCTCGCGGCGGCGGTCGGCCTCGGCCTTCGCCTCCTCCGGGTCGACGGCCCCGGCCCCCGGCTCCTCCTCTCCCGCTCCGCGCGCCGGCCGTCCTCCTGGGAGCGCCACGAGCCCCGTGGTGTCGCCGAACCCGGACGGGGGCTTCAGCGCCTTGGTCAGCCGGCCGGCCGCGAGCGCCTCGGCCGCGTCGTCGGCCACGACGGCCGCGTCGAGCGTGTCCGTCAGGTCGTCGGCGTGCGGACCGGGGTCGGTCCCCTCGCGCTCGAGGATCGCCCGGGCGGCGGCCGCCAGGCGGGCGACGACCGCCCGGCGCTCCTCGGTCGCCGTGCGGAGCGGCTCCGTGTCCCCGCCCGAGAGCGCCCGCTGCTGCGCGGCCCGCAGCCGCTCCCCGACCGCCGCGAGCTCCTGCACCCCCGGGCCGTCCTCGCGCGCGAGCCGGTTGAGGGCCCACGCCGCGACGACCGGCTTCCGCTGCGACCTCACCATGTCCGCCGACCCGCGATCGCCGGCCGAGCGCAGCTCCTTGGCCAGCGCGTCGCGCTCTGGGATGAACCGGTCGAGCGGCAGCGCGTAGAGCTCGTCGATCCGTGCCTGGACGTCCGGAGCGTTCACCGCTACCCGACCTCGCGCGTCCGCGGACGCTTGCCCCGCTTCGCCGTCTCCACGCTCTCCTTCAGCGCGCGCATCAGCTCCTCGATCCGCGCGGGTGTGCGCTCGGGCGGCGGCTCGGCCTCCTCGAGGGGCTGCTTCTCGGCGATGATCCGGAGCAGGTCCTCCCGGTACGTGTCCGAGTACGCCCTCGGGTCCCAATCGGTCTTCAGCGTCTCGATGAGCGACGTCGCGAGCTCGAGCTGCCGCTCGTCGACCTCGACGCCTGCCAGGTGCACGGACGTGTTCGGCTCGCGGACCTCGTCGCCGAAGAACAGCGTGTGCAACGCGAGCGCCTCGGCCATCGGCCGGATCGCGACGAGGTGCGGTTTCGTGCGCAGCACGAACCGGCCGATCCCTACGCGGCCGGCCAGCTGCATCGCCCGCAGGAGCAACAGGTACGGCCGCTCGGCATCTCGGCCGGCCGGCACGACGTAGTAGGTCTTCTCGAAGTACACCGGGTCGATGTCGGCGAGCTCGACGAAGTCCTCGACGTCGATCGTCCGGCTCCGCTGCGGCCGGACCGCCTCGATCTCCTCCGTGCTGAGCGTGACGGTGCCCTCGTCCGTCTGGTAGCCGCGCACCAGGTCGTGGAACCCGATCTCGGTCCGCGCCGCGGGCGCCGGTGGCTCGCCCGCACCGCTCGGGGTGGGCGCGAGCTCACGCGGCTCGTCGGGCTCGTCCGCGGGCGGGGTCCCTTCGTGGATGGGCGGCGTGTCCTCGATGACGCGGCGGTAGCGGACGCGCCGTCCCTGGCGGTCCATCAGATGGAACCGCACGTCCTTCGGCTGCGTCGCCGGGTAGAGCCTCACGGGGATCGTGACGAGCCCGAAGCTCAGCGTCCCGGTCCAGACGGCGATCGGCATCGGACCAGCGTAATGCCCCGATGCCGGTCGTGCCGACGATCGCGGTCCACCACCTGCTGCAGTCCGGATGGCCGACTCCCACCGACCGGGCGAGACCTGTGTCAACGGAGCGGGAGGGCATGCGCATGGACGACGAGATCGGATCGAAACCGCCTCCGGGACAGCTGGGCCGCACACCCGAGGAGGCTCAGGCGGCGACGAAACGCGCGATCAAGGCCTCGGTCATCGTGGGCGCGCTGATCCTGGCGGTCCTGTGGGGCGGCCTCGCGCTGAACGTCATCGCCCAGTCCAGCGAGCGTGTGTACCTGGCCGGCGCGCTGATCGCTACCGCGGTGATCAGCTTCATCGGGTTCCTCCTGATCGGGAACTACCTGTCGGACGGCACCGCGCTCGAGGCCTCGCAGATGCGGACGGCGATCGCCGGCACGTTCGTCGTCACGTACTTCGCGATCCTCGGGCTGTTCGTGTTCTCGCCGTACACGCCGACGGCCTTCGCGGGCCGCATCACGGACGACCTGCTCAGCCAGGTTGCGCTGGTGGTCGGGTTCTACTTCGCGACGTCCGGCGCCCTCGAGTTCGCTCGGATCCGCGAACGGGGCCGCGAGCGGGCTCGCGGGGCGACTCCGGAGGATCGTGAGGAGCTCCCGCGCCCACGCGAGGTCGTGAACGTCCCCGAACCGCGGGAAGCGGCCGAGCCGAGACCCTCGGTCCGCAAGTAGGCACCGCCTCCCGGTCAAGCCGAACCCGAGTCGGGGAGCGCGTAGGCCTCCGGCCCGCGGAACCGGGCCACGTAGTCCTCGAAGTGCCAGCCCTCGAGGAACCTCGTGGCCGACTTCACCCCGCTACGGAACAGCATGTCCTGCATGCCCTCGTCGATGTCGAAGTCGGTGGCCCGGACGCCGTAGGTCTCGACGAACATCGTGCGGGCGAGCGTGGCCGGGTCGTCGACGTGGATCTGGTCGTGGAAGCCCGTCATCGTGCCGAGCATCGCGAGCGCGAGCGAGAACGTCCCGTGGACCTCGTACTTCTGCCGGAGGGCGGCGTCCGGTTGCGCCGAGAGCTTGATGCCGAACGTCGGCCAGCGGGGCGGCCGGCCGTCGGTCCGGTCGAAGACCTCGATCGGGAAGTTCGAGAGCATCCCGCCGTCGACGAGGTACGAGACCTCTTTGCGACCCGTCTCGCCGGAGGACGTGAAGCGCAGGGGCTCGTAGAAGAACGGGATCGACATCGACGCGCGGACGGCCTCCGCGACCGACTGCTCGTCCGGGTCGAGCCCGTACTGCGGGTAGTCCCACGGCAGGCGAACCAGCCGGCCCCGCGTGACGTCGGAAGTCATCACGACCAGCCGGTAGGCGCGCTCGGGCGGCAGCGAGCTCCCCGGGTCGTCGATCCGCAGGTCCGCGAACGTGCGCACGCCGAGCGTCGCCAGCTGCTCGGTGAGCCACGCCAGCAGGTAGTTGCCCTCGTAGATCCCCTTCTCGAACAGGAGGGAGGCCCCCTTGCCGACGAGGCCGAGGTGATCGATGAAGCCCTTGTCCTCGAAACGGCCGTAATCGATCGTGCGCATGACGTTCTCGAGCTCCACCGGCGAGATGTCCGCGGCGATCAGGGCACCCACGATCGCCCCCGCCGACGTCCCGGCGATCCGGTGGATCCGGTACCCGCGGTCCTGGAGCGTGGCGTAGGCACCGACCAGCCCGATCCCCTTGACGCCCCCACCCTCGAGGACGAGGTCGGCGTGCAGTTCGTCCGTTCCCATGCGGATCTCCCCTCCCGAGCCTTCGACGCCCCGGATGGTGGACCCCGCGGCCGTCTCCGCACACGTCGGACGAACGGGCTACGGCCGCCCTCGGGTCACGCGGACGGCCCCTGCCGCTCGAGCTCCGGGATCAGAGGGTCGCCGCGGCGTCGGACCACGCCGTCCTGAGCGTTCCGAGGTCCTCTTTCAGCCACGGGAGGAGCTGTGCTCGCCGGATCTGCCGGAGCTCCTGCCGCGCCGCGGCTGCTGAGAGCGTCCCGTCACGCAGACCCAGATAGATCCCGTGGACGTCGACGTACCGCTGCTGCTGGTCGAAGTCGTCACCCCAGTACATCGGGTCGCTGCTCATGCCGTCGAGGGTGGCTCCGTAGGTCTCCGGGCTGAACCGGTGGCCCCACTCCATCGAGTACACGCGCTCGAGCGCCCGCAGCGCCGAACGGACCCGGCCGGGCCCCGCGGAGAGTGCCGCGATCGCCGCATCCACGGCGCCCAGATCGTTGACGTGCTGATCGGGCCGCAGGAACACGTCCCAGGAGCCCATCGTCCCGCCCTCGCCGAGCGTCCACGGAGTGATGATGCGGCGGGCGTCGATCATCGCCCGGTTCAGGTGGTCGGCCTCGGCGCGGATCGCGGCCCGCTCGGCGTCGGTCGAGGCGCCGGCGTACGCCGCGCGCAGCTCAGCGGCTCGGGCGTTCGTGTCCACGACCGCGCTGCGCAGCTCCGCCAGGGCAGCCTCCGCCCCGTCGAAGTGGGCGTCCAGGTACGGGACGGTCTGCCGCTCCGACCACAGGGACGACGCCGCCCAGTCGAGCGTGGGCACGAAGTCGAACGGCATCACGATCGCGCGATCGGCGCGGGCCGCGAGGAGCGCGTAGATGCGGAGGATGAGATCGACCGGCTCACGGCTCACTCGGTCCACGTCATCCAGCTGCGTGTGGTAGATCGAGTCGAACCCCGCCGACCAGAAGCCCTGGATCGCCGATCCGCCGGACTTCGCGGAGAGCGACCACGCGTCGGTCCACGAGTACGCCGGGTTGTAGAAGCTGACGTCCTTCGTCGCGTGCAGGTCCTGGAGCGCGTCGGCGATCGCCCCGTTGAGCTCCCACGTGTTCTCGAGCCAGTACTTGCCCGACGGCGCCGCGAAGCTCACGCCGTCCATGTTCAGGTCCACGACGAGCCCGTCCACCACCTCTGGGTGCGCACGGACGAACTCGTAGGAGCCGATGAGCCAGTCGTACCAGGTCTCGGACGGACCCCCGAACTCCTCCGCGGCGAACGAGGCGAACACGAGCGTCCGTTCGTTCGTGAACGTCCCGTTCTCACGCGCCTCGGAGAACGCCCTCGCGAGCTCCAACATCGAGGCGATCGAGGAGCTGTTGTCGTTCGCGCCGTCCCACCAGCAGTCGATGTGCCCCGAGATGACGATGTACTCGTCGGGGTGCGTCGTCCCCGTGAGGTACCCGACGACGTTGACGGCCTCGCCGACCGTCTCGTCCACGGCGTCTGCACGCCCTCCGAGCTCGAGCGTCACGGGGCCGGCGGCGAGCAGCTCCTTCAGGCGGGCGGCGCTGTTCGTCGAGATCGCGTACTCGGGGATCGGCGCACCGCCGACGTCCTGCTTCACCCCGTCCGGGTGGACGACGTTGCCGTAGTAGCCGTAGTTGACGACCGCGGCCGCGCCGCGGAGGGCTGCCTCCTCGCCGATCGTCGTGAACCAGCCCTGGATGTTGTCGTCCCGACGGGCGAGCACGATCTTGCCCGTCACGTCACCTGCCGCGTCGAAGTCAGCGGCGGTCCCGTACCCGACGTCCATCAGGCGCGCTCGGAGGATCGTCCCGCCGTCGCGATTGCCGAGCGAGTACGGCGTGCCGAACCATTCCCCCCAGATCCCGCGGTCGTACCCGTAGATGCTGGTGAGGAACGACTCGTCCACCGGCTCCACCACGCGCAGGGAGTCGTCCTCATGGCTCCAACTGGTCGTCGGGAAGGACTCCGTCACGACGTCGTCGAGCGGCATCGCGCTGAGGGCGTCGTACACGTACCGCTGGGCGTCGTGCTCCCGCTCGGTCCCGGCGAGCTTCTCGCCGAGCCCCGACAGGTACGCGAGCCGATCGATCGTGCCGTCGACGTCGAGCGACGACAGCAGCGCGGCCTCCTCTGGGCTCGTTCCACCTGGCGCCGCCGCGCCCGGAGCGGGCGTGACCGCGAGCGAGATCGCGAGCGCACACACCGCTGCGAGGGAGCGACCGATGGGGCGAGACGGCTTCCTGGTCACGTCCGACACCTCCCGTGAGCGAGTCCGTGACGAGCAGGACAGGACCGGTCCCGTCACCGACCCTAGGTCCGGTCGAGCGAAACGGTCAAACCGGCTCGACCATGACCGTGAGCATCCGGCGCGGCCACGATCCCACGGAGGCTCGGGTGTCCGTCGCGGACCCGCGTATCGACGAGACGAGAGCACCCGCCGGTCCTGCCGATCGCCGGTCAGATCGTCTTGAAGGCCCTCTGGAGCGCCAACGCGCGCCACGGGCGCCGACCCCACACGAGGACCCGCCCTCGCGTGGCCGAGGCGGCGACGCCGATCCGGTGGAACGTCAGCAGAAGGAACGCCGCGGGATCGACCGACATCCGGCAGTCCACGCGGGTGCCAGGAGCCGACGGCTCGACGGAGAGGCTCCCGCGCTCGAGGATCAGCACGGCACGTCCGCCGCCACGGATCCGCAGCTCGCAGCGCACGGACACACCGCGTGCGCGGTCCTCGTCCACGATGGCAGGGAACAGCGGCAGGAGCCCCTCGAGCGCCCGCGTCGCCTCGTCGCGCGGGATCGGCCAGGGGAGCCGGGCGGCCCGCGCGATGTCGTACCCGTGGACGAGCAGCTCGGACAGCTCGGTCGCGAGCACCGCCGAGAGCGGCGTCTTCGCGCCGGCGAAGGGCTCGACGATCGGATCCCCGACCACGGTCCGCGCGAACGCGATCAGCGCGGTGTCGGCGGCCTCCGACCGGTCGGCGAGCACGCTCGGCCGCCGCTCGGGCTCGGCGGCGAGGTAGGCCGCGTTGTTCCGGGCGACCTCGTCGATCACCTCAGGTTCGGCGACCTCGTTCCGCGCAACGCCGAGGAAGTACGTCGGGCTGTAGGCCACGTGCGCCGCCGTCTCGCCGACCGTCCAGACGCCGATCGCGGGAGCCGAGGGGTCCGGGCCGCGACGGAGCATCGCCACGAAGCGGGCCGACGCGGTCTCGAGCGCGTCGCAGAGCCCAACGAGCGACGGTGCCGACCCATCCATCAGGCCCTCCTAGAGGCACGTTCGAGCGTCGTCCCCGGTCGGCGAGCGGACCAGGGCACAAGGTCGCGTTCGGCACGGGACCCGGAGGCAGGACTACTCGGCGGTCGCATGGGGAACAAGGCTCCGAGAGCCATCCGGACGGGAGGAGCATCGATGAGGATCGTCAGCGGGATCGTCGCCCTCGTGTACCTGTTGGTCGGGGTTCTGATCGCCAGCAACAAGGACTACTTCGTGAACGTGAACACGCTCGAGGAGGTGATCTCGGCGATCCTGGCCGTCGTGCTGTGGCCGCTCCTCCTGCTCGGCGTGGACCTGCACCTCGGTAACGGTGGCAACGGGCGGAACGGCGGCGGGGAGGGTGCGCTCTCCGTCGCGATCCGGCTCGGTGCGGCAAGATGGTTCGCGTGAACGAGCGGAACCGACGGATCGTCGAGGAGTTCCGGGCGAACGCCGGCGTGGTCGGCGGCCACTTCGAGGGCGCCTCCCTCCTGATCCTCCACACGACCGGCCGACGGACGGGGCGCGTGCACGTCACGCCGCTCGTCTACCTGCCCGATGGCGATCGGTTCGTCGTGTTCGGCTCGAAGGGCGGTGCCCCGACGCATCCCGAGTGGTACCTGAACCTGAAGGCGAACCCGGATGCGACCGTCGAGGTCGACACGCGGGCCATCCGCGTCCGGGCCACCGAGATCACCGGCCCCGAGCGCGACGATCTCTACGCCCGCCAGGTCGAGCGCTGGGAGCCGTTCCGTGACTACCCGAGCAAGACCTCGCGCGTGATCCCGGCGGTGGCGCTCGAGCCCGTCTGAGCCCCCCGGCGGCTCCGCCGCACCAGCTGCCTGACGACGTACGCCGCGTCGCGCCCGACACCGGGCAGCACGTCTGAGGCGAAGGCGAACTGGAACGGCAGCCCGACGAAGTACAGACCCGGTTCGGAGGTGACCACGCCGCGCTCGTGCATCGGCGCGCCGTCCTCGCCGAAGACCGGCAGGTCTACCCACGAGAGGTCGTGCCGGAACCCCGTGCACCAGACGACCGTGTCGACCGACAGGACCCGGCCGTCCTCGAGCAGCGGCAAGCCTCCCTGGGATGCCATCACCTTCGGGACGCGCCGGACGCCCGCGCGGACGAGCTGCTTCGGCTTCACGCGGACCAGCGGGTCCCCGTGCGAGGCCGACTTCCGCAGCGCCCTGCGCCCGATCGGGTTCCGCCGCGTGAGCACGTGCCGGCCGAAGAAGACCACGAACCGAACGCCGACGAACCGCGCGACCCTGCCGTCGATGTCCACCGGGACGTGTCCTCGCTCGCGGCCGGACAGGTAGGTCGCGTGCGTCCGGACGAGCTCGATCGCGATATCGCCGCCCGAGTTCCCGGCGCCGACCACGAGCACCGGGCCGTCGGAGATCTGCGAGGGGTTCCGGTACTCGCTCGAATGTAGCTGGACGATCCTGGGATCCAGCTCCCGGGAGACCGCGGGCACGCGGGGGTCGCGGTGCGCACCGGACGCAACGATCACGTTCTCCGCCTCGAACCTGCGTTCGCCGGCCGTCACGACGTACGTCTCCCCCTCGCGCGACAGCCGATCCACCCGGACCCCGGTCCGGACCGGCAGCGCGAACCGTGCGACGTACGACTCGAGGTAGTCCGCCATCTCGTCCCTCGCGGGCATCGCGGAGCCGGGTCCTGGGAAGCGGTCGCCGGGCAGCCCGATGTACCGAGCCGGCGTGAACAGGCGCAGCGAGTCGTAGCGTTGGCGCCAGTTGTCGCCGATCCGCTCGTTCGCGTCGAGCACGACGAACGAACGCTCCGCCCGCTTCAGGTGGTGGGCGGCCGAGAGCCCGGCCTGTCCCCCACCGATGACCACCGTGTCGAACCGTTCGACCTGCATGGCATGACCTCCCGTCTGGCGTGGGTCGACGGTAGGTCGAGGGAGGGGGCCGGCACATCGCCGGAACCAGCCAACCTCACCAACGTGCGTCGTGGTGAGAACGCACCATTCAGGCCAGGTCGTGCTCGTACGCGTAGGCGGTGGCGGCGGCGCGCGAGGACACCCCGAGCTTCGCGAACATGTTCTGCAGATGCCGGGCAACGGTGTGCTCGCTGATCACGAGCTCGACGGCGATGTCTCGGTTCGTCTTGCCGGCCGCCACGAGCCGGAGGACCTCGACCTCGCGCGGGGTGAGACCGCCCGGCGGGGCTTGGGGTTCGCCGAGCAGGCGCGCCGTGGCCTCGGCGTCGAGCCGGGCCCCCAGCCGCTCGAACGCGCCGAGCGCCGCACGGAGCTCCGCGCGCGAGCCGTCCTCGTCCCCGCCCGCGCGGAGCGCCCGACCGTAGAGCGCACGTGCGACGGCCGTCTCGTAGGGGAGCCGCACGGCCTGGCACGTGTCGATCGCGTGGCGGAGGCGCTCGAGGGCTGCCGGCACACCTCCCTCCGCGAGCCGCACCTCACCGGTCGCGGTGGCCGCCGCGGCATCGAACGACGGCATCCCGGTGTCGACGGCGATCGCCGCGAGCTCGTCCGCCTCCGCACGCGCCTCGTCGAGCGCTCCGGCCGCGATCGCGGCGCGGACGTCCGCCGACAGGAGCCGCACCCGCCGAGCCGGCGTGCGCTCGGCGGTCAGGGCCAACCGCAGCGCGGCGCGCGCCGGCTCGACCCGCCCCTGCGCGAGTCGAACCAACGCCATCCCCGGCTGCGGGTCGGCCCCGAGCTCCTGGGCGCGGACGAACGCCCGCTCCGCACCGGCCAGGTCCCCCGTACGGCGCCGGATCTCGCCCACCTGCACCAGCGCCGAGGCAGCGAGACCCGGCTCGACCGGCTCGAGCTCGGCCAGCGCCTGGACCGCCTCCGTCTCGGCCTCGGTCCACAGCCCCTGGAGGCGAGCCACCTCGGCACGGTTGATCCGGCACATGCCGGGGAACGGCGCGGACGACGGGAGCGACTCGCACCAGACACGAGCCGCGTCGCTCCACTCGCCGGCGCGCCGGAGATCGCTCAGCTCCAGGCACGCCCCGATGAGGGCGCAGTAGATGATGCCGGTGAAGTACGGGCTGAGGTCACCGGCCACGACCGCCGCCATCGCCTCGTCCATCAGCGGGAGACCCTCCGCCACGCGCCCGGCCTCGATGAGCGCGAGTCCTTCCGTGTGCAACGACATCGCGACCAGGTCCCGGTTGCCGGTGCGTTGGCCGATCGCGACCGCCCGGTCCGCGAGCTCGACGGCTCCATCCGTGTCGCCCGAGAAGCGCGCGACGGTCGCCTCGACCATGAGCAGGAACCCGTGCTCCGCGCCCTCCGGCACAGCCTCGGCGTGCCGCCTGGCGCGCATCAGGAACCCGGCGCCGACCGAGTGCTCGTCGCGGACGAAGTGCTCGATCGCGAGGCGCGCCGCGATGCCCGCGGCGGCCAGGTCGTCCCCCTCGGCCGCGCACGCCGCGTACGCCTTCGTGCGCAGCTCGAGCGATTCCGGGAACCGGGAGGTCCACCACGCCGCATCCGCCAGCGCCTCGAGGTCGCTCGCGGTCAGCGCCGAGGGATCCGCGGAGTGGAGCGCGTCGTAGGCGTCGGCCCAGGCGCCCCGGGCGAGCGCCTCTCGCCCCCGGGCGATCGCTGCGTCCGACTCTCCCACGCTGCCCCCTGCGACGACGCTCCAGGGTACCTCCCGCCGTGATGAGCTCGTGACGACGAGCCCGGCGCTGGGCGAGTACCTCCCCGGTCAGGGCGCGTGGAGGCGTTCCCAGCCGCGGTTCCGACGGGGAGGCTCACGTCCGCGCTCCCGCGGCCGATACCGGACGTATGACCCGCATCCGTACCACCTGCCCCGCGTGTGGGGAGGTGGACATCCCCCCCGACTCGGTGCTCCTGTACCTCCCCCCCGAACGCGACCGGTGGTTCTACTCGTTCACGTGCCCGGTCTGTGGCCGAGGCGTCCACCACGCCGCCACCCGTGAGATCGTGGCGATGCTGGTCGCGGCGGGCGAGAAGGCGACGGCCCAGGGTGCGATGTCGCTCCAGGACCGGGCCCCGGACCCGACCGCGCCGCCCTTCACCCTCGACGACCTCATCGAGCTGCACTTCCGTCTCCAGGACGAGCTGACGATCCCGAAGCTCCTCCACCGATGACCGCGCCGGAGGCGCCATCCGTCCGCGCGACTGCATAGGTTCGGCCCGTATACCGATGCATGCAGCGCGGGATACTGACTCGACACGGCGACGAGGGATGGATCTGATGGCGTCGATGACGAAGGTGGTGGCCCCGATACAACCGGACGAACTGCTGTTCCCCGGCGCGACCCCCGAAGACCTGAGCCGGCGACTCGGGCGGCTCCGCCTCTTCAACCTGGTGATGGCGATGTTCCACGCGGGCCAGGCCGTCGCGATCCTCGCGCTCGCGACGAGCTTCGCGATCCCGGTCGTGGCGCATACGCTCACGGGTCCTCCGGGCTCGGCGTCCGAGACGGTCACGCTGTTCGAGCTCAACGTCGCCTGGGCGGTCGCCGCGTTCCTGTTCGTCTCCGCGATCGCTCACCTGCTGATCGCATCGCCCGGGATCTTCCCGCGGTACGAGCGGATGCTGCTGAAGGGCCGGAACGACTATCGCTGGGTGGAGTACTCGATCAGCGCGTCGATCATGGCGGTCCTGATCGCGATGCTCCCGGGCATCACGGACGCCGCGGCACTCATCGCGATCCTCGGCGCGAACGCCGCGATGATCTTCTTCGGCCTCCTCCAGGAGCGCTACGAGCGTCCCGGCGGGAGCATGTTGCCGTTCTGGCTCGGCAGCCTCGTGGGCATCTTCCCGTGGGTCGCGATCGGCCTATACATGTCGGGGGTCGGCACGGACGCGCAGATCCCAGGCTTCGTGTACGGCATCTTCTTCTCGCTGTTCGCGTTCTTCATGTCCTTCGCGGTGAACCAGTGGCTGCAGTACCGGCGCATCGGCCCGTGGAGGGACTACCTGTTCGGCGAGAAGGTCTACGTGATCCTCAGCCTGGTCGCGAAGTCCGCGCTCGCGTGGCAGGTCTTCGCCGGCACGCTCGCGTCCTGAGCCTCACAGGATCCGGCGCAGCGGCGTCCGCGTGACGACCGGCCACGCCGGGGCAGGGACGCGAAGACCCCGGCGCTCGAGACGTTCAGCGCCCGGCGCGCACGTTGCCCAGCCAGCTCTCGTACAGCCGCGCGTACACGCCGCCGCTCGCGACGAGCGCCGCATGCGTGCCGCGCTCGACGATCCGCCCGGCGTCGAACACGAAGATCTCGTCCGCCGCCTCGGCGGTCGACAAGCGGTGCGCGATCGTGATCGTCGTCCGACCCGCAGAGAGTCGCCGCAGCGCCTCCGATATCCGGCGCTCGGTGGCCGGGTCCACCGCGCTCGTGGCCTCGTCCAGGATCAGCACTCCCGGGTTGCCGATCTGCGCCCGCGCGAGCGACACGAGCTGCCGCTCGCCGACCGAGAGCGCCTCGCCCCGTTCCCCCACCCGGGTCTGGAGCCCGTTCGGCAGGGTCCGGACCCAGGCGCCGAGGGCGAGCTCATCGAACGCCGCCCGAACGTCGCCATCGGTCGCGCCCTCGCGGCCGGCGCGCACGTTCTCGAGCACGGTCATGTCGAACAGGAACCCGTCCTGCGGGACCATCCGGATGCCGCGGTGCCGCGCGTCGGCCGAGAACTCCCGCAGGTCCACCCCGTCGATCCGCACCCGCCCCGACGCCGGATCGGCGAGCCGCGTGAGCAGCTTCGCGAACGTGGTCTTGCCGGAGCCCGTCTCGCCGACGACCGCCACGTGCGCGCCGGCGGGGACCTCGGCGCTCACGCCGTGGAGCACCGGCGCGCCGTCCTCGTACGCGTAGCGGACGTCCTCGGCCCGGACGGCCAGCGCCCCGAGCGGCAGGCCGAGCCCGGGTGAGGGCTCGACGATCTCGACGGGCAGGTCCAGGAGCGCGAGGATCTTGCGCCAGCCGGCGATGGCGGTCTGCGTCTCCGCGTAGATCTCGGGCAGGTCGGCGAACGGGTGCAGGAACAGGTCCGCCAGGAACAGGAACGCGGACACCTGGCCGAAGGTGAGCCCCCACTCCGGTCCGAACGTCGCGCCCACGACGACGACCACGGCGAGCGAGATCCCCCAGAACAGGGTCGTCATCGGGAACAGGATCGCGGTGCGGAGGTGCGCGAGGACCTGCGCCCGGTACCGCGCCTCGACGGAGCGCTTCACGCGCGAGTCGATCCGCTCCTCGAGGCCGTACGCGCGGACGACGGCGGCGCCCATCACGCTCTCGCTCACCTCGGACAGCATCTGCCCGACCCGGACCCGCACCAGGTCGTAGGCGGCCGAGAGCGAGACCTGCAGCTTGCCCATCACGAACAAGAGCGGCCCGACCAGCAGGACCACCGGGATCGTGAGCCGCCAGGAGTAGGCGAGCATCAGCGCCAGCGCACCGACGACCTGCGCGATCGAGACGATCCATGCGATCCCGCCCCACTCGGTGAACTGGGAGAGCGTGTCGACGTCGGCGGTGACCCGGGCGACGAACACGCCGCGCTTCTCGGTGGACTGCACCGCGGTCGAGAGCTGGTGGATGTGCTCGAACGTGCGGACGCGCAGGACCTTCAGCGCCTCCTCGGACGCGCGGACCAGCCGCCTGGCGGCCATGCGGCCGGCCAGGTACGTGACGACGACCAGGACGAAGGAGGCGGTGCAGATCCCGAGGACGAAGTCGGCCTGCAGCTCCCCGTCCTCGAACCCGTGGTCGAACACCTGCTGGATCAGGATCGGCGCGACGAGCGCCGACGCCGTCGCCGCGAGCGAGACGACGACTGTCAGCGCCAGGCCGCGGCGGAGCTCGGGGCTCTCGCGCAGGCCGCGGCGGAGGACTCCCCACGCGCTCCGGAGGTTCTCGGGGACCGGCAGCTCCTCCTGCGCGGGCGCGACGACCTCGGGATCCGCCTGGACGGTCGCGGCGCTCATCGCTCCCCCCGCTCGTAGGCGTGCACCATGGCCGCGTAGCCGGGCTGGGACCCCATCAGCTCGGCGTGCGACCCGGAGGTGACGAGCCGGCCGTCCTCCAGGTACAGGACCCGGTCGGCCAACCGGATCGTCGAAAGCCGGTACGCGACGACGATCAGCGTGGCGTCGTGCTCCTGGCGGATCCCGTCCAGGATCCGCGCCTCGATCGTGGGGTCGACCGCGCTCGTCGCGTCGTCGAGGATCAGCAGTCGCGGCCGGCGGACGATGGCCCGGGCGAGCGCGACCCGCTGCCGTTCGCCGCCCGACAGGGTGGCCCCGCGCTCGCCGAGCACGGAGTCGTAGCCGTTCGGCAGCGCACGGACGAAGCGGTCGGCCTGCGCGATCGTCGCGGCGCGCTCGATCTCCTCGCGCGAGACCTCCTCGTCGAGCGCGATGTTCTCGGCGACCGTGGTCGCGAAGAGGAACGACTCCTGGAACACCAACGTCGCC
Organism: Actinomycetota bacterium; assembly: GCA_035718185.1. GTDB lineage: Bacteria > Actinomycetota > UBA4738 > UBA4738 > HRBIN12 > HRBIN12. Next base: position 17,397 of record DASTHN010000190.1, read on the forward strand.
GCCGCACGCAGCGACCCCGCCTCCGCCTCGCGCAGATCCACGCCGCCGAGCAGGATCCGGCCCTCGGTCGGGTCGTCCAGGCGAACCAGGAGCTGCGCGAGCGTCGACTTGCCCACGCCGGTCGGACCGACCAGCGCGATCGACTCGTTCGGCCAGACCCGGAACGAGACGTCCTCGAGCACGCGCGTCCCGTCGAGCGTGTGACCGACGCCCTCGACGCGCAGCTCGAGCGGGCCGTCGGGGACCGGCACCGGTCGCTCCGGGACCCGCACCGTCGTCGGCTGCTCGAGGACGCCGACGATGCGGTCGTGGCCGACGATCGCGCGGGGAAGCTCCGAGAGGATCCACCCCACGAACCGCATCGGCCAGGCGAGCAGCCCGAACAGGGTCACGACCTGGACGAGGTCACCGATGGTCATGGCGCCGGCCGAGATCCGCCACGAGCCGACGGCCATCAGGACCGTGATCGCGAGCGCGGGGAGCGCCTCGAGCGCCGGCTCGAACCCCGCGCGGATCAGGCCGCCCTCCACGCGCGCGCGGCGGAGCTCCTCGGCCTTCGCGGCCAGGCGCTCGGTCTCGGCCCGCTCGCGGCCGAGCGTCTTCACGACGAGCGCGCCGTCGACGGACTCGTGCGCGACCGACGACACGTCGCCGATCCGCTCCTGCGCGCGTAGAGCCGGGCCCTGCATCCGGGCGGCGAACGTGCGGTTCAGCAGCCCGAGCGTCGGGAACAGCAGGAAGCCGATCAGCGCGAGGAGCGGGTCGATCAGGATCATCGCGATCATCGCGAACACCACGAGCAGGAGCACGCCGACCGCGAACGGCACCGGGTACAGCACGTCGACCGATGCCTCGACGTCGGCCTCCATGTGTGCCAGAAGCTCCCCCGTCGGCGTCGCGCGGTGGTACGCGAGCGACAGGTCGCGGTACCGGTCCGAGACCCGGCGTCGGAGCGTGGCCGCCACCGCCGACCCGAGGACCCCGCTGTAGTAGCGGCGGACGCCGATCCCGATCGCCCGGAGCATCGCCAGCCCGACGATCGCCGCCGCGCCGAGCCAGATCGCGGCCGTCGAGACGCCGGTCGTGAAGGCCGGCCGCAGGACCTCGTCGGTGACACGGCCGAGCGCGGCCGTCACCGCGATCGAGGCCGCGGCGAACAGCGCCGCGCCCAGGACCGAGATCACGAACGGCTTCGGATGGGCGCGGATGTACGAGGCGACGAGACGAACGCCCCGGGCGAACAGCCCGCGGTGCGGCGCCTCCTGCAGCGTCGCCGCACTCACCTCCCGAAGGTCTCCGCGTACTCCTCATCGGTGACGGGCGGCCCCCACTCGGCGTCCCCGCCGCGGTTCACGGCGACGTGGACGAGCGGCGCGTCCGGCGTCGCGCCGTGGAAGTGCCACTCACCCGGCTCGACGTGGATCACGTCGCCGGGCTCGAGCGTCCGGCCGACCTCGCCGCCCGAGCGCACCCGGCCCCGACCGGCCACGGCGTACAGGAACTGCCCGCCGGGATGGCGGTGCCAGTTCGTGCGGGCCCCGGGCGAGAAGTGCACGACCCCGACGTTGTTCCCCTCCTCGTCGCGCAGCGTGCTCCGGAGCCACACCTCCCCGGTGAACCGCACCACGTCCCCGCGCACGAACGTCCCCTCGCTGCCGGCAGATACCCGCATCGCGACCTCCTCGACCTCGAGCCGACGCTACCAGCCGCCGCCGCCCGGGATGGTCGCATCGGTTCGCCACCGACTGTTGGCCTAGCCCATGGCCGGTCCCCGGACGCCCTACAGCAGTGGGGCCGTCGGGGAAAACCATCCCGGATGGGTAGCCCCGTCGTGCCTGTTCCGGCTCGCGTCGCTCCCCCCATCGGCCGATACGGGAGACATGACAGCCATCAGGATCAAGTGCCCGACATGCGGAGAGGTGGACCTCAGCCCCGAGGAGATGTCCCTGTTCATGGCCCCCTCCGGGGAGCGTCTCTCCTACAGCTTCACGTGTCCGGAGTGCGCCCTCGAGGTCGACCGCCCGGCCAGCCGCAAGACCGCCGCTCTGCTGATCGCCGCGGGGGTCGAGACGATCCCGCTCCCCATCGAGGACGAGCCCGTCCTGCCCCCCGAGGACCACAGCCCGGACCCGGACGCCCCGCCCCTCACGCTCGACGACCTGATCGAACTGCACTTCCTCCTGCAGGACGACGACGCGCTCGCCGAGCTCGTGCACCGCTGAGACCCGCCACGCGACGGCCCGAGCGATCAGCACTCGGGCCGTCTGCGTCCGTGCGGGACGATCGCCGGACCTATGAGAAGAACGGCGTGATCGCCTCGACGGCCCGTGCCAGACGCGCCGAGCGGCTCCCCGTCACCTTGATCCACGGGAGCCCACGCTCCTCTAGAACCTCCTCGAACCGGCTGGTCATCCGGGCGCGGGTCTCGTCCCCCAAGCGGATGTCGTCGGCCTGCCAGGGGATCCCGACGTGGTCGGTGAGCAGGTACAGGGAGTACGGGGCCCAGTGCGCCTCGACCGCGCGCCACGTCGCGTCGGAGGTCGAGCCCAGGTAGACCTCCTCCCACACCGCGGTCGCCAGGCTGTCCGTGTCGCAGAACAGGATCCCGGTCGGCGCCTCGCGCGCCATCCGGTCCTCGAGCGCGTTCTGCTCGAGCGCGATCCGCAGGAAGTCGCTCGGCAGCCACTGGTCGCCCGTGCCGATCGTGAACTTCTCCACCGTGTACTCGCGGCCGTACTCGGGCACCCAGATCGTCTCGTAGGCGGACGCGAGCTGGCGGGTCAGCGTGGTCGACCCGGTCGACTCGGCGCCGACGATGCACACGCGACGGACGTAGTGCGCGCGGACCGGCGCGTCGATGTAACGCCAGTACGCGACGGGGTCGGTCCGGATCTGCGTTCCCGAGACGTCGATGTAGCTCCGGCCCACGTAGTCGTTCCGGCAGGGCGAGCCCTGGAGCTGGGCGATCCCCGCGGCCCACGGCGTACCGTACGGCTCCGAGGTGAACACCGCGTCGATCCGCTCGCGGCCCAGCGACTCCCACGCGTGGCGCGCCCACGCATCGGAGTCGTCGTCCACCTCGATGTCGGGCACGACCATCACCGCGGCGTCGGGGTGGAGCTCGCGGAGCCACGCTGCGCGCAGGTCCGCAGGCGGGTCCTCGCCCACGCCGTCGACGACCATCACCGTGACGCGATCCGCCCTCGAGACGGCCGTGTCGATCAGGTACCGGTGCCCGCGGTGTGGCGGGTAGAACCTGCCGACCACCACCCCATGCTCGGTCATATCGCCCCCGAACCTAGCGTTCGACGGCCGCGAGGAAGTCGTCCAGGTCCGGCTCGACGTGGTAGCTGGGCTCGAGCGTTCCTTCGAGCGCCTCGACGGTCTTGAAGCCGTTGCCCGTCACCAGCGCGACGGTCTCTTCCTCGGGAAGGATCACGCCCTGCTCCACCAGGTGCTTCAGCACGGCGATCGTCACGCCGCCGGCGGTCTCGGTGAACACGCCCTCGGCCTCGGCGAGGAGCGTGATGCCCTGGATCACCTCGGCCTCGGTGCACCGCTCGATGACGCCGCCGGTGCCGCGAGCGGTCTGGATCGCGTACCAGCCGTCGGCGGGGCTGCCGATCGCGAGCGAGCGCGCGATCGTGTCCGGCTTGACCGGACGGACCTCGCTGGCGTTCGTGCGGAACGCCTGCGCGACGGGCGAGCAGCCCTCGGGCTGGGCACCGCTGATCCGGTAGGGCTTCGCCTGCACCGCGCCGATCGCCTCCAGCTCGCGGAACGCGCGATGGATCTTCGTCATCAGCGCGCCGGATGCGATCGGCACGACGACGTGCTCCGGGAGCCGCCAGCCGAGCTGCTCGGCCACCTCGAACCCGAGCGACTTCGAACCCTCCGCATAGTAGGGCCGCATGTTCACGTTCACGAAAGCCCACGGCAGGGCCTCGGCCACCTCGGTGCACAGGCGGTTCACCGCGTCGTAGTTCCCCTTCACGGCGACGACCTTGGCGCCGTAGGCCTCGGTCGCGAGGATCTTGGCGCGCTCGAGGTCCTCCGGCACGAAGACGTAGCAGGGCATCCCGGCCTTCGCAGCGTGCGCCGCGGTGGCGTTGGCCAGGTTGCCCGTCGAGGCGCAGCTGATCGCCTCGAACCCGAACGCGCGGGCCATCGTGATCGCGACGCTCACGACGCGGTCCTTGAACGAGTTGCTGGGGTTGACCGAGTCGTCCTTGACCCACAGCGTGCGGAGCCCAAGGCGCTCCGCCAGACGGTCGGCGCGCCGCAGCGGGGTGAACCCGGCGCCCAGGTCCACCCGCTCGACGTCGGGGCCACCGGGCAGCAGGAGCTCGTACCGCCAGAGGCTGTGCGGGCCAGCCTCGACGTCCATCCGGAAGTCCATGCCGTCGACGTGCTCGAGGTCGTACGCCGGCTCCAGGGGGCCGAAACACTCCTCACAGATCGTGCGGGCCTCGACCGGGTAGCGCGTGGCGCACTCCCGACACTCGAGCGCTGCGGGGCTGGTGATCGTCTTCATACGTTCCGTCCTCGGCGTCTACCGCGAGGTCCGTAGCCTAGCGTCCCGTGGTAGGAGGACGCCCGGTGTCCCGACTTGCGCCATCGGAAGGGGGGTGCCTAGCATCGAGGACCCCCCGATGGAAGGGAGAATCGCATGCGTGGACGCGTTGCGGCCGTGACGGCCGCCCTGCTCCTCGGATCGCTGGTGGTCTCGGCGCCCGTGAGCAACGCGGCGATCCCCGGCACCGACCTGGTGCAGCTGTGCGAGGACCTGTTCGGCGGCACGTTCGGCTCTCCGAACACCGAGCCCTTCGCGGCGTGCCAGTGGGACATGGCCCTGATCGACGCGTCGGACGACGGGAGCTACGGCCTCGCCACCGGCGCGGGCGTGAAGGTTGGCGTGATCGACAGCGGCGTCGACCTCACCCACCCGGACATCGTGCCGAACCTCGACGTCGGCCTGTCGTGCTCGTTCATCTTCGACGACACGCCGACGGCGAACCCGGCCGAGATCGCGAACGGCGACTGCACCAACAAGGCCGCGGTGCAGGACCTCGCCGGACACGGGACCCACGTCGCCTCGCTCATCGCGGCGCCGGTCAACGGGATCGGCATCGCGGGCGTCGCCCCCGAGGCGACGATCGTCGCCCTCAAGGCCTGCACCGAGCAGGGGTTCTGCTTCGTCGACTCGGTCGCGGCGGCGCTCCGTTACGCCGGCGACCAGGGACTGGACGTCGTGAACCTCAGCCTGTTCGTCGACCCGTTCCTCTACTTCTGCAAGGACGATCCGGAGCAGCGGGGCATGCTGAAGACGCTCGAGCGCGCGGTCCGCTACGCGCAGCAGCGCGGCGTCGTCGTCGTGGCGTCCGCCGGCAACGAGGCCGACGACCTGCAGCATCCCACGGTCGACGAGATCAGCCCGGACTGGCCCCCGGGCGAGGCGCAGATCCGCTTCATCCACAACAACTGCCGCGTGGCCCCGGCCGAGATCGCGCGGGTGCTCACGGTGTCGGCGACCGGTCCGATCGGCTACCCCGGTTACGACACGTGGATCGCGGAGTACTCGAGCGTCGGGATGTCGGTCGTCGACGTCACGGCCCCCGGCGGCGACTACTTCGCGGCGTCGGGCACCGTCCAGGACGCCGTGCTGGGAGCGATCCCGATCGGCTCGGCGATCTGGAACGCGTTCGACCCGCTGAACGCGGACTTCCCCGGCCTCACGACCACCGACGCGGGTGCCGGGTACATCTTCCTGAACGGCACGTCGATGTCCTCCCCGCACGCGGCGGGCGTCGCCGCGCTGGTCGTCCAGATGCACCCCGGCTGGCCGCCCGGTGCCGTGAAGGCCGCGGTGCAACGCTCGGCCGAGCAGCTGACGTGTCCGGAGGACTGGCAACCGCTGTTCCCGGGCGACGACCGCCAACGCTGCTACGGGAGGAACGGCCGAACGTCCTTCTTCGGCCACGGGCTCGTGAACGCGGAGGCCGCCGCCTCCGC
>DASTHN010000191.1:0-8561 GCA_035718185.1 Actinomycetota bacterium
CGCTCGAGCACGGCACCGCGCGAGGAAGCCGATCTTCCTGGTCATACGCAACGATTCCAGCCTTCCAATGAGGCATCGGTCGTACGGGGGATGCGCTTGAGGTCGCACGCGAGCGGCTACCAACCGCCGGTGCACTCGGCGATCGTGTCGACGTCCGCGAACGCCGCGCCCGTCCCCCGCAGCGTGGCGGGGCTCAGGAGCACTTGGGCGACACAGAAGTACCGGCCGCTCCCGGAACGCCGGACGAGAAGGAGGTCCCAGCCGGAGTGAACGTGGATCGAGATCTCTTCGGCAGGGGGGTCTCCGCCGTCGATCCACTCGAGGGTCGGCTCGGCAGCTTCGCCGGCCGCCGCATCGAACCCGTCCCACCTTCCGGCCTCGGCGAAGTACGTGAGCGCCCCCGCCAGACCGGTCCGAAGCTCGCTCCCCGCCGCCCGGTCCTGGGCGCGTGTACGGGCGCCGATGAACGTTGGCAGCGCGACGGCGATCAGCACACCGATGATCAGGACGACGACCATGAGTTCGACGAGTGTGAAACCCTCCTCGCGCCCTCGATCGAGATCCTGCCCCTGCGGGAAGATCGAGCCTCGCATAGCCCACCTATCGGCTCCCACGACCGTGACCTGAATGCGGAAGGGGGCGGCCATTCGGCCGCCCCCTTGATCCGACTTCGTTCGGGCTTACCAGCCGCCTACGCAGCCGCCGGTCGCCGCGACAACGGCATTGGTGCCGTACGTCGTCCCGGGCGACGTGGCGTCATCCCCGAGGCAGAACTGGTTCCCGGACGCGCTGTGACGTCCAAGGATCACCTCGTCAGCAGCAACGAAGTTGATGCCGACTTCGTCGGTACCAGCGGTCGGCACCCCGTCCACCCAGTTGAGGGAAGACTCGATCGCGGTGGCCTCAGCGTCGTTGAACCCCGTGTACGTGTCGCCGTCCGTAAAGTAGGTCTTCGCGGCGGCGAGCCCGTTGCGGAGGTCCGACTGGGCCGCACGGTCCTGTGCCCGCTGACGGGCGCCCAGGAAGGTCGGCAGAGCGATGGCGATCAGGATGCCGATGATCAGAACGACCACCATCAGCTCGATGAGGGTGAAGCCCTCGTCGTCCTTCCGGCGCTGCCAGAAGCGCTGGAGCATGGAGACACCTCCTCCTTCCGTACCAGCACGCGCGTCCCCATGACGCGCATCCTGGGATTGGTTTCGGATGGGGAGGACCCGGACTTGACGGCTCACCCGCAGTTCGCCCGAGAACCACCCGGAGGGTGTAGTCCGTTCTACGGACCCCGCACGCACGAGACCCGTCCGGGGGCGCGGTCCGGACGGGTCTCGGATGGGTTACTGGATCAGGTTGATGATGTTGAACATCGGCAGGTACAGGGCGATGACGGCAGCGCCGACGGCACCGCCGATCACAGCGATCATGAGCGGCTCGATCAGCGACGTGAGCGCGTCGACGGTCGCCTCGACCTCCTGGTTGTAGAACTGTGCGACCTTCTCCAGCATCGTGTCGACCGCGCCGGTCTCCTCCCCGACGGCGAGCATCTGCACGACCATCGGCGGGAACACCGCGTGCTTGCTGAGCGGCTTCGCGATCGACTCGCCCTCACGGATGCTCCCCTTCACGTCGTCGACCGCCCTGGCGATGACCTTGTTGTTCACCGTGTCCTTCACGATGTCCATCGCCTGGAGGATGGGCACGCCCGACTTGAGGAGCATGCCGAACGTGCTCGAGAACCTGGCGAGCGCGACCTTGTGGAAGAGGGGGCCGAACACCGGGGTCTTGAGCTTCAGCTGGTCGACGCGCAGGCGCCCGTCCGGTGTCTTCTTGTACCTACGGAAGAACCAGACGCCGGCGGCCGTCAGGCCGGCGAACATCCACCAGTACGTCCGTACGGCATCCGAGACCCCGAGCAGGATCCGCGTGGGGAGGGGGAGCTTGCTTCCGAGATCCGCGTAGATCGTCTCGAACTGCGGGACGATGAACAGCAGCATCACCGCCATGATCCCCCCGACCATGACGAGCACGACGACCGGATAGGTCATCGCAGACTTGATCCGGCGGCGGAGCTCGACCTCCTTCTCGATCATGTCGGCCAGGTCGAGCAGGACGTCGTCGAGCACACCGCCGGTCTCGCCGGCGCGGACCATCGCGACCATCAGGTCGTTGAACGCCTTCGGGTGCTTCTCCAGCGCGCCGGAGAGCGACGAGCCCTGCTCCACAGACATCCTGACCTCGCCGAGGATCTTCGCGAGCTCCTTGCTCTGCGTCTGCTCGGACAGGATCGCGAGCGCGCGGAGGATCGGCAGACCGGAGTTCACCATCGTGGCGAACTGCCGGCAGAAGACCGCCAGGTCCTTGAGCTTGACGCGGCCCGGACGGAGGTTGATCTCCATCTTCATGCCCGCGTTGGCCTTCTTGACCTCGACGGGCGTCATGCCCATCTCGCGGAGCTTCTGGAGGACGAGCAGCTCGCTGTCGCCGACGAGCTGGCCCGTCACGAGGCCGCCGCTGCGATCTCGGACCTTGTAGTCGTAGGTGGTGGGCATCTGGGTTCCCTCCCGGACAGCTCCTAGTACTCGAACCCGCCGATGGAGACGCCCGCCGCCGCCGCGGCACCGGCGCCGGCGTTGAACCCGGCGCTGCCGCCGCCGATGAGCCTGTTCAGCTCCTCGGCGTCGTGGCACCGCTCGTACCCCATCTGCTGGCTGATCTTGCCCGCCTTCACCAGGTTCGCGAGCGATTGGTCCATCGTCTGCATGCCGAACCGGCCGCCGGCCTGCATGATCGAGTAGATCTGGTGCGTCTTGCCCTCACGGATCAGGTTGCGGACGGCGGGGGTGGCGATCAGGACCTCGGAGGCCACGCACCGGCCGCGCGCGTCGGCCGTCTGGAGCAGCTGCTGGGTGACGATCCCCTGCAGCGTCGTCGCGAGCTGCACGCGGACCTGCTGCTGCTGGTGCGGCGGGAACACGTCGATGATGCGGTCGATCGTCTGGGGCGCGTCCTGCGTGTGGAGGGTCGCGAAGACCAGGTGCCCGGTCTCGGCCGCGGTGATGGCGGTCGAGATCGTCTCGAGGTCGCGCATCTCGCCAACCAGGATCACGTCGGGGTCCTGCCGCAGGACGTGCTTCAGCGCCGAGGAGAAGCTGTGCGTGTCGGCCCCGACCTCGCGCTGGTTCACGATGCAGTTCACGTGCCGGTGGAGGAACTCGATTGGGTCCTCGACCGTCATGATGTGCGCCTGGCGCTCCCGGTTCACGATGTCGACCATCGAGGCGAGGGTGGTCGACTTACCCGAGCCCGTGGGCCCCGTCACGACCACGAACCCCCGCGGGTACCGTGCCAGGTCGGCGACCACGCTCGGGAGCCCCAGGTCCTCGAGGCTCTTGATGTCGAACGGGATCAGCCGGAACGCGGCGCCGATCGAGTCTCGCTGGAAGTACACGTTGACGCGGAACCGGGCCTTGCCGGGGAGCTGGTAGGACATGTCGAGCTCGAGCTCCTGCTCGAGGCGCTCCCGCATCTTCTGCGGCAAGATCGCGTAGATCATCCCCTGGATCCCGCGGGGGTTCATCTTCGGGTACTCCTCGAGCCGTAGGAGGTCGCCGTGCAGACGGATCGTCGGCGGCGCTCCCACGGTCAGATGGAGGTCCGACGCCCCGCGCTCGAGGACGACCTCGAGCAGCTCAGGGACGGGGATCGCGACCTCCTGTTCCTCGGACGCTGCGATGCTCATCACTTCACCACCCTCGCGATCTCTTCGATGGACGTGAGCCCCTTCGCCGCCTTCAGCAGGCCGTCGGCGCGGAGCTCGATCATCCCCTGCTCGATAGCCACGGCGCGGATCGCATCCGATGAGGCGCGATCCACCGTGAGCCGCTCGATCTCTTCTGACATCGGCATGACCTCGTACAAACCTGTGCGGCCCCGGTACCCCGTGTTCGAGCAATATTGGCAGCCGACCGGGTGGTACAGCTCGTGGATCTCGTCCATCTGCGACTCGTGGAAGCCCGCCTCGATCAGCTCCGCGCGGTCGGGCGTGTACGGAGCCTTGCACTTCTCGCACAGCTTCCGCGCGAGCCGCTGGGCCACCACGCAGTCGAGGGCCGAGGCCACCAGGAATGTCTCGACCTCCATCTCGATCAGCCGCGTGATGGCGCTCGGCGCGTCGTTCGTGTGCAGCGACGAGAGCACCAGGTGGCCCGTCAGGGCCGATTCGACGGCGATCATCGCCGTCTCGCGGTCGCGGATCTCGCCGATGAGGATGATGTCCGGGTCCGCGCGAAGGATCGATCGGAGCGCGGATGCGAAGGTCAGGCCCGCCTTCGGGTTCACCTGGATCTGGTTGACCCCGCCGAGCCGATACTCGACGGGGTCCTCGACCGTCACGATGTGCCGGTCGACCTGGTTCACGATGTTGAGCGTCGCATACAGCGTGGTGGACTTCCCCGACCCCGTTGGGCCGCTGACCAGGATCGCGCCGTACGGCCGGCGGAACGAGCGCTCGTAGCGCTGGAACGCCTCGTCCTGGAAGCCGAGCTCCGCCAGCTGCATCAGCGCGTTGCTCTTGTCCAGGATGCGGATCACGACCTTCTCGCCGTAGACCGTCGGCAGCGTCGCCAGGCGCAGGTCCAGGCTCCTGCCCCCTACACGCATGCTCACGCGCCCGTCCTGCGGCACACGCTTCTCGGCGATGTTGAGGTCGGCCATGACCTTCAGCCGGCTGATCAGGCCGCCCTGGATGCTCTTCGGCGAGTGCATGACCTCGTGGAGGACGCCGTCGACGCGGAAGCGGACGCGCACATCCTTCTCGGTCGGTTCGATGTGCACGTCGGACGCTCGGTCGGCGGTGGCCTGGGTCATGATCGCGGTCACCAACTTCACGAGCGGCGCGTCCTCGAGGGCCGCGCCGACGCCGCTCAGGTCCGCCGACTCGTCCTCCAGGACCTCGGCGGCCTCCGTCGCGAGCGCCTCGACCTGGTCCCCCATCACGGAGAACTTCTGGATCGCCTGCTCGACGTCGTTCGCCGTGGCGACGACCGGCTGTACGTCGCGGCCGGTCATCGTGCGGATGTCGTCGAGCGCGTAGACGTTCGCGGGGTCGGACATCGCGACGAGGAGCTTCCCGTCGCGCTCACCGATCGGGAGCGCGCGATAACGCCGCGAGAGCGCCTCCGGCAGCAGGGACGTGAGCACCGGGTCGATCCGGTAATCGGTGAGATCGACGAACTCGAGGCCGACCTGCTCGGCGAGCGCGCGGACCAGGTCGCGCTCGCGGATGTAGCCGAGATCGATGAGGACCCTGCCGAGGGACTTCGGGGTGTTGCGGTGCTCCTCGAGCGCCGTGTCGAGCTGCTCCCGCGTAAGGAGGTCCTGCTCGAGCAGGATCTGCCCGAGCTGCTTCGGCTTGCGCTTGGCAGTCACCATCCGGAGCTACGTCCTTCGGCCCGAGGTCGGCCTAACCATCGGCAGCGCCCTGGTCCTCCTGAAGGAGCTGGGAGAACTCTCTGGCGAGCGAGAACCGGTCGACCTCCTGTCCCTCACCCTGTCCCCCCTGCTGGCCCCACACGTTCGGGTCGCCCGAGGGCTCGGGCGGCGCTGAGGGGGCCTCGGCAGCAGCCGGTCTGGGGACCGCACGGGGGTCCTCCGAGGGGACCGGTGGCGGTGGATCGTCGGCGTGGATGACGATGGTCGGCACGTCCGCGGCGTGGCCCTCGCGGTGGAGCGGGGCCCGCGGTCTGCCGCTCGGCGCCGCGGGAGGGGCGGCCGACGGGGCCGCGCGAGGGCTCTCGCGATGCGCCCTGGCCTCCTCCGCCGCGAGCAGCGCGGTCTCGATCTGGTCGATCACGAGACCCGGCCGGACACCCACCCCGGTGACGACGAACGCCGAGTACGGTCCTCGGCGCACGTGGCACCAGATCTCGGTGCCGAACTGGACGAACCCGCGGGTCGGCTCGCCGAGCCCCGCGAAGCGGACCCAGGACGACTTGAGGGAGGTCTCGGCGTCGGCGGGGTGCGTGCCCAGGACCAGCCCGTCCGAGGACAGGATCAGGACGCCGCGTGCATCGCCGACGCTCTCCGAGAGCGTCCCGGCGAGCGCGGTGAAGTCTTCCATCCAGACTGCTCCAAGGAGTCCATCGGGCCACGGCGTCGGCGGCTTGAGGCTCGCCGCGGCGGCGGAGGTCGAACGGACTAGGGGACGTCCGGATGGCCTCCCCCGCCCCCGGCGGAGGCGAGGGCGGCGATCGCCGCCGCGGACATCGCCTCGAGCGGCGCGGCCTCACCCGTCCACAGCTCGAACGAGAGCGCCGCCTGCTCGAGCAGGAGCCCGAGTCCGCCGAAGGCGCTCGCCCCGGCGGCGCGCGCGGTCGACAGGAGCGGCGTCGCCGCCGGGTGGTACAGCAGGTCCACCACGACCACATCGGGCCCCAGACGCGGCGCCGGCAGCGCCTCGCCCTCCGCGCCGACGGGGGTCGCGTTCACCACGAGGTCGGCCACCACCCCGGCGGCCTCGTCGAGCGGCACGACCCTCACCCGGACGTCCAGGTCGTCGAGCATCGCGGTCAGCTGCTTCCCGCGCTCCGGGTCTCGTACCGCGACCGTGAGCGACCCGAGCCCGCCTCGCGCGAGCGCCAGCGCGCAGGCTCGGGCCGCGCCGCCCGCACCGAACAGCAGCGCCGCGCGACCGGCAGGGTCGAACGCGGCGTCCCGCCGCAGGAAGCGATCGAACCCCGGGCCGTCGGTGTTGTGACCCTCGAGGCCCTCCGGTCCCACGACGATCGTGTTCACCGCGCCGAGCCTCCGGGCGTCGTCCGAGACCGACCCGATCCGCTCGGCCGCCTCCGACTTGTGCGGCATCGTCACGTTGGCGCCGGCGAAGCCGAGCGCCGGCAGGCCGGCCAGCGCGGCACCGAGCTCGCCCGGCGGCACCGGCAGCGGCACGTACACCCACGGCAGTCCGAGCGCGCCGAAGGCGGCGTTGTGGATCGCCGGAGACAGGCTGTGGGCGACCGGCCACCCGATGACGCCGAACGTGCGCGTCGCCCCGTCCACCTCCACGCCGGCCGCCACGCCGTCACTCACCGCACCGAACGCGGTTCTCCTCGTGGTCGGCCGCCGTCACCCCGAACTCGTGGTGGCCGTCGGCGCCGCAGAGCACGTAGTAGAAGTACCTCGTGTCGGCCGGGCTCAGCGCCGCCTCGAGCGAGGCCAGACCCGGGCTGGAGATCGGCGTCGGCGGCAGCCCGGTGTGGATCCGCGTGTTGTACGGACTGTCGTGCTCCAGGTCGGAGGAGGACAGCTGGCCGTCGGGCGTCGGGTCGTCGTACAGCAGGGTCGCATCGATCCCCAGCGTCATCCTCTCGCGGAGCCGGTTGTAGATGACCCCCGCGATCACCGGTCGCTCCTCGGCGAGCTTCGCCTCCTCCTCGATCATCGAGGCCACGATCACGACCTCGTACGGGGTCAGGCCGAGGTCCTCCGCGTTCCCCCACGGCAGGTCGCCCGCCTCGATCTCGAACTGGTCGAGGAGCCTGGCGACGACCTCCTTCGCGCTCGTGCCGTCCCGGCGGAACTCGTAGGTCTGCGGGAACAGGAAGCCCTCCGTCGTCTCGGCGCCCTTCGGGAGGTACGGCGGCAGGTCCCACCCGCCGTCCTCGGCCTCGGCCAGGAACCGCTTCTCGGGGATGCCCAGGACCTCGTGGACGCGATCGGCGATCTGCGTCAGGCGGTACCCCTCAGGGATCGTGAGCCGCACGGTGGGCGCGGTCGGCGGGGCGACGGTGAGCGCGCGGAAGGCGTTCTCGGGGACCATGTTCGTGGTGAGGGCAAAGGAGCCGGCGAGGATCTGGTCTTCCAGGCCGGTCCTGCGCAGGAGCCATCGTGAAACCATCCCGCACCGGATCACGCCCGCCTCGTGCAGGTCCGCGACGACGTCCCCGGCGCTCGCGCCCTTGGCGACGGTGAACTCGACCGGTGTACGCGGACCGGATGCGCCCTGACACCACGTGTAGTAGCGGAAGCTCGCGAAGGCCGCCCCGACGACGAGGAGCAGGACGACGAGGGCGGCGATCGCCCCCCAGGGCGCTCGCCGCCGCCGGCGCTGGCCGGAGGGCGCTTCCGTCGGGGCTTCTGGGACGGTCACGGACATCCGGGGGCAGAGCATACCGGGAGCCCGTCGCCCCGAGCGGTCACGGTCGCGGGAGCGCGTCCAGGTACGCCTGGAGGATCACCGTTGCGGCCGAGCGGTCGACGACCGCACGTCGCCTCCGGCCGCTCGCGCCGGCCTCGCGGAGCGCGCGGTCGGCCTCGACGGTGGACAGGCGCTCGTCTTGGAGCGCGACGGGCACCGGCAGGACCGAGCGCAGGGCGTCGGCGAATGCCTCGGCGTGGCGCGCCCGGTCTCCCGCATCACCGGACAGCAGCAGCGGATGGCCGACGACGACGAGGACGACGTCGTGCTCGCGGACGAGGCTCGCCACCGCCTTCAGGTCCGCCGGCGCCCCCGTGTGGATCGTCCCGAGCGGCACGGCGAGCCGCCTGTCGGGATCCGAGATCGCGAC
>DASTHN010000192.1:0-5104 GCA_035718185.1 Actinomycetota bacterium
TCCCGATCGAAGGTCGCACATGCATCGCCGACGTACCACGTCTCGAATCCGAGGTTGCCCGACATCCTCACCGTGGTTGACCCACAGTGGTCGGTTGTTATCGCTGCGATCACGACCGTGGTGGCGCCCGCTGCGCGAAGCCTTTCTTCCAGATCGGTTCCGATGAATGCGGAGTTGACTCCCTTGGTCAAGACCGGCTCATCCGCCAGCGGCATCGCTTCCGGCTTGAACTCGAACCCGGGGTCACCCTCGTTGAAGAAGTGCCACTCGGGGTCGGTCTCGCGATGCCGAACATGGATGATCGGCGCGTCCGCGGCTCGCCAAGCTGCGAGCAGCCGGGCGACGTTCCCTTCCGCGCCGGGGTTGTTCCGCCTCCCCCACACCGGGTCGTCGAATGCCTTCTGCACATCGATGATCACGAGGGTCGGTTTCTTGGGCATGTCGGAACCCTATTCGGGCTGGTGGATCCTGGTCAAAATGACGGCATGGCGTTACCGGATCATGGGATCCCGTTACCGGCGGGAGTTGGGCAGCGCACGTGACCTGGGGATCAGGCGATTTCTACCACCCCGATCCGTCTCCGCGAGGTTGGGTACCAGGCAGGGACTCAGGGGGAGGGCGATCCGGCCCCTTCTAGCGGGGCGGCGGCTCCGTCCAGGAGCCCACGATGTCAGCAAGGGGGAAGTCCTCACCGCGGTACGCAAGCTCCCGAGGGCGGTCGCCCGGGTGCTCCACCCGTCCCCGATAGAGCGTGACCATGCCCGCGTGCTTGTCGTTCACGCTTGCGGCGTGGATCATCGTCCCGTCGTTGAGCCGAACGACGTAGCCAGGGTAGTGCAGGTTGTGACGGAGCCCCTCCCGAAGAACCACAGGCCACTCCGGTACGCCATCGGAGTCACGCTGGGCCTTGCTCGATCCCATGCCCTCCTCCGATGGTCTCGGGATCTGACCGTCAGGATAGCGCTCGGTTCGCTTCCGGAGGCGAACGCCCTTGAGAGGCGGTCTGGAGCCACGGGTTCGGCAGGTCACGCGGGGAGCGGGACGAGGTGAAGGAGAGGGGTGAGCGAGGTGCGTGTCCCGGCGCCTTGGGGATCCGCTCGATCTCGGGATCGACCGACACGACCCGGTCGGCGCGCTCGACGCGTGCACCGACGGGGTCGAGCGCCGGCTCGATGTCGGGGAGGTAGACGGCCGCACCTTCCTGAGCGATGTCACACTCGGATCTCCGGCGAGGCGGTTCGTCGGCCCAGCTACCGCGGTGCGAAGGTGTGGACGCTGCCTGAGACCGCGGACGAGGTGCTCGGTCCAAGCGGGGCGGTGCCGAGCTACACCTCGTAGACGATCTTGGTCGCGAACACACCCATCCGGTCGTCGTGCTCGTATCGAACAACCCATACGCGCTAGATCTGCCGGCACCGCCCGGCACGCGCCCGACGCTCGACACGGGTCGCTTGGAGATCCTCGTGCTCGACGCACCGCGCTTCGGGCGCCGTCCCCATGGACGGGCGTGGAGCACGCCGCGGTTTCGAGGTGGATGCCGCTGCGCTGCGCGTCAGGATCTCCTCGCGTCATCCGGGTGTTCCCCCGCCGGGACGTCCGCCCCTTCCGGGTCGCCTGAGTTGCACCGCCCGCAGGTGCGGGTCGGCGGCTAGCCCTCGACAGAGGGCTCCTTTGGCGCTCGGACGCTCCCGGTCAGTCCATGCAGGCGACGCCCTCGGTCGACCGGACCACATCTCCGGCATCCGCGCAGTAGTGATCACGTCCCGGACCGCCGATGATGCGATCGTTCGATCCGCCGTCGTATGCAGCCAGCCAGTCGTTCCCGGCTCCACCGGAGAGCAGGTCCACGCCGACGTAGTCCTCGATGATGTCCGGGCCACGCTGGAGCAGGATGCGGTCGTCCCCGCGCCACCCCATCCCGATGTCGGCGCCGCCACCGCCGTAGATCTCATCGTCGCCTTGGCCGGCGTTGAACTGGTCGCGCCCGGGACCCAGGAAGAGGATGTCGTTCCCACCCCTTCCGGTGACCGTGTCCCGCCCACCGCGCGCGCAGATCACGTCCCGTCCGTTCGTGCCCTCGAGGTCGTCGGGACCATCGGTCCCGGTGATCGTGCACTCGGGCCGCCGCGGGGTATCCGTGGCCGACGCGCTTGCCGATGCGACGAGCAACGCCGCGACGAGCACGAGCACGAGCGCGGACGTCGCGGCCGCGAGAAGCTGAGTCCCGGCACGCATGGGATTCCTCCTTCCTGGAGTACTCGGCTCATGGGTTCAAGACCGGTTAGCCCCGCTCACGGGGCCGGTTCGTCTCCGCAAGACACGGTGGGTCCGAACTCGGCCGAGCGAACGACGTCCCCGGTGTCCGCATCAGCGCGGTCGCGTCCGGGGCCGCCGAACAGGCGGTCGTTCCCCCTCCCGTCCTCAGCCAACAGGCAGTCGCCCCCGGTGCCTCCTGCGAGCCGGTCCGCGCCGGACGACTCGTTGCCCACCCAGTCGTGGCCGCCCTGCAGGAACACCCGGTCGTCTCCGCGCCCGGTGATGCCGTTGTCACGTCCGCCACCTGCGTAGACGCGGTCGTCACCGGCGCCGGCGAAGAACGCGTCCGCCCCTGACCCGAGGAAGATCACGTCGTCCCCACCCCGCCCGAAGACATCGTCGTTGCCGCCCCGGGCACAGATCACGTCCGGACCGGTCGTGCCATGCAGTTCGTCATTCCCGTCCGTCCCGGTGATGGTGCACTCCGGTCGGCGCGGCGCGTCCGTGCCGGACGCGGCAGTCGAAGCGACAAGCATCGCCGCAACGAGCACAAGCACGGTCGGTGCGGCGATGAGAAGTAGGGATCGGGTCCGCATGGGGACGCCTCCTTCCCGAGTCAGGCACAGCTGTGCGCTCATGCCATCTGACTCGACCCCGTGCGGTGCGAGTTCCGAGCCCGGGAGTCTCGCTCAGAAGCAGTCAGGGCCCCGACCGGTGGCTCCTCCGGCCCACGCGAGAGCCTCACGCGCGGGGTCGCGGGTCGGCGACGGAGGCTGATCGTCCCCATCAGCATGGCTGCGCCCACCATGGCCAGCCCGACGGGTAGGAGTGCATCACCGACGAGCGTCTCCTCGAGCCACCGCTCGCGTTCGATGGCGATGAGCGCGATGCCCAGCCAGAAGGTGCCCAGAGCGCCCAGCGCGAGGGGACGGT
This sequence comes from Actinomycetota bacterium, assembly GCA_035718185.1. Lineage (GTDB taxonomy): Bacteria > Actinomycetota > UBA4738 > UBA4738 > HRBIN12 > HRBIN12. Next base: position 3,190 of record DASTHN010000192.1, read on the forward strand.
TCACCCCGCGTGACCCCTCCGACCTCGATCTGACCAGCCACCCGAGCACGAGGGAGGAGACGGCAACCGCGGTGGCGCCGAGGGCGCCCGGGATGCCGCCCTCGCAGATGTCATCGCCGCACCCGACGAAGAACTCTCCCTCCATCACGAACAGCAGGGTGGCGAGCAGCACCGAGACACCCGTGATGAGCCACAACAGGATCGCGAGCGCCCACCTCCAGCCGACCGCGAGGATCCCACCTCCGACGGCGACGGCCACTCCCAACACCGCCCAGAGTGATGCCTCGTTGTCGGATGCCGTCCACGACGTGGCGATGAGCAACCCGACGGCGAGCACGAGGAGCACCGACGCCATGATGATCAGCGGGTCTCGGATGCGCATGACGCGACTCCTTCACGTCGTGCTCGGACGGCGGGCCCACGCGAGCCACGCTGGTGAGACTGCCTGATGTCGCTCTGGGGTCCGAGAGAGGGGCTTCTCGGCTCAACGTCCGGTGGCGCAATGGAGGGCCTGAACATCCTCGGTGACGAACTCGACCGCAGAGGTCCGATCGCCGAAGTCGATCCCGGCTTCGTCGTGTCCCGACCCACCGTTGACGGAGTCGTTCCCGAGCCCATCGATCGCGACGATGCAGGTATCGTCGCCGGGCCCTGCCCAGATCGTGTCTGGACCGCGGTCGCCGAAGATCAGGAAGTCGTCCCCGGGTCCCGTCCGGATCACGTCAGCGCCCGAACCCCCGCTGGCCTGGTCGTTGGAGCCTCGGCCGCCGAGCAGCAGGTCATCGCCGCGGTCGCCCACGAGGACGTCGCCTCCCCCTTGGCCGCGAAGCACATCGTGGCCACGGTTCCCATGGAGCACGTCCTGTTGCTGTCCACCGTCCAGGGTGTCGTTGCCGCTCCCTCCGAGGATGTAATCGTGGCCTTTGCCTCCGTAGACGATGTCATCGCCTGCCTTGGCGCGGATCTGGTCTTGGTCCCCGAGGCCGCAGATCACGTCCGGCCCCGAGGTTCCTACCAGTTCGTCCCGGCCGTTCGTTCCGATGATGGTGCACTCGGGTCGAGTCCGGGCGGGGATGCCGGACGCGGTCGGCAACGCAACGATCAGCCCGCCAATGACCACGAGGACCGACGTCGCGGCGACGACAAGTGGAAGCCGGGTGCGCATCGCGCGCCTCCCTTCGGGCCGTGCTCGGGCGGTGGGCCCACCCGACGCTCGGTACTACGACCGTCCCAGGTCGCTCTGGGGTCCGGAGGGGTGACTTGTAGGTCCAGCGTCTGGGCGGCGCTAGAGGTGCCTGTCAGCCTCCCGCAGCATCCCGACGAGCAGCGCGGAGGTGCTTGTCCTCCTCGGCGTCGATCAGGAGTTCCGCAAGTGCACGTCCGCTGGTAGCCGAACCTGCTCGCCGTCATCTGGAATCGTAGCGCTCGAGCGGCGGCTCCCTGGCGGGGCTACGGGAAGCACTCAGGGATCGATTCCTCGACTGTGCGCAGAGCGTCTCCGGGGTCCGCCGTGTAGGAGTCGAACCCGGCGCCGCCGAGCAAGCGGTCGTCGCTCTCGTCGTCGTTCGCACAAAGCCGGTCGCTCCCACGGGCCCCAGAGAGCAGATCCGCGCCGAGCCGGTCGCTGATCTCGTCTCGTCCGGCTTGGCCGAAGAGCCGATCGTCCCCGCGTTCCCCGTACATGATGTCGCGCTGGGCACCTCCATACACGCGGTCGTCGCCATTCCCGTCATAGAGCTCGTCGGTTCCGCGGCCTCCGTAGATGACGTCGTCGCCCTGTCGTCCGTACACGAGATCCTCCCCACCGCGGGCACTGATCACGTCTCGACCGCTCGTTCCTCGCAGCACGTCATCATCGTTCGTCCCGGTGATCGTGCACTCGGGGCGTCGCCCTGACTCCTCTCCGGATGCGCTC
>DASTHN010000193.1:0-39087 GCA_035718185.1 Actinomycetota bacterium
GGGCGATCGCCGTGCCGTGGCGCGCGCGATCTCGATGGTGGAGGACGGCGCCGAGGACCTGCCCGAGCTCTCGGCCGGGCTCTTCCCGAGCACGGGGCGCGCGGGCACGATCGGGATCACCGGCTCGCCCGGCGTCGGCAAATCCACGCTCGCCGGGGAGCTGGTCCGGGTCGCACGCTCGCGAGGGCTCTCGGCCGCGGTCCTCGCGATCGATCCGACCTCCCCGTTCACGGGGGGCGCGCTCCTCGGCGACCGCGTGCGGATGCAGGATCACGCGACCGACCCGGGCGTGTTCATCCGCTCGATGGCCACCCGAGGCCACCTGGGCGGCATGGCCCTCGCCGCGCCCGAGGCCGTCCGGATCCTCGATGCGTCGGGGAGGGACGTCGTGATCGTCGAGACCGTCGGTGTGGGACAGGCGGAGGTGGACGTCGCCGCGGCGACCGACACGACCCTCGTCGTCGTCGCGCCCGGGTGGGGTGACGCGGTACAGGTCGCGAAGGCCGGCATCCTCGAGATCGCCGACGTCTTCGTCGTGAACAAGGCCGACCGCGAGGGCGCGGACGCGGCCGTCCGAGACCTCAAGCAGATGCTGCGGCTCGGCCCCGAGCTCGCGTGGACGCCCCCGGTCGTGAAGGCAGCGGCCGCGGACGGGACCGGTATCGAGGGCCTCTGGGACGCGATCGACGCGCATCGCGCGCACCTCGAGGACACGGGCATGCTCGCCGAGGGCCGGCGCGCGCGCCTCCTCCGTGAGGTCGAGAGCCTGACCGTCGAGGGCCTCCGCGGCCGGGTGCGCTCGATGCTCGAGGACGATGCCGATCTGGCCGACGCCCTCGTCGAGCGCCGGACCGATCCGTACCGGGCCGCCTCGCTGCTCGTCGAACGGGCGGCCGCCGGGTAAGGGGGGGATCGCAGGTGGTGGAGGAACGCGACGCGCGGACGCTCTCCGGGCTGCCGCTGCCGGTCGTCGTCGGCCCGGACGACCTCGAGGGCTTCGACCCCGTGGCCAAGCTGGGCCGGCCCGGAGCCTACCCGTTCACCCGCGGCGTCTACCCGACGATGTACCGCGGCCGCCGGTGGACGATGCGACAGTTCGCCGGGTTCGGCTCACCGGCCGAGACGAACGCGAGGTACCGGTTCCTGCTCGAGCAGGGGCAGGGCGGCCTGTCGGTGGCGTTCGACATGCCCACGCTGATGGGGCGCGACTCGGACGACCCCAGGTCCGAGGGCGAGGTCGGCCGCTGCGGCGTCGCGACCGACACGCTCGACGACTTCCAGGCGCTCTTCGACGGCATCCCGCTCGGCGACATCACTACCTCGATGACGATCAGCGGGCCCGCCGTGATCGTGTTCGCGTTCTTCCTCGCTGCGGCCGAGCGGCAGGGCGTGCCGTGGGAGCAGCTCGACGGCACGCTGCAGACCGACATCCTCAAGGAGTACATCGCGCAGAAGGAGTGGCTGTTCCCGCCCCGGCCCCACCTGCGGCTGATCGGCGACCTGATGGACTTCTGCGCCGAGCGCGTGCCGAAGTTCCACCCGATCAGCGTGAGTGGGTACCACATCCGCGAGGCCGGCGCGACGGCGGTCCAGGAGCTGGCGTACACGCTCGCGGACGGGTTCGCGTACGTCGAGCTCGGCCAGCAGCGGGGCCTGGACGTCGACCGCTTCGCACCCGGGCTGTCGTTCTTCTTCAACGCGCACATCGACTTCTTCGAGGAGATCGCCAAGTACCGGGCCGCCCGGCGGATCTGGGCGCGGTGGCTCCGCGATCGGTACGGCGCGAAGGACGAGGCGTCGATGCGGCTCCGCTTCCACACCCAGACGGCCGGCGTGTCCCTCACGGCGCAGCAGCCGATGAACAACGTGGTGCGCACAGCCGTCGAGGCGCTCGCCGCGGTCCTCGGGGGCACGCAGTCGCTGCACACGAACGCGCTCGACGAGGTCCTCGCGCTGCCGACCGAGGAGGCCGCGAAGCTCGCGCTTCGGACGCAACAGATCATCGCCTTCGAGACCGGCGTGGCCGACGTGATCGACCCGCTCGGCGGGTCGTATCTGGTCGAGACCCTCACCGACCGGATCGAGGCACTCGCGGAGGAGGAGTTCGCGCGGATCGAGGGGTGGGGGAACGGCTCGATGCTCGAGGGCGTCCTCGCCGGCATCGAGCGCGGGGAGCTCCAGCAGGCGATCGCCGAGTCGGCGTGGAAGGAGCAGGAGCGGTACGCGTCGGGGGACCTGGCCAAGGTCGGGGTGACCACGCTCGTCGAGCGGGACGAGCCGCCGATCGACGTCCTCGTGATCGCGCCCGAGGTCGAGGCCGATCAGATCGCGCGCGTCCGCGAGACGCGCGCCCGGCGCGACGCCGTTGCCGCGGGGCGTGCGATCGACGATCTGCTCGCGACGGCGGCGACCGCAGCGAACATGGTCCCGCCGCTCGTCGCGTGCGCCCGCGCCGGCTGCACCGAGGGCGAGATCGTGGAGGCTCTCCGGGGCGTCTTCGGCACCTACACCGAGACCCCCCGCTTCTGAACCGGCCACGACGCCGCCTTGACGCTTCGCGGGATGGGCCGTAGGCTCGTCCATACACCTTGCGGGTCACTGCAATAGCAATATTTTGCAGGTCCGGGTGGAGCCGGACGGCGATCCGCGGGCCGAGGAGGGAACGCCGTTGCACATCCCCGATGGGTTCATCAACGCAGGCACGTCGCTCGCCGCCGGCGTGGCCTCGGCAGGGGGCGTGGGCGTCTGCCTCAAGAAGACCGCCGTCACGATGGAGGAGAAGCAGGCGCCGCTCGCGGGGCTCGTCGCCGCGTTCGTGTTCGCGGCCCAGATGGTGAACTTCCCGGTGGCCCTCGGGACCAGCGGGCACCTGCTCGGGGGGGTGCTCGCCACGGTGCTGGTGGGTCCGTGGGCGGGTGCGATCTGCGTCACCCTCGTCCTGTTGGTGCAGGCGCTGTTCTTCGCCGACGGTGGGCTGTCCGCGCTCGGGCTGAACGTGCTGAACATGGCCCTGATCGGGGGTCTCGGGGGGTACGCGGTGTTCCGCACGGTCCGGGCTGTCCTCCCGAAGACCAGGCCGATGGTCGTGGCGGCGTCCGCGATCGCGGCAGGCGTCTCGGTGGTCCTGGCCTCGATCGGCTTCTTCGTCGAGTACGCGATCGGGGGCGTCGGCGACGTGTCGCTCGAGGCGATGTTCGCGGCGATGGTCGGCGTCCACGCGCTGATCGGGATCGGGGAGGCCGTCATCACGGCGGTCACCGTGAGCGCCGTGCTCGCCGTGCGTCCCGACCTCGTGTACGGCGCTCGGGACCTGCTGCCACAGCTCGAGATCCGGCACGGCCAGCCCGTGGGGAGGGCGTGATCGCGTGGACCGCAAGAACCTGACGCTGTTCGTCGTCGGGGGCCTGATCGTGGCCCTCGGTCTCGCGTTCTTCGTGAGCCCGTTCGCGAGCAGCTCCCCGGACGGCCTCAACAAGGTCGCCATCGACAAGGGGTTCTCGGACACCCAGAAGGAGCACGCGCTCGACGACGGCCCGCTCGCGGGCTACGCGGTCAAGGGGGTCGACGACGAGAGGGTCTCGACGGGCATCGCCGGCGCCGTCGGTGTGGTCGTGACGTTCGGTCTCGCGATGGTGCTGTTCGCGCTCCTGCGGACCCTTCGTTCCCGACGCGCATCCGAGCCCTCCGGACCATGAGCGGCCCGCACTCTCACGCGCTCTACGTCCACGGGCACACGTGGCTGCACCGGTTGGCCCCGCAGGCCAAGCTGACGGCGCAGCTCCTGTTCGTCGTCGCGGTGGTGGCGACGCCGCGCGAGGCCATCTGGGCCTTCGCGGTGTACGCGCTCATGGTGACCGGCCTGGTCGCGGCCGCGCGTCTCCCCGCGACCTTCGTGGCGAAGCGGCTCCTGTTCGAGATCCCGTTCGTCCTGTTCGCGGTCCTGCTGCCGTTCGTCGGGGGCGGGGAGCGCGTCGACGTGCTCGGGCTCTCGCTCTCCGCCGAGGGGCTGTGGGGTGCCTGGAACATCGTCGCGAAGGCCACGATCGGCCTGGCGGTCAGCATCGTCGTGGCCGCCACGACGACGATGCCCGAGTTCCTCCGCGGGTTCGAGGCCCTGAACATGCCGAGGGCCTTCACCTCGACGCTGTCGTTCATGATCCGGTACACGGACGTGATCGCCGACGAGATGCGGCGCATGAAGGTCGCGCGCCAGTCGCGCGGCTACGACCCTCGGTGGCTGTGGCAGGCGAAGGCCGTCGGGTCCGCCGCCGGCGCGCTGTTCATCCGCTCGTACGAGCGGGGCGAGCGCGTTTACCTGTCGATGCTCTCCCGAGGGTACGCGGGCTCGATCCCCCGGTTCGACGAGACGCCGGCGACCGCGGCGGCCTGGGCGATCGCGCTCTCCCTTCCCGCCGCGGCGGCGGCGATCGCGTCGGCCGCGTGGTTGGTGACGCGATGAGCGATGCGGCGCTGGAGGTCCGCGAGCTGGCGTTCGCGTACCCGGATGGCAGCCAGGCGCTGTTCGGCGTGGATCTCAGGGTCGAGAGCGGCGAGCGCGTGGCGCTGCTCGGGCCGAACGGCGCCGGCAAGACCACGTTCGTGATGCATCTGAACGGGATCAATGCGGCCCAGCACGGCTCGGTCGCCGTGGGCGGTCTGCCGGTGACGAAGGAGCACCTGCGTGAGATCCGCCGCCGGGTGGGCATCGTCTTCCAGGACCCCGACGACCAGCTCTTCATGCCCACGGTGCGCGAGGACGTCGCGTTCGGGCCTGCGAACCTGGGGCTGCGCGGCGACGAGCTCGACGCCCGCGTCCACGAGGCCCTGGAGGCCGTCGGCATGGAGGGGACCGCGGACCGGGCGCCGCACCACCTTTCGTTCGGTCAGCGCCGCCGCGTCGCGGTCGCCACGGTCCTCGCGATGGAGCCCGAGATCCTCGTGCTGGACGAGCCCAGCTCGAACCTGGACCCGGCCGGTCGCCGCGAGCTCGCCGACATCCTCCGCGGTCTGCGGATCACGATGCTGATGGTCACCCACGACCTGCCATACGCGCTGGAGCTCTGTCCCCGGGCGGTCGTCATGAACCGCGGAACGATCGTCGCCGACGGCGCGACGGTCGAGATCCTCTCCGACCAGGCGCTCATGTCGGCGAACCGACTCGAGCTCCCGTACGGCTTCTTCCCGGAGCTGGCCGGGCGGAGCGTGACGGCCTGACGCTCCGCGAGCCCGGCGGCGGAGGGCTCAGCCCGTCGCGAGCTCGCGGCGGCATCCGGCGCACAGGCCGCTGATCGCGAAGTGCGTGAGGTCGGGAGCGAACCCGTGGTGCCGCTCGATCAGATGCTGGAGCGCCACGGCCTCCTCCAGGGACAGGTCGTCCTTCGTGCCGCACCGCGAGCAGGCAAGGTGGACGTGTCCGGCGTCCTCGGTGCGGTGGTATTCGGCTCCGCCCTCGAGGTGCGCGTGCGCCAGGACCCCGGCCTCCTCCAGGAGCGCGAGCGTCCGGTAGATCGTCGAGGCGTTCACCCCCGGCATGTCCGCCTGCACCTTGCGTGCGAGCGCCGTGGGCGAGATGTGGCCCTGCGTCTTCATGATCTCGGCGACGATCGCCCGGCGCTGGGGCGTCATCCGCAGCCCCCGCTGGCGCAGGAGCTCCACGACGTCCTCGACCAGGCGCTCGCTCATGGGTGCGATTGTAGCAGTTGCTTGCACCTGCAAGTCCAATGCGAGAGGGGTCAGGCGGGCGGAGGGAGTCCAAGTGCCCGGGCGGCCCAGGGCAGCGCGGTGCGCGCCTGGCGGAGCTGGGTGGGGCGGACGTGGGGGGCCGTGGGGATCGGCGGTCGCGCGGCGTGCGCGGCGAAGAAGCCCGCCGAGCACGCGGCGAGCCGGCCGACGCCGTCCGCGGTGCCGAGCACGTCCTCCGGCGGCGGGCCACCCTCCGCGTGCAGGCTGGGGAGCCAGAAGGCGATGTCCACGAGTGGGTCTCCCGTCGAGGTCCAGTTCCAGTCGACGAGGACCGCCGACCCGTCGGGTCGGAAGCACACGGCCAGCTCGCCGTGAGGTCGTCGGTCGCCACCTTCACGAAAGCCCGGCCTCCATCCTCGAGCGTGACGACCCAGCGGCGAGCCGGCGTGTGGCCTCCGCTCGTCACCGGCCCCCAGGCGATCGGCGTGCTCCGGAGGCGCTTCAGTGCGCGCCGGACGGTCGCGGTCTCCTGCGGGGTGGGCTCCACGGCCGCACAGCCTACCGCCCCGGCTCGTCCCGCGGCCGTCCGGTCTGGAAAGATAAGCGCCGTGGAAGGCGAGTTCGTTCGGACCCGGACGCAGGGCGCCGTGGCGACGATCCGACTGGATCGTCCCCCCGCGAACGCGCTTGGTCAGGCGATCTCTGTCGAGCTTCAGGAGGCGGCCCGTGAGGCGGCCGAGGATCCGGAGGTCCGCGCAGTGGTGCTGTGGGGCGGCGAGCGGATCTTCGCGGCGGGGGCGGACATCAAGGCGATGGCCGAGTGGGGCCCGGCCGAGATCGATGCGGACGTCTCGGCGCTCGAGCAGGCCTGCCGCGACCTGGAGGCGATCCCGAAGCCGGTCCTCGCCGCCGTCAACGGCTACGCGCTCGGCGGCGGGTGCGAGCTCGCGCTCGCGTGCGACCTCCGCATCGTTGCCGAGGACGCGAAGCTCGGCCAGCCCGAGATCCGCCTCGGCGTGATCCCCGGCGCGGGAGGGACCCAGCGCCTGCCCCGGCTCGTCGGGCTCGGGCGCGCGCGCGAGATGATCTTCACCGGCCGGCACGTCGGCGCCGAGGAGGCGCTCGCGATCGGGTTGGCCGATCGCGTCGTCCCGGCCGACCGGGTGTACCCGACCGCGCTCGAGGAGGCGGCTCGGTGGGCCGCCGGCCCGACGCTCGCCCTCGGCGCCGCGAAGGCCGCCCTGAACGCAGCGGTCGAGCTGGACCGCGCGAGCGGCCTGCGCGTCGAGCACGACGTCTTCGTCCGACTGTTCGGCACCCACGATCAGCGGGAGGGGATGCGGGCGTTCCTGGAGAAGCGCGAGCCCCGGTTCGAGGGGAGGTAACGAGGTGAAGGTCAGGCTGGCGACCCCCGACGACGTGCCCTCGCTCGTGGCGCTGTTCCACGAGCTGGACCGCATGCAGGCGGACTGGCGCGTGTTCACCCCCCGGCCTGGCTTCTACGACGAGGTGGGCCAGAAGTACGAGGAGGCGATGCGCACCCCAGATGCCGTGGTCCTCGTGGCCGAGGACGACGAGGGGGAGGTCGTGGGCATGGCGTTCGGCGAGGCCCACACCCCCTCGCGGTTCTCCGACGAGCGAGCGTTCGAGATCTCGGGCGTGGTGGTCCGCGGGGGGTACCGGGGCCGCGGTGTCGGGCACGAGCTCGTACGCGAGGCCGGCCGCTTCGCCCACGACCGTGGGATCGAGTGGGTGGAGCTCAAGACCTTCGCCCCGAACCAGGGGGCGATGGCGTTCTGGGAGGGCCTCGGGTTCACCCCGCGCGTCGTCCAGCTGACCTCCCCGACCGACGCCCTGCTCGAGCGCCTCGAGGAGGCGTAGGTTCCCGGACCACGGCTCCGCCAGAACCTATGCACTCGGTCGATCTCGGCCCCGAGGGGAACGAACCGCTGAATCCGATGGTTCGAATAGGAGATGACTCCGCTGCGATGGGCGGAGCGATCGAACCAAGGGGTGAAGCATGGCTTCGGAGTCCATGTACCGCGGTGCCCGTGTCCGCGAGCTCCCACGCGCGAACCGAACGTACGGCGCCGGCAGGGTCTGCGCCGCCGAGGGCTGCTCGACGAAGCTCTCGATGTACAACAAGTGGAAGTTCTGCTGGCAGCATGAGCCCGTCCACACCTACGTCGCCCGCGGCAAGCGCCGCAGCCGCAAGGAGATGCAGGCCGCGTGAGCGCCTGAGCCCCCCTCAGCTCACATCGGCCGACCCGGAGCCCTCCCTCCACGGGAGGGCTTCCGGCTTACGACGAAGGGCCGCGTCAAGCGCGCTCGGTTCGGGGCCGACAAATGAGGCGAGACCGCTCCCCCCGAACCGCGGTCGAACCAGATGCCGAACGACCTCGACGGTCAGCCCGAGATGCTCGAGGCGGGATGCCCGTTCTGCGAGCGCACGGTGCTCGTCTACGAAGATCCCGCGCGTTGCCCGCTGTGCGCCTGCCCGCTCGAGGAGACGCGGATGCGCCCGTTCGTCTGGCCCGACGAGGAGCCCTCGACGTCCTGAGGCTCACCCGGCCCATGTCTCGCCGAGCAGCCTGGCCACGATCGCCCTGGCCTCGTCCAGCCGCTCGCGGTCGACGTACAGGCGCACCCCGTGCTCCCAGACGCTGCTGATGTAGCCCGGCTCCTTGTACCACCACACGATCCCCGCCCGCTCGAGCTCGCCCGCGATGTCGTTCGCGTGCTCACGTGTGAACTGGCCCAGGTGGACCGTGCGGACCCTCGGCTGGCGGCTCATGGGACCAGCACCCCCTCCCGCCACCCGCGGACCGAGCTCACCAGGGCGATCGCCTCGGCCGAGCGGAGGGTTCCGATCGGGACCGGTCGCTCCTGGAGGCGCCCCTCGCGCACGAGCGCCTCTCGGTACGTGCCGCCGAGGAGTCCGGCGTCGCGGGGTGGCGTCACCCAGCCTCCGCCCAGACGGACCGCGAGGTTCGCGATCGTGGTCTCGGTCGCCTCTCCACGCGTGTTCACGAGCACAACGTCGTCCACATCGGGCCGTCGTTCCCGGCGCCGGTCGTAGGGAGCCCGCCGTGTGGTCTTGTGGAACAGCCAGACGTCGTTCGGATCCACCGGCTCGTGGTCCAGCGCGACCCGGACCGGACCGGCGATGGGTGGCTCGAGCGCGGTCACGTCAGCCGCGAGTGTCCCGTCGCGCTGGAGCTGCAGCCGGACGCGAGCGTCGGCCGCTGCCAGGTCCGCGACGGCCTTCTCCAGCGCGGTGGTCCCCGACGCGGGGTCGAAGCGGAGGCCGAAGTACGCGGCCGAGTCGCGCATCCGCCCGAGATGCTCGCCGAGGTGGGCGAACCCGCTCGCGGCGCTCCACCGGAGCGTCTCGAACAGGCCGAACGCCGGACGAACGGCGGTGAGCACCCTGGCCTTCGCCAGCGCCTCCCCGTACTCCGCCTCGGCGTCCGAGTCGTAGGTGATGCCGCCGCCGACGCCGTACTCGGCCAGCCCGGTGGGTCCGTGGACGACGACCGTGCGGATCGCCACGTTGAAGACGGCCCTCGACTCGCCCGACCCAGGCGGAGCCAGGTACCCGATCGCCCCGCAGTAGACGCCCCGAGGCGAGTCCTCGAGGTCGGCGATCAGGCGCATCGTCGCGACCTTCGGCGCGCCGGTCACCGATCCGCTGGGGAAGAGCGCGCGGAAGACCTCGGGCACGCCCGTGCCGGGGCGGAGCGAGGCCTCGACGGTCGAGGTCAGCTGCCAGACGGACTCGTAGCGCTCGGCGTTGAACAGCTCGTCCCACGTCACGCGGCCAGGCACCGAGATCCGTCCGAGGTCGTTGCGGAGCAGGTCCACGATCATCGCGTTCTCGGCGCGGTCCTTCGCCGAGCCGACGAGCCGCCGCCGGATCTCCTCGTCCTCCTGGAGCCAGCGACCGCGCGGCGCCGTCCCCTTCATCGGGCGCGTGGTGATCCGGTCCCCGTCGAGCCGGAAGAACAGCTCGGGAGAGGCCGAGAGCACGTGGAACGGTCCGGCCTGCAGGGAGACCGCGTACCCGCCCCGTTGCCCGAGGGCCAGGTCGCGGTACAGCCCACGGGGATCCCCGGCGACGGTGGCGTGGAGCCGGAACGTGTGGTTCACCTGGTACGTCTCCCCGGCCGCGATGGCGTTGCGGATCCGGGCGATCGCGGCATCGTACGAGCGCCGGTCGGCCGAGGGCCGCCAGGGGTTCGCGGCCGGATCGGGCGCCGAGGCCGGCGGCTCGAGCGGGGGTGCGTCGCGGCGCTCGGCGAACATCGTGAACCACGCCAGAGGGAGATCGGCGAAGACGTCGTCCTGCTCCCGACCCCGAACCCGGAGGTTCGGGTCCAGCCCGGGCGCCGCCTCGTAGGCGACGAAGCCGGCCGCCCACAGCCCTCTGCCGGCGGCGGCCTCCGCGGCCTCGAGCACGCCCGGAACCTCGTCGGGCCGGCGGGCCTCGAGCACCCCGACGGGTTCCGCGAGCCGGAACGAACGCTCGGCGCCCGGGGTCAGGTCGTCGAACCGTGCGACGGTCACCGGTCCAGCCTGCCCCGGAGGCCAGGAGCCGTCCAGTCCCGTGACCTCAGCCGGTGCCCCCGCGCCGCTCGATCTCCTCGATCAGCTGCGGTACGAGCGCGAGCGCATCGCCGACCACGCCGAGATCCGCCAGCCCGAAGATCGGTGCCTGCGGGTCCTTGTTGATCGCCAGGATGCGCCGCGATCCCTTCATCCCGACGACGTGCTGCGTGGCGCCGCTGATCCCGATCGCCACGTAGACCTCCGGCTTCACCGTCTTGCCCGTCTGCCCGACCTGCTGGCTGTACGGGACCCATCCCGCGTCCACGACCGCGCGCGTGGCGCCGACGGCCGCACCGCCGATCGCGTCGGCGAGCCGGTCGAGCAGCGCGAAGTTGGAGGGATCCTGGAGACCCCGTCCGCCCGAGATCACGACCCGCGCGTCCTCCAGCTTCGGGCCACTCGCGGCCTCCTCGTGCCGCTCGATCCTCCGTGGCCAGCGGAGCTCCTCGGGGACGGGTACCTCGACCGGGACGATCGAGGCCGCACCCCCCGACGGCTCGGCTACGAACGACTTCGGCCGCACGAGGACGAGCTTGGGGTCTGGGCCCTCGAGTGCCACCTCCACGACCTGCGTGTCTCCGTAGATCTGCGTGACTGCGCGATCCGGGGACAGCACGTCGCTCGCGTTGCTCATGAGCGTCGAGCCGGTGATCGCCTGCAGGCGTCCGGCGACGTCGCGCCCCTCGTGCGACGTGGGGAACCAGATCATCTCCGGCGCGTGCCGGCGCGCGAGCTCGCCGAGCGCGTGGGCGGCGGCCCGGCCGACGACCTTGGCGTAGACCGGCTCGTCGCTCGCGTACACCGTCGCCGCGCCGTGCCCGCCGAGCGCTCCGGCTGCCACGGTCGCGCCTGGTCCGAGCGCGACGGCCGCGACCTCATCGGCGAGCGTCCGGGCCCTGGTGAGGAGCTCGAGCGCCGAGCCGGCGGGTCCCTCGGGCCCCACCTCCGCGTACACCCAGATCGTCGTCACGTCAGATCACCTTCGCCTCGGCGAGGAACCCGACGATGCGGGCGAGCGCCTCGTCCCCCTCCACGATCTCGCCGGGCCCCTTCACGGCGGCCGGGGAGACCGACCGCACGTGCTGCGTGGGAGCCACGTCGCCGGGGGACAGGCCGAGGTCGGCGAGCGCGAGCTGCTCCACCGGTTTGGTCTTGGAGGCCATGATCCCCTTGAGGGTCGCGTAGCGGGGCTCGGCTGCGCTCCCCGTCACGCTGACGAGTGCCGGCAGCGGGCCCTCGAGCACGTCGTACCCGAGGTCGGTCTGCCGCTCGATCCGCACGCCGTCGCCTTCGAGGTGGATCCGCCGGGCGAACGTGAGCGCCGGGACCCCGAGGAGCTCGGCGACGGCCATCGGCAGGGTCCCGGTGTAGCCGTCGGTGGACTCGGCGCCCGTGAGGACCAGGTCGAACGGCCGACGACCGATCGTCGCCGCGAGCACGCGGGCCGTGGCGAGCGCGTCCGCTCCGCGCAGGGCCGGGTCCGTCACGAGGACGCCCTGGTGGGCTCCCATCGACAGGCCCTTGCGGATCGCGCCCATCGCGATCTCGGGCCCCATCGACACCAGCGTGACCTCGCCGCCGTGCGCCTCGACGGCCTGGAGCCCGGCCTCGACCGCGTACTCGTCGCCGGGATCGAGCGTGCCGTCCGTCCCCTCGCGCTGGACCAGGAGGTCCTCTCCGATCTTCGGCGTGCCGGCCGGATCGGGCACGTACTTCACGAGAACCACGACGTCCATGCGCACCGCCCTCACAGAACTCGGGACCGACTGGGGACCGGGGAAGGATACCCGGCCACGCCACCGGTCCCCGCCGCTCGCGAGCGCGTAGCATCGGACGGCGATGGCGCGTGATGGGTCGGTGCTCGTGGCGATGTCGGGGGGTGTGGACTCCTCGGTCGCCGCGTGCTTGCTCCGGGAGCAGGGGTACGAGGTCGTGGGATCCCACCTGCGCCTGGTCCACCTCGAGGGGGTCGAGCACGGCTGCTGCGGACCCTCGGCGCGGGCCGACGCGGAGGCGGTCGCGCGGATCGCCGGGATCCCGTTCGAGATCGCGGACATGACGCTCGAGTTCGACGAGCACGTGATCGGCGACTTCGTGGCCGAGCACGAGGCCGGCCGCACACCGAACCCATGTGCGGGATGCAACGCGCACATCAAGTTCGGTGCGTTCCTGCGCCGGGCGGGCGAGCTGGGGATCGACGCCGTCGCCACCGGCCACTACGTCCGAACCGAGCGCGATGCGAGCGGCCGTTGGCGGCTGCTCCGCGGGATCGACCGGACCAAGGACCAGTCGTACATGCTCCACATGCTGGGACAGCGCGAGCTGGCGCGGTCGCGGTTCCCGATCGGCGGGATGACGAAGGCCGAGACCCGGGCGCACGCCGAGCGTCTCGGCCTGCCCGTGGCGCGCAAGCCGGATTCGCAGGAGCTGTGCTTCGCGCCGAGCGGTGACGCGGGCGGGTTCCTCCGGACCCTCGCCCCTCACCTGATGCGCGAGGGCGAGGTCGTCGACCCGCAGGGCCGCGTCCTCGCGCATCACGCCGGCGCCGCGGCGTTCACCGTCGGGCAGCGCCGCGGCCTCGGGGTCTCGAGGCCGGAGCCGACGTACGTGCTCGAGGTCGACCAGGCGACGAACCGGGTGGTCGTCGGGCCGGGCGAGTTGCTCCAGCGCCGGGGGCTCGTGGCGGATCGTGTCTCGTGGGTCGCGGGCCACCCGCCGGTTCCGGACGGCCCGTTCGAGGCCGAAGCACGCATCCGCTACCGGGGCGAGAGCGTGCCCTCGGTGCTCCGTGTCGAGGACGATCGCCTGCACGTCGCGTTCCGGACGCCGCAGCGCGGCGTGGCGCCCGGCCAGAGCGTGGTCGTCTACCGCTGCGAAGAGCTCCTCGGCGGCGGGAGGATCGTCGGAGCGCTCCGCTGACGCCCGGCACGCCGTGGCCGCGGGCCGTCTCCGCGGCTCGCTATCATCGGCCGGTGGAGGACCCGTCCCCGTGAAGCTGCTCAGGCGGAAGCCGCGCGTCTTCGACATCCAGGTGCAGGACATGGTGCTGCACGTCACGGCCGGGACCGACCTGAACGAGGAATCGCGCGCGGCGGCGCTGTCGTTCTGGGAGCAGCTGCACGCATACACCCTGCGCAACCCTGGGATCCGCACGAGCAAGCGCCCGTTGGAGGTTCCCGAGGACGCCCCACCGATCGTGCGGGAGATGATCGGCGCCGCCGCGAGCGCCGGCGTGGGTCCGATGTTCTCGTTCCAGGGAGCGGTGACCGATCACGTCGGGCGGTTCCTGGCGCGCGACCTGGACGACGTCACGGTGAACTGTGGGGGCGACTTCTTCATCCTCGCGCGCAAACGGCAGAAGCTCACGATCCACACGAGGCCGGACGGCGGTGGCATCGCGGTCGTCGTGCAGCCGAGCAAGCGGGGCGTGGGGGTCGCCACCTCGCTCGGCCGGAGCGCTGCGGCGGTCGACGGGCTCGCGGTGCTCGCCGAGTCGTGCATGCTCGCGGACGCGGCGGCCGCGGGCGTGCGGGCCATCGTCCCCAAGCCCGACGGGTTCCACCTGGCTCTGACGTACCTGCGCAAGGTGCCGGGCGTCCGGGGTGGCGTGCTCGTGGACGGGGATCGGATCGGCCTGGCGGGCGGCGTGGAGATCGCGGCGTAGTGGCGGTTGAGCGCGAGCGCGCGCAGGCGAAGCTCCGGGTGGAGGAGCTGCGCGAGCAGCTGAACTACCACTCCTACCGGTACCACGTGCTCGACGACCCCGAGATCTCGGACGCCGAGTACGACGAGTTGCTGAGCGAGCTGCGGGCCCTCGAGGAGCGCTTCCCCGAGCTCGTCACGCCGGACAGCCCCACGCAGCGCGTGGGGATGACGCCGGCCGATCTGTTCGCGCCGGTCGAGCACCGGACGCGGATGCTGTCGCTGGACAACGCGTTCGCCCCGGATGAGCTCCGCGCCTGGGCGACGCGCGTCGAGCGCGAGGTCGGCGCCGACGCGGCATTCTCGTGTGAGCTGAAGATCGACGGGGTCGCGGTCGCCCTCACGTACGAGCGGGGCATCCTGGTGAAGGGCGCGACGCGCGGCGACGGGCGGATCGGCGAGGACATCACGGCGAACGTGAGGACCGTCCGCACCGTGCCGCAGCGCCTGCTCGCGGACGACCCGCCCGCCGTGCTCGAGGTCCGGGGCGAGATCTACCTGCCGGTCCGCGCGTTCGAGGAGCTGAACGAGCAGCTCACGCGTGCCGAGCAGCGACCGTTCGCGAACCCGCGCAACGCCGCCGCTGGCTCGCTCCGCCAGAAGGACCCGAAGGTGAGCGCCTCGCGACCGCTCGCGCTGTGGGTCCACTCGTTCGGGTACGCGGAGGGCGTGCGGTTCGACTCGCACTCGGGGTTCCTCGCGTGGTGCCGCGACGCCGCGCTGCCCGTCCCGCGCACCAGCCAGGTCGAGCCCGACCTCGACAGCGTGCTCCGCTACGTCCAGCACTGGCAGGAGCACCGACACAGCGTCGACTGGGAGATCGACGGCGTCGTCGTGAAGGTGGATCGGATCGCGGACCAGCAGGAGCTCGGTGCCACCAGCCACGCGCCACGGTGGGCGATCGCGTACAAGTTCCCGCCCGAGGAGCGCACGACCGTGCTCAGGAAGATCGACGTGCACACGGGGCGCACGGGCAAGGTGACGCCTTTCGCGGTGCTCGAGCCGGTGTTCGTCGGCGGCGTCACGGTCACGTACGCGACCCTCCACAACGAGGACGAGGTCCGCCGCAAGGACGTCCGCGAGGGCGATACGGTCGTCGTCCGACGCGCCGGCGACGTGATCCCCGAGATCGTCGGCCCGGTCCTGACCAAACGGAAGCGCGACGCGAGGATCTGGCGGTTCCCGACGGCCTGCCCCTCGTGCGGCACGGCGCTCGTGCGCGCCGACGGCGAGGCAGACCACCGCTGCCCGAACCTCGCGTGCCCGAGCCGCAACGTCGAGTGGCTGTTCTCGTTCGCCTCGCGCGGTGCGATGGACATCGAGGGCCTGGGCTACATGACCGGGATCCGGCTGCTCGAGCGCGGCCTCGTGAGGGACCCCGGCGACATCTTCACGCTGACCGCTGAGGACCTGGCGGAGATCGAGGGGTTCGCGGATCGGTCGATCCAGAACCTGCTGGACTCGATCGAGCGCTCGAAGGACCAGCCCGTGTGGCGGCTCCTCGTCGCGCTCAACATCCGGCACGTGGGCGAGCACGTCGCCCAGGTGCTCGCGCGCGCGTTCGGCTCGATCGACGCCATCGCCACCGCCACCGCCGAGCACATCGACGACGTTCCCGAGATCGGTCCGGCGATCGCGCAGAGCGTGTTCGCGTGGTTCCGCGAGCCCGCGAATCTCGCGCTGATCGAGAAGCTGCGAGCGGCGGGTGTGCGGACGGCCGACGAGGCGCCCGAGACGACGCCCGAGGCCGGCCCGCTCGCCGGGATCACGATGGTCCTGACCGGCGGGCTCGAGGGCCTCTCCCGCGAGGAGGCCACGACGCTCGCGCAGCAGTCGGGCGCTCGGGTGGCCTCGAGCGTGTCGAAGAAGACGGATGTCGTCGTGGCCGGCGAGAACCCGGGCTCGAAGCTCGCGAGGGCCGAGCAGCTCGGCGTCGAGGTGATCGATGAGGCCGAGTTCCTGCGGCGGCTCGGGCGAGGGTAGGCTTCGAGCCCGGACTCGGGAGGGCGAGTGGCGGCGACGACGATCGACGGGACCCTGCTGGCCGGCGAGCTCCACGACAGGCTGGCCGAGGAGGTCCGGGACCTTCGGGCGAGCGGCGTGCAACCCGGCCTCGCGACCGTCCTGGTCGGGGAGGACTACCCGTCGCAGGCGTACGAGCGGCGGGTCCGGCGCCTGGCGGACGAGCTCGACTGCCGGTACGTGTCCGAGCAGCTGCCCGCCGACGTGGAGCTCGCCGACGCGCTGGGGACGATCGGCCGGCTGAACGCCGACCCGCGGATCACCGGCATCCTGGTCCTGCGCCCGCTCCCGCCGCAGGTGCCCGAGGTCGACCTGTACCGCCTCCTGGACCCGGCGAAGGACATCGAGGCCGTGACCCCGGTGAACGCCGGGCTCCTCGCGCAGGGCCGGCCGCGGTTCATCCCGTCCACGCCGGCGGCGTGCTTCCACATGCTCGACGAGTACATGCGCTCGACCGGGCGCGACCCGGCGACCGCGTACGACGGGGTGAACCTCGTGCTCGTGGGGCGCTCGAACAACGTCGGCAAGCCGGCCGTGTGGCTCGGACTGCAGCGCAACGCGACGGTCATCTCGGCGCACCACTACACGGACCAGGCCGGCCGGCTTCCGGACTTCACCCGGCTGGCGGACATCGTCGTCGTCGCGGTGGGGGTCCCCGGCATCGTCACCGGCGACATGGTGCGCGAGGGCGTCATCGCGATCGACGTGGGCATCAACCCGGTGCGCGACGAGGCGACCGGCAAGGTGCACCTCGTCGGGGATCTCGACTTCGACAGCGTGGCGCGGCGGGCCGAGGCCGTCAGTCCGGTTCCCGGCGGTGTGGGGCCGATCACCGACATCTGGCTGCTGCACAACACGGTTCGAGCGGCCGCGATGGGGGCGCACGTCGTGCGGCCGCGCCACTTCGGGATGGCGCCGTGACGTACTCGATCGTCGCCCGCGGCCCGGGACGATCCGGAGATCGCGTTCTGGACCGCCGTCTCGCTCGCGCTCCACGACCGGCTCGACGGGTCCAGGGGCGCGCTCGCGGTGGCGCCCGGATCGGCGGATCGAGCCCACCTCCTCATCCCGGGGCGGGATGGGGTCGATGATTGACGAGGCGGCCGCTCGTCGGTCGAGCGGCCATGGGAGGCATCGTCCGACGTGGGTGACGAGCGCGCTCGCGGTGTCGATAGCCTGCTGAAGCAGCTCTGGCTCGGGCTGTCCGCGTACCGGCTGTTCCCCGGGAGCGTGGAACACGAGGGGTTCGTCGCGGCCGTCGCACGGATCGATGCGGCGGCGCGCGCCGCCCTCGCATCCGGGCCGGTCGACGTCGAGGTCCGGGGGGACCGCTTCCTCTGGGAACGCGTCGAGCTCGAGGACGACGCCCATCTCCACAAGCTGGCCCTGGTGCTCTTCGAGCGCCGGATCGAGCGTGTCACCGTGGTTGCGGTCCCGGACGTGCACGACCTGGACCGGCTCTACGCGCTGCTCTCGCGCGACGCCGACGACCTCGATGCGGAGGGCGGGGCGGGCCAGGTGCTCCGTGGTGAGGGCGTCGGCTCGGTCGAGCTGTCACGCGTGGGTCCGGCCCCCGTCGAAGGGGCCGATCATGCCGCGACCGACGTCGAGCCCGCCGCGGGCGGCACGCCGGCCGCGCTCGTCGAGCCGCTCACGCCCGAGCTCATGCTCGAGGATCTCCGGGGGGCACCCGGCGATCAGGCCGAGACGCTGTTGATCCGGCTGCGGGAGATGCTCGACGACCCGTCGCTCGCGACCGGGGGGGCCATCGAGGTGCACTCGTCGGTCCACGGCTTCGTCGCCGAGCTCCCGCCCGACATCCGACGCGCCCTCGTGGAGCTCCTGGTGGACCGCGTGCGGGTGGATCCGGTCGCCGAGCGCCTCCTGTCGACGATGAGCAACGCCGAGCTGACCCGTGCGCTCGTCGATCTGGGTCGGGAGGGGCGCCGGGACCCCACCGAGCTCGCGCTCGAGCTCGCCCGGGCCGGTGTCCGGCCGCTCGACATCGTCGATCTCACGGCCGCGCTCGCGTCCGGATGGGAGGAGGCGGGCACGATCATCGCCGGGCTCGAGCAGCTCGGGATCGACGCCGCCGCGGTCGACGAGGGCGCGCCGGCGTCGTCGGTCACGGAGGCGATCGCCGACTATCTGGGAGCGACGGAGAGCGAGGACGCGCGAGCGATCCAGGCCGCCCTCGCCCACGGCGAGGACCAGCGCCGGACCGAGGCGATCTCGGCCCTCGGCGACTACCTCGTGCTCGAGGCCGATCTCGACCGGACGGGCGCCGCGCTCGACCTGTGGGCCGAGGAGCTGCGCCAGGCCCTGCGCGCCCGCGACGTCCAGATGGTCGGATCGCTCGCGACGGCCGTGCGCGAGGCCCTGCCGGAGAGCGCCGAGGCCCGCAGGGAGCTGTTCGAGGCGTACGTGCGTCATGGGCTCCAGCCGGAGCTCGTGACGGACCTCGTCGAGGCCGAGGCCGACGAGGGCGCGGCCGTCGTCGCGGACCTCCTCGCGCCCTTCGACGATCTCGGCGTCGAGATCCTCCTGGACCTCCTTGCCGATGAAGAGGACCGCGCTCGACGAGCGAGGCTGCTCGGGGTCGCGAGGCGGACCGTGCACGATCGGGTCTCGCGCGTCACCGCGCGGCTCTCCGACCCCCGCTGGTACGTGGTTCGCAACGCCGTGATCCTCCTGGGCGCGAGCGGTCGGCCGGAGGTGCTGCCGCAGATCGAGGCGCAGGTCCGGCATGCCGCCCCGGCCGTGCGCCGCGAGGTCGCGACCGCCCTCGTGGGAGCGGGGGGCGTTGAGGCCGTGCCCGCGCTGGGGCGGCTCGCCAGCGGTGAGGACCAGGAGATCAGGCTCCAGGCCGTGTCGGCCCTCGGCACGCTCGTCGGACCCGAGGCCACGGACGCCCTGGTGGAGGTCGTGCGGAGCTCGGACGACCGTACGCTCAGGCTCCGGGCGATCGAGGAGCTCGCGCGCCGTCCAGATGGCGCCGGGCGACTCCGGGAGCTGGCGTCTCGCGCGAGCCGCCCGCGGCTGCCGTGGGGCCTCCGGCGGCGAGCCCGCTCCCTGGCCAAGGAGGGGGCTGCCGCGTGAGCGGACGGCAGCTCTCGAGCCGCGAGATCGAGGCGGGGCGCGAGCTCCTGCGGGCGCTCGCCACCGCCCGGCAGGTCTACGCGCTCTACCCGGCCGAGCATCCGAAGCGGATCGAGGTCGTGGCCGAGGCCAGGGACCTGGTGCTCCGGCTGCGCGAGGCGAACCCCGGCGATCCGGTGCTGTTCGCCTCCGCCGGGAACTTCTACCTCGGGTCCGTGCTCCTCGCGTGGGAGTCGCTCACGCTCCATCGCCTGGCCGAGTCGATGAGCGAGGCCGGGATCCAGTCGCTCGAGTTCCTCCCGAACCCCACCGACGCGGACATCGACGGGCTCGTCCGGGCCCTGGTGGGGGAGCCGCACGGCGAGCTGCGCTCGGTGGGCGTGAACCGAGCTGGCCGGGCGGTGCCGCCGGAGGTCGCGACCGGTCTCTCCGAGATGCTGCGCGACTACGGAGCTGGCCTCGAGCTCCTGCGGGAGACGGCCGCCAGGCTGCTCGCCGGCCGTCCCGCCGACATGGACGCGACCGTCCGCCTCACCGAGCAGCTCGCCGACCTGATCGCCTCCGACCCGTCGCAGGCGCTGTTGCTGACCACCGTGAAGTCGTACGACGAGCACACGTTCCATCACATGGTGAACGTCTGCATCCTGTCGCTCGGTCTGGCGCGCGCGGTCGGGCTGCCGCGCGAGGAAGCGATCACGCTCGGCATCGGGGGCCTCCTCCACGACATCGGCAAGGTGAAGGTGCCGCAGGAGATCCTCAACCACGACGGTCCGCTCGACGAGGAGCAGTGGCGGGTGGTGCGGCAGCATCCGGTGGACGGCGCTGGGCTGGTGCTCATCACCAGCCAGAACGCATATCACCCGGCGGTGGCGACCGTGCTCGAGCACCATGCGGCGTTCGACGGCTCGGGGTACCCGACGCTCACGGGTCGGCGGGTCCCGTCGCTGCCCTCGCGGATCGTCGCGGTCGCGGACTGCTTCGACGCCATGACGAGCAAGCGGCCCTACCGCAAGGCGGAGGAGCGGCGCCAGGCGCTCAGCATCCTGCAGACGGGCGCCGGTCGCGCGTTCGATCCCAGGGTCGTGCGGGCCTTCATGCGCTTCATCGGTCTGTTCCCGATCGGCTCGCTCGTGCAGCTGACGAGCGGCGAGGTGGCCGTCGTCGTGCAGAACCACGAGCGGTTGCTCGCTCGTCCGATGGTCCGGCTCGTGCTGGACGCCACCGGGACCCCGTGCGATCCGGAAGAGCGTGACCTCTCGGACCGCACCTCGGGCGAGGAGTTCCGCTGGACGGTCAAGCGCAGCCTGGATCCGATCGAGGTCGGGATCGACATGCTGTCCCTCCTCGCCTCCGGACGGCTCGACGTGCCCCCGCCGCCCGAGATCGGACCCGGGCTCGTGCACGAGCCGTCTCCGGGGGAGGTCCCGCCGCCGGGGTTCGAGCCGGACGGCCCCGCCGCGATCCACGGATCGGCCGACCACTAGACTGTCGCGCATGCCGGTCCAGATCGACATCGAGCATGTCGCGCGGCTCGCTCGCCTGGATCTCACCGACGAGGAGAAGCGGCGACTGGCCGCGCAGCTCGGCGCGATCCTCGAGCACGCCGCGAAGGTGGGTGAGGTCGCCACGGCCGACGTGCCACCGACGGCCTCGGCGATCCCGCGGGCGAACGTGCTCCGGCCGGACGAACCTCGTCCGTCGCTCTCGGCAGACGAGGCCCTCGCGAACGCGCCGGCGACCGCGGACGAGCGCTTCCTCGTGCCGCGCATCGTGGAGATCGAGTGAGCGAGCTCTGCGACCTGACCGCGACCGAGCTCGCCGAGCGTCTGCGTGCGGGGGAGGTCTCGAGCGCCGAGATCGTCGAGTCCTGCCTGCGAAGGGCCGACGCGGTGGACGACCGGGTCGAGGCCTTCCTGACCCGCACGCAGGACGTGGCGCGCCAGCAGGCGGTGGTCGCCGACGAACGGATCGCCGCCGGGGACGCGCCCGCCGTGACCGGGATCCCGATCGCGCTGAAGGACGTGCTCACGACCAGGGGCATCCGTACGACGTGCGGCTCCCGGATCCTGGAGTCGTACGTACCGCCGTACGACTCGACCGCGTGGGCGCGGCTGCGTGCTTCCGACGCGGTGCTCCTCGGCAAGACGAACTGCGACGAGTTCGCGATGGGGTCGTCGAACGAGAACTCCGCGTTCGGGCCGGTGCACAACCCGTGGGATCTGGACACGGTCCCCGGCGGATCGAGCGGCGGCTCGGCGGCCGCGGTCGCGGCGGGGGAGGCGGTGTGGGCGCTCGGGACCGACACGGGTGGCTCGGTCCGGCAGCCGGCGTCGCTCTGCGGCGTCGTCGGCCTGAAGCCGACGTACGGGCTGATCAGCCGGTACGGGCTCATCGCGTTCGCATCGTCGCTCGACACCGTCGGCACCTTCACCCGGAGCGTGCGCGACGCGGCGACGCTGCTCTCGACGCTCGGCGGCAGGGACCCGATGGACGCGACGAGCCTGGACGAGGAGCCTCGCGACCATACGGCGGCGCTGACCGGCGACGTCGCCGGCCTGCGCGTCGGCGTCGTGCGCGAGGCGTTCGGCGAGGGCGTCCAGCCGGGCGTCCGTGCGAGCGTCCAGGCCGCGATCGACCGGCTCGCCGACCTGGGCGCGAGCGTCGGCGAGGCGTCGCTGCCGCACACGGACTACGCGCTCTCGGCCTACTACCTGATCGCCCCCTCCGAGGCCTCATCGAACCTGGCCCGGTACGACGGCGTCCGCTACGGCCTGCGCGTCGAGGGCGGGGACTCGGTCGAGATGATGTCGCGCACCCGCGGGGCCGGCTTCGGCCCGGAGGTGAAGCGCCGGATCATGCTCGGCACGTACTCGCTCTCGGCGGGCTACTACGAGGCCTACTACGGGCAGGCCCAGAAGGTCCGAACGCTGATCATCCGCGACTACGAGCGGGCGTTCACGGACTTCGACGTGCTCGTGTCGCCGACGTCGCCGACGACCGCGTTCCGGATCGGGGAGCGGGCCGACGACCCGCTCGCGATGTACCTGTCGGATGTGTTCACGATCCCGGCGAACCTGTCGGGGATGCCCGCGATCTCGATCCCGAGCGGCCTCGACGAGGCTGGGCTCCCGGTCGGCGTGCAGCTGACCGCGCCGATCCTCGGCGAGGCCATCCTGTTGCGCGCGGCCGACGCCCTCGAGCGTGCCATCGGGTTCGACGCCGTGCCGCGGCTCGTGCGGGACCTGGGCGGATCCTGACCGAGCGAGCCGGAACGGCACCGGTCCCGGATGCCGATCGCGTCGGAACGGTCGGGGCTACGCGGCAGAGGTCTCGGGCGCCGGCTCGACCTCGATCTCCTGCTCGCGGTGCGCCCCACCCGCCGAGATGATCAGCGCGACCGAGGCCACGATGACGCCGCCGGCGACGATCGTCCTGATCGTCACCTGCTCGTCCAGGATCAGCCAGCCGAGGAACACGGCGACGACCGGGTTCACGTACGCGTACGTCGAGACGAGGGAGGTCCGCGCCGTCCGCAGGAGCCACAGGTACGCCGTGAACCCGACCCACGAGCCGAACACGATCAGATAGAGCAGCCCGATCAACGAGGCGCGGGAGTACTCCGCGACCTGGATCCGACCGAGCTCGCCCGCCAGGATCCCCGCGACGCCGAGCGCCACCCCACCGGCGAGCATCTCCATGCTCACCCCGACGAACGGACGCGCCGGCAGGGGCGCGTTGCGCGACCACAGCGAGCCGATCGCCCACGAGAGGGACGCGCCGACCACGAACAGCATCCCGACGAGGTCGACATCGCCCGATGCCTCGCCGCCGAGCAGCAGCGCGGCCCCCGCGAACCCGGCGACGAGCCCGACGACCGCGCGGCCGGCGAGGTGCCCGCCGAAGAACAGCCGGTCGAGCAGCGCCATCCACAGCGGCACGAGGGCGACGAGCAACGCGGCGATGCCCGACGGGATCGTCCGCTCCGCCCACACGACCCCGCCGTTGCCGCCAAGGATCAGGAGCGTCCCGATGATCACCGCCGACCGCCACTGGATCCGTGTGGGGCGGTCGCCCTCCCGGTCGCCGCGACGGATCGTCCATGCGTACATCAACGCGCCGGCGACGAGGAACCGGACCGATGCCGAGAGCAGGGGCGGCAGCGTCTCGTTCACGACGCGGATCGCGAGGTAGGTCGTGCCCCAGATCACGTAGACGGAGGAGAGCGCCGCCCAGATCGTCGCGACCCGCGGCCGCTCGGTGGGGGACACGGCCGGCCGCGACATGCGTTGCAGGATACGGCACGCTCGGTCCGGCCGTATCACCTGCGTTCGGAGAACGCTGGTTACATCGCCCCGACGGCCCCTGAAGCGCCGTGAGACCGCTCCGGTAGGCTTACCGCGTCATGGCCGAATACGAGTCCGTCATCGGCCTGGAGTGCCACGTCGAGCTCTCCACGGCGACGAAGATGTTCTGCGGCTGCCGCAACGAGTTCGGCGCCCCGCCGAACACGAACGTCTGCCCCGTGTGCCTGGGCCATCCCGGGTCGCTCCCGGTCCCGAACGAGAAGGCGATCGAGTACATCGTGCGGATCGGCCTGGCGCTGGACTGCCGGATCTCGCCGCACTCGGTATTCCACCGGAAGAACTACTTCTACCCGGACATGCCGAAGAACTTCCAGATCAGCCAGTACGACCTGCCGATCTGTGTGGACGGGCACCTGGACCTCGAGGTCGACGGCACGACCCGCCGGGTCGGGATCACCCGCGTGCACCAGGAGGAGGACACGGGCAAAACGTCGCACGGCAGCGTCAGCGGGCGGATCCACGAGGCGGACTCGGCGCTGGTGGACTACAACCGCGCCGGCGTCCCGCTCGTCGAAGTCGTCTCCGAGCCCGACATCCGCACGCCCGAGGAGGCCGGCGCGTACCTGCGCGAGCTCCGATCGACGCTCGAGGCGCTCGGCGTGAGCGACGTCCGGATGGAGGAAGGCTCGCTGCGGTGCGACGCGAACATCTCGACGCGATCCGTCGGCGCGGACGCCTACGGCGTGAAGGTCGAGATCAAGAACCTGAACTCGATCCGGTCGCTCGAGCGCGCGCTGCGCTTCGAGGAGTCGCGACAGCGTGCGGCGCTCGACGCCGGTGAAGCGCTCGTGCAGGAGACCCGCCACTGGGACGAGGACGGCGGTGCGACGCACACGCTGCGCTCGAAGGAGGAGGCGTTCGACTACCGCTACTTCCCCGAGCCGGATCTGCCCCCCCTAGAGCCCGACGCCGCCTGGGTGGAGGAGATCCGCGCGAGCCTGCCCGAGCTCCCGGCCGCGAAGCGCTCCCGCTACGTCCGCGAGCTCGGCCTGAAGCCGGAGCAGGCCCTGCTCCTCGCCGATACGTCCGCGCACGCCGCGTTCTTCGAGCAGACGCTCGCGCTCGGCGCGGATCCGAGGGCCGCCGCGAACTGGATCACCCAGGACCTTGCCGGGCTCGCGAACAGGGCCCACGTGGAGCTCCCCGAAGCCAGGGTCACCCCCGCGCACGTCGCGGACCTCGTTCGGCTGGTGGCCGATGGCACCGTCTCGGCCACGGGTGCCAAGCAGGTGCTCGAGGTCGCGTTCGAGACCGGGGAGCCGGCCGAGGCGATCGTCGAGGACCGAGGCCTCCGACAGGTCACCGACACCTCGGCGCTCGAGGCCTGGGTGGACGAGGCGATCGCCGGGAACCCCGGACCGGTCGAGCAGTTCAGGGGCGGCAAGGAGGGCGTCCTCGGGTTCCTCGTCGGACAGGTCATGAAGCGATCCGGGGGCTCGGCGAACCCGAAGGTCGTGAACGAGCTGCTCCGCGAGCGCCTCTCGGACGGCTGACGGGGGGAGCCCGTGCGGGTGGACCCCGGGACGATGCGCCGGCCCGAGCCCGAGCGCTGGTGGGTTCATCTGTTGCGGATCGTCGGCGCCGTCGTCGCGGCCGCGTTCCGGCCGATCGGCACGATGGCGCGTTCGGACCGACCGCTCGACGCGTTCGGGCTGGTGCAGCTCTCGGGATCGGCCGGCGACGCGCTCGTCACGATCGCCCTCGCCGGGTCGATCTTCTTCGAGGTCCCCGTCGACGAGGCGACGGTCAAGGTCGCTGCCTACCTGTTGCTCACGATGGCGCCGCTCGCGCTCGCCGCGCCCGTGCTCGTTCCGCTCCTGGACCGCGCCGGGCCGCGACGGATCATCTCGTTCGCCGCGTCGGCCGGCCGCGCGCTGCTGTGCCTCTACGGCGCGCCGAGGATCTCGACGTTGGTGCTGTTCCCGGTCGCCTTCCTGTTGCTCGCCCTCACGAAGGTCCACGCGATCACCCGCAACGGCCTGGTGCTGGCCTACGCCGGTCCCGACGAGGGCCTGGTGCGCGCGAACGCCCGGCTCGGACGGATCGCGGCGGGCGGCGTGATCCTGGGCTCGATCCCCGGCGTGCTCGTGTTCCAGCTCGGGGACGCGGCGGCGGTCCTGTACCTGGGCGCCGTCGCCTACGCGATCTCGGCGGCGCTGAACCTGCGGCTACCGCACCCCGGCGTGCGGAAGGGCGAGGCGCGCGAGGTCGGGCGTCTGGGGCACGTCCCCGAGCTGGCGGCGCCGGCGATCGGCGCGGCGGGCCTCCGCGCGGCGAGCGGGTTCCTGCTGTTCACGCTGGCGTTCGCGCTCCGCCGCAGCGGCGAGCCGGCCTGGTGGTTCGGCCTGCTCGCGGCGGTCGCGACGGCGGGCGGCTTGGCTGGCGACCTGCTCGCGCCCCGTCTGCCCGAGAACCTCCGCGAGGAGGCGGTGGTCATCGGCTGCATCGCGGGGGCCGGCGTCGGGGCCATGCTCGCGTTCGCGGCGTTCTCGCTGCCGGTGCTGGTGCTGTTCGCGCTGGTCGTCGGGACCGCGGCCGAGCTCGGCCGCCTGGCGTTCCAGAGCATGATGCAGAGGCTGGCGCCGGAGGGTGCCCACGGCCGTGTGTTCGTCCGGTACGAGGTCCTCTTCCAGCTCGCGTGGGTGGGCGGGGCGCTGATCCCCGCCCTGACCGAGCTGGGGTTCCGCGAGGCCTTCCTCGTGCTCGCGGTGCTCTACCTCGTCGCGGGGATCGGGTACCTGGCTCCCGACCTGTTGGCGCGACGCCGGTCGCGAGGGTGAGCCCTGGTCCTCCATCCCGGCGGTAGGCTGTCCCCGACTCGAAACGGATCGTCGTGGAGGAGGGGAACCCGGGATGTCGGAGTGGGTGAAGGTCGCGGACGCCGGCGACGTCGCCGAGGGCGAGATCAACGCGTACACCGTGGGCAACCGCACGATCGCGGTCGCGAACCTCGACGGTGACCTGCAGGCGTTCGACGACACGTGCACGCACCAGGGATGCTCGCTGTCCGAGGGTGACCTCGACGGGACGATCGTCGAGTGTCCCTGTCACGGCGGCCGGTACGACGTGATGACGGGTGAGGTCGTCGGCGGGCCGCCGCCCGAGTCCGTGGACGTGTTCGATGTCGTCGAGGAGGACGGCGAGATCCGCATCCGGACGAGGGACGACGAGTAACGCGTGGACGTCGTCGTCGTCGGTGGGGGACTGGCGGGCGCGTCCACCGTGGGCGCGCTCCGTGAGCAGGGGTTCGACGGGCGCCTGACCCTGATCGGCGGCGAGACCCTGCCGCCGTACGAGCGTCCCCCGCTCTCGAAGGAGTACCTTCGGGGCGAGGTCACCGAGCCGCACCTGGTCTACCCCGAGTCCTGGTACGCCGAGCAGGAGGTGGATCTCCGCCTGGGGATCCGGGCGCGCCGGCTCCTCGCCCGGGACCGCGTCGTCGAGCTCGAGGGCGGCGCGCGCGTCCCGTTCGACGCCGCCGTCGTCGCGACGGGCAGCCGGCCGCGGCGCCCGCCGATCCCCGGGCTGGACCTCGAGGGCGTGTTCGACCTGCGGATCCACGGCGACGCCGACCGGATCCGGGCCGCCGCGGCGGGCGCGAGCCGGGCGGTCCTCGTGGGCATGGGGTTCATCGGCGCCGAGGTCGCGGCCTCGTTCCGGCACCTGGGCCTGGACGTCACGGTCGTGGAGCCGTTCTCGGTCCCGCTCGAGCGGGTCCTCGGCCCGGTCCTGGGGGGCGCGATCGCGTCGCTGCATCGCGACCACGGCGTCGAGATGGTCTTCGGCGACCTGGCCGAGCGTTTCGAGGGCGCGAGCCGTTTCGAGGCGCTCGTGACCAGGGGCGGCCGGCGGATCGAGGGTGACCTCGCCGTCCTGGGCGTGGGGGTGGAACCCGCGACCGAGCTCGCGGGCGACGAGCTCGCCGTCGAGAACGGGGTGGTCGTCGACGCCGCGCTCCGGACGGCGGTGCCGGGGGTGTTCGCGATCGGCGACGTGGCGCGCCACGATCACCCGGTGTTCGGTCCGGTCCGTGTCGAGCACTTCGACAAGGCGATCAAGCAGGGGGAGGCCGTCGCGCGGAACATCCTGGGAGCCGAGGAGCCGTTCGCCGACGCGATGTGGTTCTGGTCGGACCAGTACGACGCGCAGATCCAGATGACCGGCTACGCGACCGAGTGGGACGACACGGTCGTGCGGGGCAGCATCGAGGAGCGCCGTTTCGCGGCGTTCCTCCTGCAGGGGGGCGTGCTCAGGTCGACGGTCACGATGGACTGGAAGTCCGATGCCCGCCGCAGCATGCCGCTCATCGCGGCGGAGGCCCGCCCCGAGCGCCACCTGCTCGCCGACCCCGGGTTCGACCTCCGCACGCTGCACCCGCCGAAGGAAGGCGCGTGATCCCGCCGAACGTCTCGCACGCGGCCTGCGACCTCGACCAACAGCGCCGGTTGCACCAGGCGAGACGCGACTCGCTGACGCGCGCCGCGGCGCTCCGGAGCGGCCGGCGCTCGCTCCTCGATCGCGTCCTCCGGCGGGCGCCGCGCGAGCTCACCGCCGAGGACGGCTTCCGCGCCGAGACCGAGGATGTCTTCCACGGCCTGCGCGGATGCTCGCTCAGTCGGTGGTGATCCGGGCGGCCAGCTCCTTCGGCGATCCCTCTGCCTCGACCGCTCCGTCGCGGAAGAGCACCACGCGGTTCGAGTACCGGAGCGCCTGGGGGTTGTGCGTGGCGGCCAGGACGGCCCCGCCCCGGCGGATCACCTCCCACATCGCTTCGAGGATCAGCTCGGCGTTCTCGCTGTCGACCTCGGCGATCGGCTCGTCCGCCAGCAGGACCTGAGGCTCGGTCACGAGCGCCCGAGCGACGGCGATCCGCTGCTGCTGCCCCGCCGAGAGCTCGAACGTGCGGTTGTGGAGGCGCTCGGTCAGGCCGAGGCGCTCGAGCCACGTTGCGGCGCGGTCGGACGCCTCGTCCTCGCGCAGGCCGAGGACCCGGAGCGGGAGCCCCACGTTCTCGAGCGCCGAGAGCGTGGGCAGGAGCCCGAAGCTCTGGAACACCATGCCGATCCCCGTCCGGCGCAGGTCCCGGGTCTCGTCCCGCGAGAGCGACCCGATCGGGCGGCCCCGCCAGCGGACCTCGCCCGCGTCGGGCGGGTCCAGCCCCGCGAGCGCGCCGAGGAACGTGGTCTTGCCCGCGCCCGAGGGGCCCATGAGCGCGACGAAGTCCTTCTCCCGCAGCTCGAGCGACGCGCCGCGAACGGCCCGGACACCGACGCCGTCACCGTACGTCCGCACCACCTCCGTGGCCGAGAGCAGGACCTCACCAGGCACGCGTCTGCGCCCCCTCCCCGCGCCGCCGGATCCGGACCTCCCCGCTGTCCCGCACCTCGACCTCGAGATCCAGGTTGGCGAGTGCGTCCAGCGCCTCGCGCGGCAGCCGCAGGTGCCCATCGGCGCCCACGGGCTCGGTCGGCACCCCCTCGACGACCAGCTGGCCGTTCCGCAGGCGGAGCTGCCGACCGGCGTATCCCGCCGCGAGCAGGTCGTGCGTCACCATGACGACCGTGACGCCGAGCTCGCGGTTGACCTCGCGCAGGGCCTCGAGCACCGTGGCCGCCGACTCGCCGTCGAGCTCCGCCGTCGGCTCGTCGGCCAGGAGCAGGCGTGGCACGTTCGCGAGCGCCACCGCGACCGCGACCCGCTGCTGCTCGCCCCCCGAGAGCTGTCCCGGCCGGTGCTTGGCCCGGTCGGCCAGGCCAACGAGGTCCAGGAGCTCGAGCGCGCTCCGGCGCTCGGCCGCGATCGTGGTTCCCCGGGCGATCGGCGGCAGGCGAACGTTGTCGAGCGCGTCGAGGTAGGGGACCAGGTTGCGCGCGGTCCCCTGCCACACGAAGCCGACCCGGTCGCGCCGGTAGGCGGTCAGCTCGTCCTCGGTCAAGCGGCCCAGGTCTCGGCCGTCCACCTCGACGTCGCCGGCCGTCGCGCGCTCCAGCCCGCCGATCAGGTTCAAGATCGTGGACTTGCCCGACCCGCTCGGCCCCACGATCGCGACGAACTCGCCCTCCCGGACGTCCAGGTCCACGCCGCCCAGCGCGACGATCCCCGTGTCGGCCACGCGGTAGATCTTGAACACGTGATGGAACCGCACCAGCGGTGGGACCCCGTAGCCGGTGACGACGTCTCGGTCGCTCACTCGGCCTCCCCCCGCAGGATCCCGGTGACCGACGTGCGGAGCAAGACGCGGAGCGCGACGGCGATGCCGATCGCGGTCGCCGCGGCGATCGCGACGAGCGCCAGCGCGAGTGCCGCCCGGTCCATCACGAGCACCGGGGGCGGGAAGGGCGCGCCGATGCTCCGCCCCACGTACGGGAGCAGCCACCGGAGCACGCCGTAGCCGAGCGCGAACCCGGCCACGACGGCGAACCCGAGGAGCACCCCCTGCTCGAGCACCACGATCCGGGCGATCGTCGTCCCCTCGACGCCCATCGCCCGCAGCGACGCGAACTCGAACGCACGCCGGCGCTGCGCGAGCGACAGACCGACGGCGACCCCGATCGTGACCAAGCCGAGTGCGCCGACGGCGGTCGCGCCATCCAGCCCGACCGCCAGGCTCGGCGGCAGCTGCGCGAGGTACGCCTGGATCGGCGCGGCGCTCGCGGAGGAGCGCAGCAGGAACCCGGCCCGCTCGAGCGCCGGACGCGGATCCTCGCCCATCGCCCACACCTCGCCGAGCGACAGACCCGCCTCGGGGATCCGCGCGGCCGAGCGCAGGAGCGCCGGCGTGGAGGTCACGAAGAAGTCGTTCGGCGCGGTGGGGAAGTGCTCGGCCCGGGCGACCTGCTCGAACTCGAGCAGCTGCCCGCCGACGGAGGCCCGGAAGACGTGGTCCTGCGAGCGTGCGATGCCGGGCGAGACGAGCGCCGGCAGCGGGTCGGCCGGCGGCGCGATGCCGCCCAGCACGTGCCCGACGCCCGAGGTCACCCGGACGGTCACACCATCGCCCGAAGGCTCGACCGACGCATCGCTCCCACGCCACCGCAACGGTTCCCAGTCGCGCAGCAGGTCGGCGGCGGGCCGCCCATTGACCGAGTCGATCCGCACCGTGGCCGCGTCCGGGCCGGTCGGCTCGGCCGTCCGCAGGGCGATCGAGAGGAGCGCGGCCCCGGGCAGCACCTCCGGGTCGCTGACGGTCCCGTCGTACCCCGCCCCGAGCTCGCCCAGGACGAGCTCGCGTACCGAGCCGTCGGCGGCTTGGACGGTCGCGACGAGCTCGATGCCCTCCGCACCGTCGAGTGGCTCGGCCTCGATCGACAGCGAGCCCGGGGTCGGACCCTCGGGGACGGGGACGGAGGTGTCCTCGACCGTGAGCGCGTCGAGCCAGGACGCCTCGGATGCCGCCGCATAGTCGCCGCGCCACCAGCCGCCCCGCTCGTACGACCGCGGGTCCACCGACATCGCGAGCGTGGTGAGCGGGAACCGGGGCCGCACCTCCAGGTACGGCACGGTCCGCACCACCCCGGTGGCGAGGGGTGGCAGCCGCTCGAGGGCGGCGAGCGGTTGCTCGGGGGGGTCGACCTCGACCCGCCAGTCGGCCCCGACCTGCTGGTGCGCCGTGTCCTCCTGGTTCCGGAGCACGATCGCGCGGTAGGAGCTGGCGACGACCATCAGGCCGACGGAGAGGAGAAGCAGCAGCGCGATCGCGAAGCTGGTTCCCGGCGCGCGGCCCAGCCGCCGCCCCGCGAGGTACGTCGAGATCCGTCGCGACCGGCCGATCCGCCCGTCCAGCCGGCGGAGCACGTACAGGAGCAGCCGGAGCGCCAGGAACGAGGCGCCGAAGATCACGAGCGTCGGGGTCAGCAGCACCATCGGGTCCAGGGAGGCGCCCTCGATCGTCGGGGCGGCCTCGATTCCGCGGAGCTCCATGAACGCGAAGGCGGCGAGCGGCAACACGAACAGCTCCACCGGGATCCGTGCCAGCGGCGGCCGGTCCTCGCGAGAGACGAGGCGCCGCTCCTCGAGGATCGTCCGCCGCAGATGCGGGACCGAGACCAGCACGAGCGCCACCGCACCGAGCGCTGCGCCGAGGAGCCCGAGCGCCTGTGCCGAGCCGGTCAGCCGGACCGGGAACAGGTCGCTCGACAGCGACGGACCGTTCGAGCGGGAGGCGAGCCGCGCGAGCCCGATCCCGAGCACGAGCCCGAGCGGGTACGCGACGATCGCCGCCAACACCGCATGGATCGCTTGACCGGCCAGCAGCTTGCCCCGCGAGAAGCCGCGGCTGCGCAGGACCGCGAGCTCGAACGACTGCCGCGACAGCACGAGCGACCCGACGCCCGCGAGGACCGCGAGCGCGACCGCCGCGACCTGGAACACCACGAGCTGGATCGGCACCTGGAGGTCCGCGACCCGCTGCCGGGTGAGCTCGAACAGCGCGCCGAGCCCCGTCGAGGCGGTGACGTCGGTGAGCCCAGGGACCTTTTGGAGGGCCGCGACATCGCGCCCGATCCGTTCCGGGATCAGCTGCGCGTCGTCGAAGGGGACGCGCTCGAGGTCGAGGTAGAGGTCCCACACGTACTGGCTCGACAGGCCGAGGTCCGACGCGAGCGCCAGGTACCCCTCGCGCGACAGGAGGCCGGGCGGCAGGTCCGCGCCCTCCTCCTCCGGGATCGGCGTCTGCGATCCGAACCAGAAAGGATCGTCCCCCCGGGGCCGGCCGTAGGTCGCGGTCACACGCAGCGCCTGCTCTGCGTCCGTGGGTCCGATCGCCGTCACGGTGTCCCCGATCCCGACCCCGAGGCGCTCGGCGACGTCCTCCATGAGCGCGATCTCGCCCGGGCCAGCCGGGGCGGTCCCCTCGAAGGTCGTGAAGTGGCGCTCGGCGCCCTCGCGGAACAGCAACGGGAGCGAGATCGGCGCGCCCCGAGCGCCGCGCATCCGGCTCTCGCTCTTGGCCTGCGCCACGTACCGTCCGACCGACAGGTCGGCGGTCGCGTCCCGGACCGTGGTGTCCAGCCGGTCGTAGGTATCCGTCACGTCGCCGTAGAAGGACAGCCGGACGTTGCGGACGTTGACCGTCGCGGTCCGGACGGCCGCGGTGGCGATGGCCTCGCGGGAGGCTGCGGCGTACACGGGACCGGCGACGAGCACGCCGATCGTGAACCCCATCGCGACGACGATCGCGAGCCCGAGCAATCGCTGGGCGGCGAAGCGTCGGAGCAGGAAGGCGAGCGTCCTCACGGCGGTCCTGGGCACCGCCGGAGGCGGTGTCACCCGATGATACGCTGGGCCATCGCGCCCAGGACGTGGCTGCGGCGCATCCGGCAGCGCCAAGGAGCAGGCGATGGACAGGCCCGAGATCATCCTCGCACCCGGCCCCACCCCCATCCCGCCCGAGGTCTCGCTCGCGCAGGGGAGCCCGCTCGTCTACCACCGCGGACCGGGCTTCGGTGACCTGATGCGCGACGTGACGGATCGGGTGAAGACGCTCTACGGGACCACCCAGGACGTGTTGCTGATGACGTCCTCGGGT
Organism: Actinomycetota bacterium; assembly: GCA_035718185.1. Taxonomy (GTDB): domain Bacteria; phylum Actinomycetota; class UBA4738; order UBA4738; family HRBIN12; genus HRBIN12. Next base: position 33,004 of record DASTHN010000193.1, read on the forward strand.
ACAGGCGGGCTCGAGTCGGCGATCCAGAACGTCTTCTCGGCCGGCGACGAGGTGTTCGTTCCCCTCGCCGGGTTCTTCGCCGACCGCTGGAAGAAGCTCGCCGAGTCCCATGGCCTGGTCGTCCGGACGATCGAGTACGACTGGGGGACGAAGATCCGGCCGGCGGACGTGGACGCGGCGCTCGCCGAGCACCCGGTGAAGGCGGTCCTGCTCACGCACTCCGAGACCAGCACCGGCGTGATCCAGCCGATCCAGGAGCTCGCGGACGTCGCGAACGCCCGCGGCGCGCTCGTGATCGTCGACGCCGTCTCCAGCCTTGGCGCCGTGCCGTTCGGGTTCGACGCATGGGGGATCGACGTCGCGGTCGGAGGATCGCAGAAGGCGCTGTCGGCCAGCCCCGGCATCGCGTTCGTCGCGATCAGCGAACGCGCGTGGGAGGCGCACCGGACGGCGACGCTCCCGCGCTTCTACTTCGACTGGTCGATCTACAAGAAGTTCGGCGAGCTCAAGGACCCGGAGAACCCCTGGACCCCGGCGATCAGCGTGATGCAAGGGCTGCAGGCCGCTCTCGACCTCTACTTCCAGGACGGGCTCGAGGGCGCGCAGGCGCGCCACCGGACGCTCTCGCGGGCGGTGAAGGAGGGCGTGAAGGCGCTCGGCCTGGACCTGTTCGGCGAGGGGCTCGAGGACAACTGGACCGTCACCGCGATCACCGCCCCCGAGGGCATCGACGCCGACACGATCAGCGACAGGATCCGCGCGGACTTCGGCTGCGTGCTCGCGCCCGGACAGGGACCGCTGAAGGGCAAGGTGTTCCGGATCGGGCACCTCGGCTACTACAGCGAGCTCGACATCGTGCGCGGGCTCGCGGCGCTCGAGATGACGCTCGAGCGCCTGGGCTACCCGGTCAAGCGCGGGGCGGCGGTCGCGGCCGCCGAGGGCGTCTTCCAGGAGGACGTCACGTCGTGAAGGTCCTCGTGACGGAGAAGCTCTCGGAGGCCGGCCTGGAGCTCCTGCGCGGGGACTTCCAGGTCGACGTGCGGACCGAGCTCGCGACCGAGGGTCTGCCGCAGGAGATCGGCGGGTACGACGCGCTGATCGTGCGCTCGCAGACGCAGGTGACCGCGGAGGTGATCGACGCGGCCGAGAACCTGAAGGTGGTCGCCCGCGCCGGGATCGGGCTGGACAACGTGGACGTCGAGGCCGCCACGCGCAAGGGCGTCATGGTCGTGAACGCGCCGCAGTCGAACATCGTCTCGGCGGCCGAGCACGCGATCGCGCTCCTGCTCGCCCAGGCGCGGAACATCCCCCGCGCCAACGCCGCGCTCAAGGAGGGTCGGTGGGAACGCTCCTCCTTCCAGGGCGTCGAGCTCCAGGGCAAGACCCTCGGGGTGGTCGGGATCGGGCGCGTCGGGAGCCTGGTGGCCCAGCGCGGGGCCGGTTTGGGTATGCGCGTGATCGCGTTCGACCCGTACGTCCCGAGGGACCGCGCGAAGGAGATGGGCGTCGAGCTGATGCCCACGCTGGAGGCGCTCCTCGTGCAGGCCGACTTCGTGACGATCCACCTGCCGCGCACGCCCGACACCGAGGGACTGATCGGGGACCACGAGCTCTCGATGGTGAAGCCCGGCGCGCGCCTGGTGAACACGGCTCGGGGTGGGATCGTGGAGGAGGCCGCGCTCGTGAAGGCGCTCGAGGACGGGCGCCTGGCCGGTGCCGCGCTCGACGTGTTCGACCACGAGCCGACGACCGACTCGCCCCTGTTCCGGATGGACAACGTGGTCGTGACGCCGCACCTGGGCGCCTCGACCGCCGAGGCGCAGGACAAGGCCGGCACGACCGTGGCCGAGATGGTGCGCCTGGCACTGAGGGGCGAGTTCGTCCCCTACGCGGTGAACGTCTCGGCCGGCTCGGAGGTCGCCGAGATCGCCCGTCCGTTCCTGCCGCTCTGCGACAAGCTCGGGCGGATCCTCACCGGCATGGCCGAGGGCGCCGTGCGCTCGATCGAGTGCCGGTACCTCGGCCGGATCGCCGACGCCGACACGCGGGTCCTCACGCTCGCGGTGGTGAAGGGCGTGCTCGCCGGGATCGTCCACGAGCCCGTCTCGTTCGTGAACGCGCCGATCATCGCGCGCGAGCGCGGCCTGGCGATCAGCGAGATGCGATCGTCCGTCTCGACCGACTACGTGAACCTCGTCGCCATCACGGCCGAGACCGACGACGGTCCGGTCTCGGTCTCGGGCACGCTCGTCGGCAAGAAGGACCGCGAGCGGGTCGTCGAGGTCAACGGCTACGACATCGAGATGGCGCCCAGCCCGTCGATGCTGTTCTTCTTCTACGAGGACAAGCCGGGCGTGATCGGCGCCGTCGGGACGCTGCTCGGCCGGCACCGGATCAACATCGCCACCATGGACGTCGGCCGGCCGATCCGCGGCGGTACCGCGCTCATGGGCCTGGTGCTCGATACCCCGGTCCCGCCGGAGATCCTCGCCGAGCTCGAGCGGGTGAGCGGCGCGGAGGGCATCCGCTTCATCCAGCTCCCCGAGTAGGCTGCAGGGCATGGTTGACGGGCCTGCTACACTCGGCGGGTCATGAGGCGACTCCAGGTGATCTTCGGGAACGGCACCCCCGTCGGTACGGCCGTCGGGGCGTCCACGACGCGCTAGCAGCGCGTCCGCCCGCCGCCCGGCGGGCACCCGGATCACCGTCCCTCGTTCCACCGAACCGCTGAGGAGTCGCCGTATGCGCCAACGACACGACACACACTGGAAGAGCGCCGTCCGAAGGCTCGCCGCCGCGCGTCTGATCTCGATCACGGGCGGAGCGGCCGCCTACACCGCGCTCATGTACACGGTCTACGAGCGCACGGACTCGGCGACCTGGCTCTCGCTGACGCTGTTCCTCACGTTCGGCATCGCGGGGATCTTCGCGCCGCTCGGCGGCGCGCTCGGCGACCGGTTCGACCGCAAGACGGTCATGGTCGTCTCGGACCTGGCCGGCGCCGCGTGCTTCGGCGCGATGGCGTTCCTGGACGACCCGGCCTGGCTGCTCGGCGCCGCCTTCCTATCGGCGATCGTGGAGCAGCCGTTCTGGTCGGCCTCGGCCGCGGCGATCCCGAACCTGGTGGACGAGGAGCACCTGTCGTGGGCGAACGGCCTCGTCGCGCTCGGTCGGAACATGGGCATCATGGTCGGTCCCGCGCTCGGCGGGGTGCTTGTCGGCGCGATCGGTCCTGGCTGGGTGTTCGGCCTGAACGCGGTCTCGTTCGTGGTCTCGGCCGTCCTGGTCTGGAGCGTGCGCGCCCGGTTCCAGGGCTCGCGCGAGGACGCGGCCGAGCACCAGGGGCTGCGCGCCGGGTTCGTGTTCCTCGCGAGGGATCGCGTGCTGCGCACGATCGTGTTCGCGTGGACGGCGCTCGTGCTCGGGATGGGCTTCGTCATGGTGGCCGACGTCCCGCTCGTCGAGCACTTCGACGCCGGCTCGCTCGGCTACGGGCTGCTGATCGGCACGTGGGGCGCGGGCTCGGTCCTCGGCTCGCTCGCGGGGCGCAAGCTCACCGAGGAGAAGGAGCCTCGGGCGCTGTTCCTCGGGATGGCGCTGATCGCGCTCTCGACCGGAGCGATCGCGGTTTCGCCCTGGTTCGCGCCGATCCTCGTGATGTCGCTGGCATCCGGGTTCGGCGACGCGGTCACGATGGTCGCCGAACAGGGGATCCAGCAGCGCCGGACGCCCGACGCGGTCCGGAGCCGGGTCGTGTCGGCCGCCGAGGCCATCATCACGGTGGCGTTCGCCGCGTCGCTCGCCGGCGCGGGGCCGGTGCTCGAGGCGCTCGGCCCGCAGAACGTGTACGCGATCGGCGGGGCGACGGCGCTCGTCGGCACGGCGGTGCTGCTGCCGGTGCTCCGCGGCGAGCGGCGACGCTCGATGCTGGACGCCGAGCCTACGATGCAGGTCGAGCTGGGCTAGACGGAGGAGGTCCGGGGCGGATGGAGACTCGGAAGGTGAGCACCCCGCCCCGGACCGCCGTCCGGCGTCTGGCGCTCGGGCGCCTGATCTCGGTCACGGGCGGGGCCGCCGCCTACACGGCGCTGAACTTCACGGTCTGGGACCGCACGCACTCGCCGGGCATGCAGGCGCTGTCGCTGCTGCTGACGTTCGGCGTGGCCGGGATCCTCGGGCCGTTCGCCGGCGCGCTCGGCGACCGCTTCGACCGACGGAAGGTGATGATCGCGTCCGAGGCGGTCGCGTCTGCGTTCTTCACCGCGATGGTGTTCGTCGACGACCCCGGCCTGCTGATCGCGCTCGCGTTCGGCTCGGCGATCAGCGAGCTGCCGTTCTTCTCGGCCTCACGCGCGGCGATCCCGAACCTCGTCGAGCGCGAGGACGACATCGCGTGGGCGAACAGTCTCATCACCGTTGGGGTGCACGCGGGCATCGCGGTCGGTCCGCTGATCGGCGGGCTCATCGTCGCGAGCGCGGGACCGACGTGGGTCTTCGGCATCAACGCCGTCTCGTTCGTGATCTCGCTGATCCTCACGATCACCGTGCACGGTCGGTTCGCCGACCCCCAGCGCGAGGCGGCCGAGGCCGAGACCGAGCACCAGGGCATCACCGCCGGCATCCGCTTCCTGTTCGCCGAGCCGGTGCTGCGGCGGATGGCCCTCGCGTGGCTCGTGTTCGTGCTCGGCATGGGCATGGGGATGGTGGCCGACGCGCCGGTCGCCGAGTCGTTCGGCGCCGGCGCCACCGGCTTCGGGTTCCTCATCGCGGCGTGGGGGAGCGGCTCGGTGCTCGGCTCGCTCGTCGGGAGGTGGATGACGGCCAGGACCGAGCCGGTGTGGGTCGTCGCCGGCGCGGCCGCGATCGCGGTGACGGCGATCGGCGTCGGCCTCGCGCCATGGTTCTGGCTGGTCCTGGTCAGCCTGTTCGTGATGGGCACGGCGGACGGCCTCACGATCGTGGCCGAGAACGGCATCATGCAGCGCCGCACCCCCGACGTAGTGCGGAGCCGAACGATGGCGTCGTTCGAGGCCATGCTCTCGCTCGGCCTGTTCGTCGCCTACCTGCTCGCGATCCCCCTCTTGCGCGCCGTCGAGCCCCAGCGCATCTACCTGATCGGCGGCATCGCCGCGGCCGCGGCCGCCGTAGTCCTCGTGCCGCTGCTCTCGCTCCGCCGCGAGGCCGCAGGGCCCCTCGAGCTCGAGCCCGAGCCCCCGGTCTCCGTCGCCTGGGAATCGCGTCTCGAGTGACAGCACGCTCGCGCAGGCAAGCGTTCCTAACCCGGGGGGCCGTTCGCCCCTGCAATGCGACGGCACGAGGGACTAGCAGGTGACCTGAGGCCTCGGAGGGAGGGAACGCGATGGTTCAGGGCAAGGGGATTCCCCCCAGCCAGCTTCAGCGTGAACTCGCAGACGAGAAGGACGACGATTCCGCCCGAGCGGGAGCCGGACAGCATCACGACGGAGATCGCGATCGTTCGACTTTCGCTCGCCGCGGCCCGCAGGCCGCGATCCGCCTGATCCTTCTGCTCGCGGCGCTGATCGCTCTGAGGTTCGGGGTGGTCTGGAGGCAGGACTGGGAAGCCTTGGCAAGGGCAACGTTCGACCGCACCTGGCAAGGATGGATCGGGTGGCTCCTGCTCGTCGTTCTCAGCGGGTTCCTGTTCGCGCTCGCCGCCCGACTGCCTCGGAGCTTCCGCTACCGGCCGTGGACACCGCTACTTCTCGGAATGATCCCGCTGTTGATGTTCGCTCACTTCTGGTTCTGGCTGAACGTGAACTGGCCGGACGCGCCGCGGCTCTTCAACGCTACGTACTTCTACGACACCTTCGAGGCTCAATTCGCGCTCGCGATCATGCTGGGAGTCGCGCTTGCCTCAGGCTTCAAGGCTCGGGACGGGTAGTTCCAAGGGCTGCGTTCCAGCGACATCCGAGAACCCTCGGGCACCGGGGCGTGTTTGTTCCGATCGGGCGCGACGCTCCTTGCAGGAGGCCCCCACTGAGGAGCTACTGGCTCTGCTCACCGATCCACAGGTGATCCGCCATATGCCCCTGGCCGGTCCCGAACCGATGAGCCAGGACGAGC
>DASTHN010000194.1:0-4320 GCA_035718185.1 Actinomycetota bacterium
GGGGCGCCGTTCATGTCGGAGCTTCGCAGGCGCCGATTCGTGGATGTCGTCTTCATCGACGCCCTGTTCACCATCGCCGCCGGGTCCTTCCTCTACTGGCACGACTGGCATACCCATCCGAGCTTCGGCGACTGGATCGGCACGGACTTCGGAGTCGCGTTGACGGTGGGCGCTCTCCTCGCCATCTCGGCGATCATCGTCGCCGGGCTCGTCACGCGTCCCACCATCGGTCGGCTCGTATCCCTCGGAAAGCAGGTCGCTGAGTCCGGCGGAACACCTATGCCCGTCTTGGCTGCGCGGATCGGCTCGCTCCAGCGCCGGCTCGTGGTGGCCGAGCGTGCGAGCTTCGCCCTCGCCGTCCTCGCGGTCGCGGCGATGGCATCGGCCCGCTACATCTAGGCCCATGACGTCGGGCGGAGCGGTCCGCTCGTCAGCCTCGGCCGGACGCAGCAAGGAGCACACGGGGCCCCGACGCGCGAGGCGTCTGTGTTCGCGCCCGTATGCGCACAAGGAGCGTTGTCCGCGGATCTTGAGGGTGGTGGAACGTCTGTTCGAGGGGAAGGTGAACCTACTCCACCACCCGAAACAGGTGCCGACGGTCGGGGACACCCTTCAGGTCGTGCTCGCCCGCGTCCTCGAAGGTCAGGCCGCTCCCCGCGACGAGATCCTTGACGGTCGACGAGACGAGCACCTGTCCAGGGTCCGCCAGCGCGGCCACTCTCGCCCCGATGTGGACGGCGATCCCGCGGACGTTGTTGCCGGCGACCTCGATCTCGCCGGTGTGAACGCCTGAACGGATCTCGAGACCGAGCTCCCGGACGGCCCCGCCGATCGCCCGAGCACAACGCACGGCCCGGGCGGGACCATCGAACGTCGCCAGGAGCCCGTCGCCCGTCGAGTCGATGTACGTGCCGCGATGACGTTGGATCTCGGTTCGTGCACGTTCATCGTGCGAGGCCAGCAGCCCCTTCCACCCGGCGTCCCCAAGACGGGCGGCCATCTCCGTTGAGCCGACGATGTCAGTGAACAGCACCGTGGCTAAGACCCGATCGAGATCGCGAACGGGCCGAACGCCGGTGACGAACTCCGCGATGGCGTCGACGATCCTGTCCGTGTTGCTCAAGAACCAGAAGTGATCGTCGCCGGGCAGCTCGACCAGCTCAGCACCCGTGATCAGATGAGCTAGGAGTCGCCCTTCCGCGATGGGCTCGAGGAGATCCCCCAAGGGGTGGAGGATCAACGTCGGGACGCGGATCGACGTCAGCACCGGCTGCACGTCGGTCTCCATGTGGATGCGGAAGAGCGCCTCGACGGCCCTGGGACTCGCCGCCAGCTGCATCATGGCGACGTGCCAGTCGAGGAGCTGGGTGTCGTCTACGAAGGATGGCGCGGCCGTCACTAGCCCCCCGGCGGGGTCGTCTCGACCGAACCCTCGCATACCCCAGTGGTCGGCAACGCGCGAGATGAATCCTTCCCATTGCTCTCGACCCCATGCCCCTTCCCAAGGTTTGTCGCCGCCCGGGTCAAGCGTGTACAGGATCAGACGATCCACCCTGTCTGGGCGGGTAGCGGCGAAGAGCGAGCAGCTCAGACCACCGTCCTCGGCGCCGAAGAGCGAGGTCCGCTCCGATCCGACCGCGTCGAGAACGACACCGAGGTCACCGGCCAGGACCTCGAGCGGGGGCAGATCCTCGGGAGAGAGCCGGTCCGAGAGCCCTGATCCTCGACGATCGATGATGATGAGTCGGCAGAAGGAGCTCAGCCGGCGGAGGAAGTTCGCATAGGCAGGGAGCTCCCAGTTCCAGATCAGGTTCGACGCGAACCCGGGGACGAAGAGGAGGTCGAGCTCACCATCTCCGCAGACCTGGTAGGCGATGTGGACGCCGTCGGTCGTCTTCGCGTAGCGGGTCTCGGGTCGCTCCATCAGCCCATCCTGAAGTCCGATCGTCACTGCCGCAATCGGCACTCCCACGGGTTTCGCGTCCTTTGATGTTCCTGGAAACAGCTGCTGCACGGGCAAATGAGGTGCAGCCCGATGCACGCGATCGTCCCGCCCCTTTCGCTGGAGGACCGCTCGGGTCACTCGAAGGGGGCCGGTGACCAACCGTGGCCGCAGGGCATTTGGGCTACGAACGCCAGTCGAAGGAGATCGCGCTCGAGCCGCGTCTCCTCGTTCTCCATCCGACCGGTCTCGATCGCCCGTAGCTGACACCCACGCTCAAACGGGCGACCCCGGGCCTTCCCCGACGTCGCCATTCTTCGACGAGATCAGCGAGCAGCCGTTCCGCTCCCCGACGTCCGTATGCGTCCAACCGCGACACGGACTTCGCGCCCGCGAGGTGCGCCAACCCCTTGCCATCGGCGTCGACGACCCCCGGCAACGCTGACCCATAGAACAGAAGATCGTTCAGAGACACTCGCGCCGAGCTAGGGCTGCTGGACGATCGCCGACTCGTCAACGGTGTCGTGTACCTCCGCTACCGCATCCCGACGTGAGCGTCCACGCCACCAGCCTCGACGCCCGGCGGCTGGGGGGCCAAGATGACCACGCGCCCCGGCACGAGACTCCCGACCTGAACCTGGGAACCGCCGACCGAGGCGTGACGCCATGATCGCGTATGACCTCGCACGGTCGGACGAGAAGCGCTGTACGCCTGGTCGCAGTGTTCCCCCCGGGAAGACCCTTATCCTCACGATGATGACTTCAACGACCGACCGGCGGGATGTGATGTGGTTCATCGCCTGGATGCTCACGGGTGCCGGTTATGCGCTCGGGATCCTGGGCGCGCTCTCCATCGGTCCCTACGTCCTGGTCATCACGGTGGCGGCCACCATCGTGCTCGCTACCCGCACGGGATCTCGGGTGGGGCTCCCCGGCCTGATCTCCGGTCTCAGCCTCCCGCTGTTCTACGTTGCGTTCTTGAACCGATCGGGGCCTGGGACGGTCTGCACCTCGACCGCTACGAGCCGATCCTGCGTGGATGGATGGAGCCCATGGCCGTGGCTCGCGATCGGGATCGTGCTGCTGGTGAGCGGGTGTGTGTGGTTCGCTATCGCCAACCGACGCAGGGGTGTCGCCGCCCCATGACCGTCTGTGGGCGTGCTTCGGTTCCTTCGCCGTCCTCGGTCACAAGAACCGGCGAAGCGGTGTCCGCGTGACGAGCGGCCAGGCGAGCCCGAACGACCCGACGATGCCGAGCGTCGCGACGAGGAGCGCCTTGACGTCACCCGTCAGGTCGATCGGTCGCAGCGCGAGCGCGAGCGCCACGAGCACGGGTCCCTGCAGCATGAACGCCATGTAGGAGCTCCTGGCCATCGCTCGACGCAGCCGACCCGAGCCGTTCAGGTGCCGCTGCGCGAACGCCAGCACCCAGATCGGCGCCGAGACCGCGATCACGCCCTCGGCCATCGCCGCGAGCAACGCCGTCAGCCGCCACCCTCCGAAGAACGCGTCCTCGTCAAGACCGAGCGAGTCGGCCGACACGACGGCGGCGGCGACCACGACCGTCCCGGCGAGCGTCGCGAACCCGCATCGGCGGGCGAGCCCGCGGTCCACGGGTCGGAGCCACCGCCGCCGAGCGGCGACCACGCCGAGACCGAACAGCGCGATGTACTCGGGCCACCCCCACACGTGGAGGTTCACCGGCTGGTTCGAGTCCGCCGGGAGGGCGATCCGGAGGATGAACGTCGAGGCGCCCACAGCTACGGAGAGCAGGACCAGGGTGCGCCAGCGCAGCGGTTCCGTCGACGGAGCTCGTGGCGGGAACCACCTGCGCCACGCGACGAGGGCAAGCGAGTAGATGAGGAGCACACCGACGAACCACATCGGCCCGTTGTCGAGCACCGGGTCGGTGTCGGTGAACGAACTCCAGTAGCTCCGGTGGAAGAACGGACCGAAGATCGCGAACTCCACGAGCGGCCACACCAGCAGCGTGTAGACGGCGAACGGCACACCCAACCGCAGGAGCCGATCGGTGACGAACCGGGACGGTCCCTTCCGCTCGAGCGAGTCCTCGGTGAACAGGCCTGAGATGAGGAAGAACAGGGCCATGAGGAACAGCGCTCCGAGGCTCACGAGCGCGACCACGAAGACCGTCTCGACGACGGGAGAAAGGGTGACCTCCTGTATGTCCTGATACGTCCAGGAGCCGAACTCCGAATAGCCCTGGATGGCGTGCGCCGCGATGATCCCGGCGATCAGCAGCGTCTTGATGTTGTCCAGGTAGGCGAGGCGCTCGCCGGTGGGAGGGCGTGAAACGGCGACCTCAGCTCCACCGGATCCTCCGGTCGAGGGGCTAAGGGCTTTACCGGGAGCTACCC
>DASTHN010000195.1:0-16453 GCA_035718185.1 Actinomycetota bacterium
CTCGCGCCGATGGGATCGCTCGACAAGGTCACGACGGACGAGGCGCTGCGGAAATGGGCCGACGACGTCCGCAAGCGTCTGGGCTCGGACGAGCCCGTGACCTACGTGATCGAGCCGAAGATCGATGGCCTGGCGATCAGCGTGGTGTACGAGGATGGTGTCTACACCCGCGGTGTGACCCGAGGGGACGGGGTTCGCGGCGAGGACCTGACGAACAACCTGCGCACGATCTCCGCGATCCCGCTCTCGCTGCGGCTGGCCGGCGGCGAGCCTGCGCCGCCGGTGCTCGAGGTCCGCGGCGAGGTCTATATGCCGTTGGCGGGCTTCCGCGCGCTGAACGAGCGGCTGGTGCAGGAGAGCACCAAGCCGATCCCGAACCCCCGCAACGGCGCCGCCGGCTCGGTGCGGCAGAAGAACCCGGAGGTGACGCGCTCCATGCCCCTGTCGATCTGGGTCTACGGCTCGGGCTACCGCGAGGGGGTCGGGTTCGCATCACACTCGGAGACGCTCGAGTGGCTGCGTGGCCACGGCTTCCGTACGAACCCGTTCGCCGAGCGGCTCGACTCGATCGACGAGGTCGCCGAGCGCTGCCGGAACTGGGAGCGGCGTCGTGCGGAGCTCGACTACGAGATCGACGGGATCGTGATCAAGGTCGACTCGCTCGAGCAGCAGCGCCGCCTCGGCGCGCTCCACGACCGGCCGAGATGGGCACGCGCGTACAAATGGGCGCCCATGACCGCTCGGACCAGGCTCACGAAGATCGCGATCCGGGTCGGCCGCACGGGCGCGCTGAACCCGTGGGCGATGCTCGAGCCGGTCGTGGTCGGCGGGGTCACGATCTCGCGCGCGACGCTCCACAACGAAGAGGACATCAACCGCAAGCAGATCCGAGAGGGCGACCTCGTCATCGTCCAGCGTGCGGGCGACGTGATCCCACAGATCGTCGGGCCGGCCGGCCCGCACGCGCCCGGGACCAAGGAGTTCCGGATGCCGCGACGCTGCCCGCTGTGCGGCACGAGGATCGTCAAGCGGGCCGACGAGGTGATGCACCGTTGTCCGAACCAAGCGTGCCCGTCCCGCGGGCTCGAGACCCTGATCAACTGGGTCGCCGCCGCCATGGACATCGACGGCGTCGGGGAGCGGTTCGTGCGCCGGCTCTGGGACGAGGGGATGCTCCGCTCCATGGCCGACCTGTACCGCCTCACGGCCGAGCAGCTGATGCAGCTCAGGGGCTACGGCGAGATCTCGGCACGAGCGGCCGTCGAGGCGATCGAGGCATCGAAGCGCCAACCCTTCTCGCGCGTGCTGTTCGGTCTCAACATCCCCGACGTCGGATGGGTGACCGCACGGAACCTCGCGCGCCACTTCGGAACCATCGCTCGCCTGCTCGATGCGACCCAGGAAGAGATCCAAGAGGTCGAGGGGATCGGCCCGGATCGGGCCGAGTCGATCGCCGACTGGTGTGCCGAGGAGCAGAACCGGACGCTGGTCGCCGAGCTGCGTTCGCTCGGCCTCCGGTTCGAGGTCGGAGAGGAGGAGCGGCCGATCGAGGGACCGCTCGGCGGCCGAACCTACGTGATCACCGGCACGCTCGAACGCTGGACCCGTGAGGAGGCTCACGCGGCCCTCCGCTCCCTCGGCGCCGCGGTCTCGGCGTCGGTGTCGGGCAAGACCACGGGCTTGATCGTCGGCGAGGAGCCGGGCGCGTCCAAGCTCGCGAAGGCCCAGCGTTCCGGTGTGCCGGTCCTCACGGAGGTGGATCTCGTGGAGCTCGTGGGCGACGAGCGGCCGACCTCGGAGCGAGCCGTCCCACCCCAGCTCCGCCGTCGACGCTGACGGTCCGAGCCCGGGCCGGTGCGCGGTCGGTTGGCCGGGCGGCCCCGAGGGCCCGCTTCTGGGGGCCCTTCGGCCCTGATGCCGCCGCGTCGGCGAAGGGAACCTCGGGAGACGGAGGATCCGACTCGGCGCGAGCTGGCTTGGCGCCGTGCGGTCCCGCGGCAACCGGCCATCCACGGGAGACCGCGATGCTCGAGATCCGGGATCTGGCCAAGCGGTACGGGGACGTGGTTGCGCTGGACGGCGCGACCTTCGACGTGGCGCCGGGCCGGATCGTCGGGTTCCTCGGGCCGAACGGCGCCGGCAAGACCACCACGATGCGGGCGATCTTCGGTCTGGTACGCCCCGACCGGGGCGAGGTGCGCTGGCGGGGCCAGCCGATCGGCCGTGACGAGCGGGCTCGCTTCGGGTACATGCCTGAGGAGCGCGGCCTCTACCCGAAGATGAAGGTCGGGGAGCAGCTCACCTACCTCGCCGAGCTGTCCGGCATGAGCGCGGGGTCAGCGAAGGAAGCGGCCGCCGGGTGGCTCGAGCGTCTGGGTCTGGCCGACCGAGCCGACGCGCGGCTCGAGGAGCTGTCCCACGGCAACCAGCAGCGCGTCCAGCTGGCCGCGGCGCTCGTGCACGACCCCGAGCTCGCGGTGCTCGACGAGCCGTTCAGCGGGCTCGACCCGCTCGGGGTGGAGTCGATGGCCGACATCCTCGCGCAGACCGCGGCGCTCGGCGTCGCGGTGCTGTTCTCGAGCCACCAGCTCGACCTGGTCGAGGACGTGTGCCAGGACGTCGTGATCGTCGACCGCGGGAGGATCGTGCTGGCCGGCGTCGTCGAGGAGCTCAAGGCGGCCTCGCCGCACCGGTCGCTCTCGGTCACCGTGGACGGCCAGCCATGGGTCCCGCTCCTGCCGAGCGGAACGGTCACGAGCAAGCAGGACGGTCGCGTGCGGGTGCTCGTCGACGCCTCCGTGGACCTGGACGAGATCATGGCCAGCGCGCGCCGGGCCGGCGAGGTGACGGCGTTCACGTTCGAGCCTCCCTCGCTCACGGATCTCTTCCTCGACGCCGTGTCGGAGGGGAGGGGCGCATGAGCGGCAGCCTGCGTCGGCTGTGGCTGGTGACCCGGCGCGAGTGGAACCAGCGCGTGAAGACGACCGCGTTCCAGGTCTCGACGCTCGTCTCGATCCTGATCGTGCTCGCGCTGATCCTCGTGCCCGACATCTACGGCGGCGGCGAGCGCGAACGCACGGTGGGCCTGGTCGGCGAGCGCTCGACCGACCTTCCGTCGCTCGTCGGCGCGACCGCCGACCAGCTCGGTCTGACCGTCCGGACGCGCGAGTTCGCCGACGAGGACGCGGCGCGCGTGGCGCTGCGCTCCGGCGACGTGGCGGTGGTGCTCGTGGACCAGCGCGAGCTGGTCTGGAAGGCCGAGACCGACGAGCAGCTGCGGGCGGCCGTGACCTCGGCGGTGCAGGTCGTCGAGCGGCAGGAGGCGATCGGCGAGCTCGGCCTCACGCCAGAGCAGGCCGGACGGCTGCTCGCCCCGCCGGACCTGGACTCGACCAGCCTCGAGCCCGTCACGCGGGAACGGAGCGAGCGCGAAGGCCTCGCCTTCATCGGTCTGTTCGTGATGTTCATGGCGATCGCGCTCTACGGCGGGTTCCTCCTCGTCGGCATCGTCGAGGAGAAGTCCAGCCGCGTGGTGGAGGTGCTCCTGTCGCGCCTCCGACCGACCGAGCTGCTCGCCGGTAAGATCCTCGGGATCGGCCTGGTCGGCCTGGCGCAACTCGCGCTCATGGCGGTCGTGGCACTCGTCGCGCTGCGGTTCTCTGACAACACGACCGCGACCACGACGCCGAGCACGATCGCATGGATCGTGGTGTGGTTCGTCCTCGGTTACGGGTTCTACTCGGTCCTGTACGCGACGGCCGGGTCCCTGGTCTCGCGTCAGGAGGAGGCGCAGAGCATCCAGTTCCCGATCTCGGCCGTCCTGATCGTCGCGTACGTCCTCTCGATGGAGGCAGCGCAGTCGCCCGACAGCGTCGTGGCGATCGTCGGCTCCCTGTTCCCACCGACGGCGCCGATGGTCATGATCGTCCGCATCGCGTACGGCGCCGTGCCATGGTGGCAGATCCTCCTATCGATCGCGCTCGTGCTCGGCTCGATCTACGGGATGGTGCTCCTCGCCGGCCGGATCTACTCGGGTGCGGTCCTACGGATCGGTCCCCGGCTCCGGCTCCGAGAGGCCTGGCGCGGCAGCGAGGTCTGAGACCAGCCTTGCGGCGCAATCGGCGCGCGCAGAGGCCTGCTTCGTCTCGGGGACGTGGTTCGTCACCGATGGGCCGCTTTCCCCGGACTAACCACCGACCGTCGGCGCCGGGCTCCGCTCCACCGCCACGCACGGATGGGTCGGGTAGTCGGCCGCGAGGTCGGCGATGTCACTCATCGCGGCGGCGATGCTCGGCTGGGTGAAGTACGACGTCGTCGGGAAGTACTTCCACATCTCGAACGAGCAGGCTCGCGAGTGCTCGAGCAGGGCAGCCGTGTACGTGCGGAGCTCGTCGGCCGACATCGCCCAGGCGCCGGGTAGCTCCGGGCTCGGGAAGTTGCTGGAGCCGTCGCCGCCGCTCAGCACGTTGAGACCGATCGCGAGCGCGAGCCCCTGCCGATCGGCCGACGCCTGCTCGGCCTCGGCGAACGCCGCCGGGTCGCCCTTCCGGGCCAGGTAGCGGGACGACGCGGCGTCCAGGTACCGCCACGTCCAGCCCGGCCAGGGCCTGCCGTACCCCGCGGCGTCATCCTCCAGCTCGCTCGCATCGGCCCGCACCAGCGTCGGCATGGTCGGCCAGATCGACCTGCTGTAGGCGGCCATCTCGTCGAGCACATCGTTCGGGATCACGGTGCCGCCGAACTGGTCTGGCGCCTTGGCCTCGCTCACGATCTGGTGGGCGACGACGGTCCCGTCGGCGACGAACTCGTCGAACGGCACGTCGCGGTACCGGTCGACCTGCGCCTTCCACAGCTCGAGGTCGAATGTGCCGTCCGCGTTCTGATAGTGCTCCTGTCTCCCCGCGAGCTTCACGACGACCCGCATCCCGGCGTCGCGTGCCTCGGTCAGCTTCTCCACCGCTCGCGCGGGAGCGAAGTACACCTTCGTGCCCGTGTAGGGGGAGGCGTAGAGGTCCGGCGGGATGTCGTTCGGACCCCACGGGATGCCGCCCGGAGCCGACGCGCTCGAACACGCTGCGAGCAGGAGGGACCCCACGCAGAGCAGGCGCCTCATCTGCCCACAGTACCCATCGCCGTCGAACAGCCGCGGTTCCGAGCTCACCGGCCTGTACAGGTTCGGCAGGACGCGCGTACGATGCGCGGATGTTGAGGCTGGCACGAGCCTCGGGGGACCCGGTCGGCGCTCGATCATGACGCAGACGGCGGCGGAGATCGTCTCGTCCCCACGTTCCGCCGAGCGTGCGCCCACGTCGATGCGCGATCGGGCGCGGACCTGGTTCTCCCGTCCGATCGTGCAGGACGCGCTCATCGCGGGCGTCCTCACGGCGACCTCGCTCGTCGGCGTCGCGACGCACCTGCACGTGGATCTCCCCGAGGGTGCCGGCGATGCCACGCTGCACACCCTGGATGCGCTCGGCATCACGCTGGTCCTGCTCCAGACGGCACCGCTCGTGTGGCGGCGGACGGCTCCCGTGCTCGTCCTCTCCGTGATCACGGCAGCGCTGTTCCTGTTCTCGCTCGACGGCTACTTCCGCTCGTTCGCGGCGTTCGGCTTCCTGATCGCCCTGTACACGGTCGCCGCTCATCGGGAGCGTCGGATCTCGGTTCCCGCCGGCATCGTGAGTGGCATCGTCGTCCTGCTCGTCTTCCTCTTCGGGCGAGAGAGCATCGAGCCGGACGCCGTCATCGCGGAGAGCTTGATCGTCGCCGCGAGCTGGTTCATCGGCGACGGCTATCGGATCCGCCGGGGTCAATACGCGCAGCTCGAGGAGCGCGCCGCACGCCTCGAGCGGGCGGGCGAGGAGCTCGCGCGCCACGCGGTGGTCGAGGAGCGGCGCGTGATCGCCCGGGAGCTCCACGACGTGGTCGCCCACAACGTGACCGTGATGGTCGCGGAGGCGGCCGCCGCTCGCGTGATCAGCGACACCCATCCCGAGGAGGCGCTCGCCACGCTCGAGCCGATCGAACGAACGGGCCGGGAGGCGCTCGTCGAGATGCGCCGGCTGATGGGATTCCTTCGGCCGGGGTCCGATCATGCAGCGAGCCACTCGCCACAGCCCGGCCTCGATGACCTCGAAGCCCTGGTCGAACAGGCGCGTCACGCCGGACTCCGCATCGGACTGCGGTTCGAGGGCGCACCGCGACCGATGTCACCCGGGTTGGACCTGTCCGCATTCCGCATCGTGCAGGAGGCCTTGACGAACTCGCTCAGGCACGCGGCCGCCGAGAACGTCCAGATCACGGTCCGATACGAGGACCGCCGTCTGGTCCTCATCGTGGACGACGACGGGGTCGGGCCGGTGTCGGAACATGGCGACCCCACCCGTCCCCGCTACGGACACCTCGGGATGCGTGAGCGAGCGGCTCTGTTCGGCGGCAAGCTCCACGTCGGTGCGCGATCCGGCGGCGGCTACCGGGTCGTGGCATCGCTTCCCTTCGACGCGGAGGCGACGTGACCATCCGCGTGCTCGTGGCCGACGACCAGCCGTTGATGCGAACGGCGTACGACATGACGGTGAGGACCGAAGACGACATCGAGATCGTCGGCGAGGCTGCGGACGGCCAGCAGGCGATCGATCAAGCCCGCCGACTGCACCCCGACGTGGTGTTGATGGACATCCGGATGCCCGTCCTCGACGGCGTCGAGGCGACGCGGATCCTCGGCGCCGAGGAACCGACTGTGAAGGTCCTGATCCTCACCACGTTCGACTACGACGAGTACGTCGTCGAGGCCCTCCGGGCGGGCGCGAGCGGGTTCCTCTTGAAGGACGTGCGGCCCGAGGAGCTCATCGAGGCGATCCGCATCGTGGCGAGGGGGGACGCGCTCCTCGCCCCCTCCGTCACGAGACGCCTCCTGGAAGCGCTCGGCCCGTCGCTCGAGCCGTTTCGTCCCAAGCCCGTGTCGGCGCTCTCGAAGCTCACCGAGAGCGAGCGGAGGGTCCTGGCTCTGGTCGGCAAAGGGATGTCGAACGAGGAGATCGGCAGGGAGCTCTTCGTGGCCGAGACGACGGTGCGGACGCATCTCCGCCACATCCTGGACAAGCTCGGGCTCCGGAACCGCGTCCAGGCGGTGGTCTTCGCCTACGACACGGGGCTCGTGCAGCCGAACCCTCAGTCCTGAGCCGTTCGCATCAGAAACCGTCGTCGCGCGCGACGATGAGAGGTTCGTCCTCCGCGACGACGACGTCGCAGACGTGACCGCCTACCGTTGACGACCTCGTCAACGAGCGACCGGGCGATCGGGCTCCGTGTCCCGCGAGGGGCCGTCGCCGGAGAGGGCGGTTGCCATGATGCGGTGGATCATCGCGACGAGCGCTCGGGCCCGCGGTGTGATGGCCCTGACCGCAGCGGCGCTCATCGGCCTTGGCGCGTGGCAGGTGAGCGCCACGCACGTGGACTCGCTCCCCGAGTTCCTGCCGCCGACCGTGCAGATCCAGACCGAGGCCCTCGGGCTCTCCGCCGCCGAGGTGGAGCAGCTGATCACGGTCCCGCTCGAGCAGGACCTCCTCGCCGGCGTGCCGTGGCTGGACACGATGCGGTCGGAGTCGATCCCCGGGCTCTCGTCGGTCGAGCTGATCTTCGACCGGGGCACCGACCTCCTCCGCGCTCGACAGGCGGTGCAGGAGCGCCTCACCCAGGCCGCCGGCCTCCCGAACGTCTCCGGACCGCCGCAGATGCTGCAGCCGTTGTCCTCCACCAGCCGGATCATGATGATCCGGCTCTCGTCGGCGACCGTCACGCCGATCCAGATGTCCGTGCTCGCCCGCTGGACGATCCGGCCGAAGCTGCTCGGGGTCCCCGGTGTCGCGAACGTCTCGATCTGGGGGCAGCGCGAACGGCAGTTGCAGGTCCGGGTCGATCCCGATCGGCTCCGGCAACACGGTCTCACCCTCGACGAGGTCATCGAGACCAGCGGGAACGCCCTGTGGGCATCCCCGCTGACCTTCCTCGAGGCCTCGACCCCCGGCTCGGGTGGCTTCATCGACACCGCTCAGCAGCGCCTCGGCATCCAGCACCTGCAGCCGATCACGACGGCGGGCGACCTGGCCGAGGTCCCGATCCACGCGGACGGGCGCACGCTGCGGTTGGGGGACGTCGCCGATGTGGTAGAGGACCACCAGCCCCTGATCGGCGACGCGGTCTTCACCGACGGGAACCCCGGGCTCCTCCTCGTGGTCGAGAAGTTCCCGGGGAGCAACACGGCAGAGGTGACCCGCGGCGTGGACATGGCGGTGGAGGCGTTGCGTCCAGGACTGTCCGGCATCGACGTCGACACCTCGGTCTACCGGCCGGCCGACTACATCGAGCGGAGCGCCGGGAACCTCGGGCGAGCGTTCCTCGTGTCGCTGCTGCTCATCGTCCTCGCGCTCGGTCTCCTCATGTTCGGCTGGCGGAGCGCGCTGATCGCGATCGTCGCCGGCGCCGCGGCGCTGTCGGCGGCCTGGCTCGTGCTGTCCCTGACGGGCACCCCGGTCAACACGATGACGATGGTCGGCCTCGTGACCGCCCTCGTCGTGATCGTCGACGACGCGGTCATCGACGTCGACAACGCCGGACGGCGGATCCGACAGCAGCGACTCAACGGCGCCGAGCCGACCGTGCAGACCTCCCTGATCGCGGCCCTGCTCGAGATGCGGACCGCGATCGTCTACGCCACCCTGATGATCCTGCTCGCGCTCGTCCCGCTCCTGTTCGTGCGGGCCGAGGCCGCGCCGTTCGTGCCCTCGATCCTCGTGCCGTTCTCCCTCGCGATCGGGGCCTCGATGCTGGTGGCCCTCACGATCACACCGGCCCTCGGCCTGTTGCTGCTCCCCGGCGCCGAGGTGGAGCGGCGCGGTTCGCCCCTGATCGCATGGCTGGTGCGCGGCTACGACCGCGCGCTCGCCGCGGCGGCTCGCTTCCCGCGCCGCACGTACGCGGGTGCCGGGCTCGTCGTGCTGGCCGGTCTGATGACGCTTCCCGCCCTCGCCGGAGCCTCTCTCCCGTCGTTCCGCGACGGCAGCGTCCTGATCGACCTCCGCGCGACGCCCGGCACCTCGCTCCCCGAGATGGACCGCATCACCCAGCGCATCGGAACCGAGCTCACGACCCTCCGAGGTGTGCGCGAGGTCGGAGCGCACATCGGGCGCGCGATCACCTCGGATCAGGTGGCCGGCGTCGACACCGCTCAGCTCTGGGTCAGCCTCGACCCCGATGCCGACTACGACGCCACCCTCGCGTCCATGCAAGGGGTGGTCGACGGCTACACAGGCATCTCGCACGACGTCCGGACGTACTCGGACGAACGCATCGAGGACGTGCTGGCCGAGGACCACAGTCCCATCGTCGTCCGTGTGTACGGGCAGGACCTCGACGTCCTCCACGAGGAAGCCGAGCAGGTCCTCGCCGCGATGTCGAAGATCGACGGCGTCGTGGCCCCCCGCATGGAGCTCCAGCCGGTGGAGCCGGTGGTCGATGTGAGGGTGGATCTCGAGCGGGCCGAGCGCTACGGCGTCGTGCCCGGAGACGTGCGTCGTGCCGCCGCCACCCTGATGTCCGGGATCGGGGTCGGCAGCCTCTTCGAGGAGCAGAAGGTGTTCGACGTCGTCGTGTGGGGCGAGCCGGAGGTGCGGAACGGGGTCGGCAGCGTCCGCCATCTGCCGATCGACACCACGAGCGGGGGGCAGGTGCGACTCGGGCAGGTGGCGGATGTCACGATCGCGGCGGCGCCGACCGTGATCCGCCACCGAGACCTGTCTCGGAACCTCGACATCGTGGCGGACGTGCAGGACCGTGACGTCGACGCGGTCACTGCCGACGTCCGACACGCGATCGAGACGATGAGCTTCCCGCTCGAGTACCACGCCGAGCTCGTCGGCGACCAGGCGGACCGGGCGGCGGCGACCAGACGGGCCATCGCGATCGCGGTCGCGGTCGCCCTCGGGATCGTCCTGCTCCTGCAGGCCGCGTTCGGGAGCTGGCGGCTGGCGGCGGCCGCCCTCCTCGTGCTGCCCGTCGCGATGAGCGGCTGCCTGCTCGCATCCGCGATCGGCGACCGAGTCCTGTCGCTGGGGTCGGCGATCGGCTTCCTCGCGGTCCTCGCGATCGCGATCAGGGTGGGGGTCACGCTCATCCGCCACTACCAACGGCTCGAGAAGGAGGCGTCTACCCCTCGAGACCCGGGCCTCATCCGGCGCGGGTCGCGCGAGCGGTTCGCGCCGATCGTGACGACCGCGGTGACCGTGGCCGTGGCGCTGCTCCCCTTCGCCATGTCCGGAGGCAGCGCCGGGCAAGAGGTGTTGCAGCCGATGGCGATCGTCGTGGAGGGCGGCCTCGTCACCTCCGCGCTGGCGGCGCTGTTCGTCGTGCCGATCCTGTACCTGCGATTCGCGCCCGTACACATCCTCGAGCCCGGACGGTCGGATCTCATCGTCATCCCCGAGATCGACCAGGTCCCCGAGCGCTGAGCGGAGAGGAGGAGACATGCGGTTCCGGCATCCGTGGATCCCCGTGGCGCTCGTCGCGCTCGCCCTTACCGTCCCGGGATGCAGCAGCGACGCGACCGATGAGCCGGTGGAGGGAGGCACGCCCCTCGCGACCGTCGAGCCGATCGACGGGGCCGGTGTCGCGCGCGTGACGCTCTCGGGGGAGGCGGCGGATCGGATCGACGTGCAGACGGTGTCCGTGGCCCAGGCGACCGGGGCCGGGTCGCGTTCGAGCACGGTGATCCCCTATTCCGCCGTGCTCTACGACCCCAGCGGCGCCACGTGGACGTACACGAGCCCCGAGCCCCTGGTGTTCGTCCGCGCGCCGATCCACGTCGTCCGGATCCGAGGCGACGAGGCGCTGCTGTCGGACGGCCCGCCGCCGGGGACGCAGGTCGTCACCGTCGGCGCCGCAGAGCTGCTCGGGACGGAATACGAGGTCGGAGAGGAGTGAGCGCCCGAACGCGGCGCCGCCCATGCTGCGAGCGATCGTCCGATCGAGCCTGAGGTTCCGGTACCTGGTCGTGGCCGGCGCCGCCGCCCTGATGTTCTTCGGCGTGCAGCAGCTCCAGACGATGCCCGTCGACGTCTTCCCCGAGTTCGCCCCACCACGGGTCGAGATCCAGACCGCGGCGATCGGGCTCTCGGCCGCCGAGGTCGAGTCGCTGGTCACGATCCCGCTCGAGCAATCGTTGAACGGGATCTCCGAGCTCGACATCATCCGGTCGAAGTCGGTCCCGCAGCTGTCGTCGATCGAGCTCCTGTTCGACGAGGGCACCGACATCCTCGAGGCGAGGCAGCTCGTGGCCGAGCGCGTGGCCGCGGTCTCGCGGACGATCCCGACCTGGGCCGCCCCCCCCGTGATACTGCCGCCCGTGTCGACCACCGGTCGCGTGATGGAGATCGGACTGTCGTCGAACACGATCGACCTGCGCGACATGTCGATGATCGCCTACTGGACGATCAGAGCGCGCCTGCTGCGCGTCCCCGGAGTGGCCAACGTCGCGATCTGGGGGGAGCGCATCAAGATGCCGCAGGTCCAGGTCGATCCGGCCCGGCTCGAGCGGTACGGGGTCACGCTCGATCAGGTGATGACGACCACCTCGGACGCCGTCGACTCCGGGCTCCTCCGGTTCTCGAGCGGCGCGGTGATCGGCAAGGGAGGGTTCATCGACACCCCGAACCAGCGCCTGCAGATCCAGCACTCCCTCCCGGTCACCGCCGAGGACCTCGCGCACGTGCCGATCGAGGGCGAGGACGGTCGAACGCTGACGCTGGCCGACGTCGCCGACGTCCGGGAGGGGACCTGGCCGATGATCGGCGACGCCGTCATCGACGACGGTCCGGGCCTCATGCTCGTCGTCGAGAAGTACCCGTGGGCGAACACGCTGGAGCTGACCCGCGGCGTCGAGCGCGCGCTCGACGAGCTCCGTCCCGGCATGCCGGGACTCAAGATGGACCCCACCATCTTCCAGGCCGCCGACTTCATCGACCTGGCCATCCACAACCTCGCGCGGGCGCTGGTCATCGGCTCGATGCTCGTCCTGCTGGTCCTCGGGCTCTTCCTGTTCGAGTGGCGGACGGCCCTCATCAGCCTCGTCGCGATCCCGCTCTCGCTCCTCACGGCGGCCCTGATCCTCGATGCGCGCGGCGCCACGATCAACACGATGGTGCTGACCGGGATGGTGATCGCGGTCGGGGTGGTGGTCGACGACGCGATCATCGACATCGAGAACATCGTGCGTCGGCTCCGCATCGCTCGACGGGAGCGGGCCGAGCGCGCGCCCAGCGAGGTGATCCTCGACGCCTCCCTCGAGGTCCGAAGCGCCATCATCTACGCGACGCTGATCGACGTCGCCACGCTCCTGCCGATCCTGTTCGTCCCGGGACTCACGGGCGCGCTGTTCGCGCCGCTCGCCCTCTCGTACGGTCTGGCGGTGCTCGCGTCGATGTTGGTCGCGCTGACGGTGACACCCGCGCTCGGCATGATCCTGCTCCGGAACGCGCCGATCGAACGCCGGGAATCCCCGATCGTGCGGTGGATGCAGCCCGCCTACCAGCGGGTCCTGCAGCACTCGGTCACCCACCCGCTGCGGGTGGCGAGCGTCGGGATCGCCGTCTTCCTGATGGGTGTGGTCGCGCTCCCGCAGCTGGGTGAGGCTCTCCTCCCCGAATTCAAGGAGCGCGACTTCCTGACCCACTGGATCGCGAAGCCCGGGACCTCGCTCCCCGAGGAACGCCGGATCGTCACGGCGGCGAGCCGCGACCTGAGGGCGATCCCCGGCGTGCAGAGCTTCGGGTCGCACATCGGCCAGGCGATGCTCGCCGAGGAGATCGTCGGCGCGAACTTCGGCGAGAACTGGATCACGATCGATCCGGCCGCCGACTACGACGCGACCCTCGCCCGCATCCAGGAGGTCGTGGACAGTTACCCCGGCCTGTATCACGACGTGCTGACCTACTTCAACGAGCGGGTCGACGAGGTGCTCGCCGGCTCGACCGAGCCGATCGTGGTGCGGATCTTCGGCGAGGACCTGGACCAGCTCCGAGCCAAGGCACAGGAGGTCCGACATCTCCTCGCCGACATCCCCGGCATCTCCGAGGAGCACGTCAGCTTCCAGGAGGACGTGCCGCAGATCGAGGTGCGGGTCGATCTGGATGCGGCACAGGGCTACGGCCTCAAACCGGGGGACGTCCGCCGGGCGGCGGCCACCATGATGAACGGCGAGGAGGTCGGCGACATCTTCCGCGACGGCAAGGCGTACGACGTGAACGTGTGGAGCACGCCGGCCTCGCGGAACAGCCTGACGGACATCCGCCGGCTCCAGCTCGACACGCCGGACGGCGGCCGCGTGGCGCTCCACCGGGTGGCGGACGTCCGGATCAGACCCACCCCGAACGCGATCGAACGCGAGGGGGACTCGCGCCGGATCGACGTCGAGGCGAGCGTCGAGGGCCGCGACCTGGGATCGGTCGTTCGAGACGTCCAGACCGCGGTCGAGGGTGTGGACTTCCCCCTCGGCTACCACGCCGAGTTCCTCGGCGAGTACGCGGAGCGGCAGGCCGCCCAGGGGCGCCTCCTGCTGTACGCCCTGATCGCCGTTGCCGCGGTGTTCCTGCTCCTGCGCATCGCGCTGCACACGTGGCGCCTGGCGTGGCTCGCGTTCCTCGACCTGCCGATCGCCCTGGCGGGCGGCGTCATCGCCACGTACCTGGCCGGCGGGACGATCTCCCTGGGCTCCCTCGTGGGCTTCTTCACCGTGCTGGGGATCGCCGCGCGGACGGGCATCATGATGATCAACCACTTCCAGCACCTGGAGCGGTTCGAGGGCGAGACGTTCGGACCGGCCCTCGTGCTCCGCGGGGCGAGGGAGCGGCTCTCTCCGATCATGATGACCGCCCTCGCGACCGGGCTGGCGGTCATCCCCCTGGTGGTCGCCGGGAACCTGCCGGGACACGAGATCGAGCACCCGATGGCGATCGTGATCGTCGGCGGGCTGATCACGTCGACGTTCCGCAACCTGTTCATCGTCCCGGCCCTGTACCTGCGGTGGGGTCGGGGCGCGCTCGCCCCCGCTCGTCCGGATCGAGCGGCATGACCGGATCGGGGTCCTGATGCGAGCGCGACGATGCTCGGCGGTGGCGGTGACCTTCCTGCTGGCCCTGACCGCCTGCCAGGCGGACGACGCGCCTCCGTCGGCAACCCCCACCGCCGAGCGAACCCCCGACGCGTCGCCGTCGGTGGCGGGGACGGTTCTGTCTGCGGGGGACTTCGACCCCGGCAGCTTCAGCGACCCGACCGCCGTGGACAACACGTGGTTCCCGCTGGTCCCGGGGACGCAGATGACCTGGGAGGGTCACGCGCTCGAGGGGAAGCGGAAGGTGGACCGCAAAGTGGTGTTCACCGTGACCGATCTGGTCAAACAGGTCGCCGGCGTTCAGGTCGTGGTCGCCTGGGATCTGGACTACAACGATGGCACGTTGGAGGAAGCCGAGATCGCGTTCTTCGCCCAGGACGACGACGGCACCGTGTGGCACTTCGGGCAGTACCCCGAGGAGTACGAGGACGGCGAGATCGCCAAGACGCCCGTCTGGATCGCCGGGTACCGCGGAGCGCGAGCCGGGATCGCGATGAAGGGCCATCCCGAGCTCGGCGCGCCGAGCTACGCGCAGGGTTGGGGACCGCAGTGGGGGTGGAACGACCGAGCCAAGGCGTACCGGATGGGCGTGCACGCCTGCTCGGCCATCGACTGCTACGACGACGTGCTGGTGACGAAGGAGTTCAGCCGAACGGAGCCCGGCGCCTATCAGCTGAAGTACTACGCCCCCGGCATCGGCAACGTCCGCGTGGGCTGGGGCGGACCGAACGAGGAGGAGCAGGAGGTCCTCGTGTTGACGGACCTCGTCCAGCTCGACGACGAGGCGATGGCCGGGGTGCGGGAGAAGGTGCTCGCGCAGGAGCAACGCGCCTACGAGATCAGCCCGATGATCTACGGCAAGACCGAGCCGTCACGGATCGCCTCCTGACCACGTCCGGTCCCGCGCTCGCCTGCCTGGTCCTTCCTGCCTGCAGACCCTTGGGTCAAGCAGCCTCGGGACCGGTGGGCGGTGGCATCGGATTGGTCCCTGGAGCGATCCTCGGGGGGAGGCTCACCGCGTGGCGGAGAGCAGCGCGACGGGGCGAGCCGCCGCCCCCTGGGAGCTAGCTGACTGGCCGCGGTAGCGGTGCAGATCGGAGGAACCTACCGCACCCAGAGGAGGCTCAGGAGGAGCCCCCACTGCGGGTTGAGCTGGACGTTCCCGGTGCGTTCGGACACGACGTATGTCGTCACCGGGTTCGTGAGCGGCGCCTGAACGGCCTCGTCGACGAGGTCGTGGTCGATCGACGTCCATGCTCGGCTCGCGGCACCCGGCTCTGTCGTGTACAGGACCAGCGCGTCCTCGATCCGGGTGTCGAGCGCCCCGTCGCAGTATCCCCCGGTGTTCGCGAAGCCGAGATCACCGCAGTGGAACTGCGGCTCGATCATGTTCCCCGCTCCCAGGTAGTCGGAGACCCAGCCGGTCAGGTACACGTGCGGGTGCCGGGGGGCGCCCGCCGGGGTGCCGCCCGCCTGCGGCGGGTTGATGGACGAGAAGTACGCGTCGATCGAGCGTACGATATCCAGCTCCGCCCGCAGCCCTAGCTCGTTCAGTATCTCGGTGACGTACGTCATCGTGTCGACGGCGCCGGATGGGAGCCCGTCCGCATTGACGGCGACCCTAACCGGCGTTCCCGCCACGCCGGCGGCATGGACGAGCTCGCGGGCGCGATCCATGTCGGGGGCGGACCATACGCCGGCCTTGGGCTCCTGCGTGTACGGGCAGTACGGGAGATAGCCGGGGAAGGTGGGGGGCAGGATCTGGCACGTCGGCCGCTGCGTCGCCGGTCCGCCGAGGAGCTCCACGACACGATCGCGATCGATCGCGTAGTTCACCGCCTGCCGTACGCGCACGTCGTCGAACGGCGCCTTCTGCACGTCGAAGCCGACGAAGAGCTCGAACGTCGGCGAGGATGACTGCACCACCTGATCCGGACTCGCGGACCGCAACGCCGCGAGGTCGTCCCCCGAGGGAGCATCGATCATGAGGTCGAGCTCCTCGGTCGTCAGTCGCTCGTACGCCTGTCCGGGATCTTCGTTGAACCGCCACGAGATCGCGTCGACGAACCCGTCCGGCTGCGCCGCGCCGGACCATTCTTCGAACTCGGGGTTCCGGACGAGCTCGAGGCCGTCCATCGTCACCTCATCGACCATATAGGGGCCGGTGGCAGGGAGCGCATCGAGGCCCTGATCCTCGAACGGCGTCGCCGCGGGGACCGGGTAGGACATCGTGAGCGCGAGCTTCGCGGGCAGCTCGGGGTCAGGTCGCTCGAGGTGGAAGGTCACCGAGCG
>DASTHN010000196.1:0-5246 GCA_035718185.1 Actinomycetota bacterium
CCGTGGTGGGACGGTGGGTGGTCGCTCGGCACGCTGCTCGAGGGCGTGGACGTCGTCTTCGCGAACGGCGACGAGGCGCTCGAGATGACGGGCGAGACCGACGCCCGGGCGGCCGCCCGCAGTCTGAGCCAGGGTGGCACGACCGCGGTCGTGAAGCTCGGCGCCCGCGGCGCGATCGCCGCGTCCGGCGACCGGGTGATGGAGGCTGTTGCGGAGCGCGCGCGGGTGGTGGACACGACCGGCGCGGGAGACTGCTTCAACGCCGGGTTCCTGCGAGGGTGGCTCGTGGGACACGAGCTCGCGGACTGCCTGACCCTGGGCATCATCTGCGGATCTCGTGCCGTCGAGACCTTCGGCGGCTACCGCGGATGTCCGTACGAGCCGGAGCTGGCCGAGATCGCCGCGTCACGCGGGATCGGGCTGGTGTCGGTCCGTGGAGGGACGACATGAAGATGGCGCTGCTCGGCACGGGGGTCCGGACGCCGTTCGTGCTGCACGGGCTCGCCGACCGCGAGGGCGAGCTCGGGCTCACCGAGGTGGTGCTCCACGACGTCGACCGTGAGCGCCTGCGCATCATGTCGGCGCTCGGCTCGCACCTGTGCCGCGGCTGGGGCGCGGGGTTCGACGTGCGGGGCGAGGAGGATCCGCGGGCGGCGATCGCCGGCTCGCTGTTCGTCTTCTCGGCGATCCGCGTCGGCCAGGAGCGTGCCCGCGCCGACGACGAGCGGATCCCGCTCGCGCACGGCGTCCTCGGCCAGGAGACGACGGGATCCGGCGGGTTCGCGATGGCCCTCCGCTCGATCCCCGCGATGCTCAGGTACGCGGAGATCGTGGCCGACGTGGCGCCCGACGCGCTCGTCGTGAACTTCACGAACCCCGTGGGCATCGTCGTGCAGGCGCTGTGCGACCACTCCACGGTCCGGGTGGTGGGCGTGTGCGACGGACCGATCGAGATGAAGCGCAGCGTGGCCGAGTTCCTCGGCGTCCCGCCCGGTGAGGTGCACGCGGACTACGCGGGCCTGAACCACGCCGGCTGGCTCCACCGCGCGCTCGTCGACGGCCGCGATCGGCTCCCCGAGGTCATCGACCGGTTCGAGGAGCTCCAGGCGCTCGAGGACTCGTGGCGGCTGTTCGATCCGGAGTTGGTCCGCCGGATCGGGATGCTGCCCATGGAGTACCTGTACTTCTTCTACTCGCGCGATCAGGCGGTCGAGAACATCGTGCGCTCCGGCGGATCGCGTGGCGAGCAGATCGAGCGCCTGAACGCTCCGCTGTGGCGCGAGCTCGCCGAGCGGGTCGCGGCCGGCGACCTCGAGGGCGCGACGTCGGCGTGGGAGCGGACGATCGACGCGCGCCACCAGACCTACTTCGCGCGCGAGCGCGGCGAGACGGTGGTCGACGGTCCCGGGACCGAGGCACTCTCGTCCGAGGAGATGTTCGAGGGCGACGGGTACGAGGGGCTGGCCACGGCCGTCATGGTGTCGGCGGTGCAGCATCGCGCCATGCCCCTGATCGTGAACGCGCCGAACCGGGGCGCGATCCCGGACCTGGAGGACGCCGACGTGGTCGAGGTCACGTGCATGGTGGACGGGCACGGTGCCCATCCGCTCGCGCAGGGGCATCTGCCGCGTCACGCACTGGACCTCATCGAGCCGCTGAAGGCGTACGAGCGCCTCACGGTGCGCGCCGCCGTCGAGGGCTCGTACGCGACCGCGCTCGAGGCGCTCACGATCCACCCCCTGGTGGATTCGCGTCCGCTCGCACAGGCGATCCTCGACGAGTACCTGCAGGCGCACGGCGATCTGCTCGCACACATCCATCGCTGAGGCGCCCGCCGCACGGACCCGCCCGGGCCGTTCGGTTCACGCCGCGAGATCGGTGACCTCAACTCGAGATTCGGATGCGCCGATGGACTAGGGTCCGCAACGTGCGTTCGGAGCGTCTGGGGGACGGGATGACGCCGGTGGAACGATGCGATGCCTGCCACGCGTTCGTGTCGACCACGACGTGCCTGCGGTGCCGGTCGCGCTTCTGCCCGACGTGTGAGGGCCTCCACGTCCGGTTCGCGAGGCACCCCTTCGTCTCGGTCAAGCTCCGGCGGCACCATCCCGAGCCGGGTTCGCGCCGCCAGGCGCTCTAGCGGTCGCCCTGCCCACTACGGAGACGGAGCGACCCGTCCCGGATCGGCCACCGCCTCGCCGGTCTCCGGGTCGAAGAAGTGGAAGCGCCGCGGGTCCACCGACAGCCGCATCGGCCGGCCCGGTCGCGCGGTCGTCCGTGCGTCCACCCGGGCGCAGAGGATGGAGCGGGGGACGCCCTCCAGCAGGAACGAACCCTCCTCCGCCGTCTCGCCGCTGGCCGCCTTCGCCTCCTCCAGCGCGAGCGGCGGAGCGTCGATCCCGAACAGGACGTTCACCTCGGAGCCCAGCTCCTCGGTCACGTCCGCCGTGACCTCGATCGTCGGGAGCTCCGGATCGGGCCGAACGTCCGCGTCCTGCAGATCCGAGGGGCGGATGCCGAGGACGATCGACCTTCCCTCGAACGCGCCGAGGTCGGTATCGGGGCCGAGCGGGAGCTCGAATCCGGCGAAGGACAGGTGCCCGCGGTCGACCCGGGCCTCGACGAGGTTCATCGGCGGCGAGCCGATGAACGCCGCCACGAACAGGTTGGCGGGGTGCCGGTAGAGGGTCTGCGGGGTGTCGACCTGCTGCAGGACCCCGTCGCGGAGCACGGCGACCCGCTCCCCGAGCGTCATCGCCTCGACCTGGTCGTGCGTCACGTAGACGGTCGTCGTCCGGAGCCGTTCGTGGAGCTGGGCGAGCTGGGCGCGCATCTGGATGCGGAGCTTCGCGTCCAGGTTCGACAGGGGCTCGTCCATCAGGAACGCCACGGGCTCGCGCACCATCGCGCGACCCATCGCGACGCGCTGCCGCTGCCCGCCCGACAGCGCCGCGGGCTTGCGATCGAGCAGCTCGTCCAGGCCGAGGATCCGGGCGGTCGAGGTCACCCGCTCCCGCGTCTCGGCCTTGGGGAGCTTGCGCAGCCGGAGCCCGAACCCGAGGTTCTCCTCCACCGTCATGTGCGGGTACAGCGCGTAGTTCTGGAAGACCATCGCGACGTCCCGATCCTTCGGCGGGAGATCGGTGACCTGTCGATCGCCGATCGTGACCTCCCCGGCCGTGACCTCCTCGAGGCCTGCGAGGATGCGGAGGATCGTCGACTTACCGCACCCGGATGGGCCGACGAGGACCATGAACTCGCCGTCGGCGATGTCGAGGGACAGGTCCGAGACCGCGACCACATCGCCGTCGAAGATCTTCGTGACGTCATCGAGGACGATCCTCGCCACCGCTCACCCCTCCATCGCGTCCGGGCCAGCGTCCGCCGACAGCCGCTGGTGCGTCAAGGTCGACCGGACGCGCGCCTTCGCCCGCCGCGACGCGCCGATCCGGTCCAGGCCGAGCATCGCCGCCCCGACGACCGGCGGGGCGGCCAGGACCACCATCTTCGACCGGCCGGCTACCGCCCGCAGCCCCGTCTCGATGCGCTCGAAGAACGGGAGGAAGCTGGTGCGGAAGATCCCGCCGCCGAGGACCACATCGACGTCGAGCGCGCGCATGCCGAGCCGGCGGATCGCTGCCGCGGCCATGAGCACGATCTCGTCGGCCTGCCGGTCCACGAGATCGCGCGCGACGTCGTCGCCCTCGGCCGCGTCGCGGAAGACGACCGGGGCGAGCTCGGCCAGGCGCGCCGTGTCCATGCGCCGGAAGTAGAGGCCCTCCGTCACCTGCCGGGGCGTCCGCAGCCCGAGCGTCCTGGGCACGCTCGTCGCGAGCGTCGTCGACGGTCCCCGGCCGTCTCTGGCGCGGACCGCGTGCCACAGGGCCGCCTCGCCGAGCTCCACCGCGCCGCCCCAATCGCCCGAGATCGGTCCGATCGCCGGGAGCCGGTACTGCCGGCCGTTCGGGGCGACCCCGGAGCAGTTCGTGCCGAACCCGCAGACGACGCCGACGCCCCAGTCGCGCTCGGTCCCGGCGCGGAGCACGGCGAACGTGTCGTTGCGCAGCACGTCCGTGCCGGCGAAGCCGCGCCGGCGCAGCCCACGGAGGATCCGGCGGTCGTCGGCCGGCAGGTCCGCGCCGGCGAGGCAGTACACGCCGAGGTCGGCGATCGGGCGGGCGACGGGGTCGAGCCCAGCGTCCCGCGCCGCCGCCTCGAGGGCCTCCGCGATCGACTCCATGTGGAGCTCGTCGCCGGTGTCCTCCCACCTGGGGTCCGGCATGTGCGCCGCGCCGATCACCTCGCCCGTCCGCGAGAGGAGCACCGCATCCACCTTCGAGCCCCCGCCGTCCACCGCCAGGAGCGCCGGCCGTGTCACGACAGCTCCTCCAGCTCGTCGACGGCGACGACGGTGGAGCCCGCGGCCGTCAGGCGCCCGAGGATCGTCGGGAGGGCGTCGGCCGTGGGAGCCGGCCACGCGTGGAGCAGGACGATCGCGCCGTCGCCGTGGGCGGCGGCCCCCGCGATGGCGTCGCGGGCCACGTCCTCGGCCGTCCGCCAGGGCTCCCAGTCCTCGAGCTCGACGTCCCAGGGCACGTTCCGGTACCCGAGGTCATCGAGCGCATCGAGCACCCGGGGATCGTCGGCACCCTCCCCGAAGGGGCACCGGAACCATGGCCGAGGGTCGACGCCGCAGACCTGGCGGATCGCGTCCTCGGCCTCGGCCACGTCGGCGCGCAGCCCCTCGTCGGTGAGGTACGGAATCCGGACGTGATAGTTGGAGTGGTTCCCGACGAGGTGACCCTCGGCGACGATCCGGCGCGCGGCCTCGGGCTGCGATCGCGCCCATCGGCCCTGGACGAAGAACGTCGCGCGCACGCCGGCGGTGCGCAGCGTGTCGAGCACGCGCTCGGTGTTGCCCGGCGGGCAGCGCGGACGGTCGGGGTGCTCGGCGTCGAAGGTGAGCGCGACCCTATTCACGCGTCGTCACCTTCGATGCGCGCGTGAACGAGCCGGGCGTCCTGCCGCTCTCGGCCGAGAGCTTCCAGGCAAGCGCCTGGATCGGCAGGACCGAGACGGCGGGACCGAGCATGCGATCGTCGGAGCCGGTCGCGATCGTGTCGGCGCCCCCGGGCCCCTCCCCGTCGGGCGAGATGACGAGGACGGCCGCGCCCGCCCCCACCAGCTCACCGGCGAGCGCGAGGTCCAGCCGTCGGGTCTCGGGTTCGGTCGCGACGACGACCGCG
>DASTHN010000197.1:0-2212 GCA_035718185.1 Actinomycetota bacterium
AAGGCGATGCCCCCGTCGTCGAGCGTGAGATCCGACCCCTCGAACGTGCCGACCTGGCGACCCGAGCGGTCTACGATCTTGATGGAGTCCGGCTCAAAGCTGGTGTAAGCGAGCCAGCCATCCGGGCTCCAGTCTGCCACGAACGAACCCTCGAAGAGCACCGCCCCGGTCTCCACATCCCGAACCGTCGTCGGGCCCCTATCGGGGACGAAGAGGATCGCTCCGCCGTCAGGCGCGAAGTCGTAGCCGGTGTAGAGCTCGGTCGGGGGATCGAACCACGCGACCGGTCGGTACGACCGGTCGCCGGTGTCCAGGCTCGTCGTGGTGAGCGAGCCATCCTGGTCGCTCGTCGTGATCCGGTCCGACGTGAGGCTGACGATCTGGTCGACGTGCGGGATGTTCGCGATCTCGGCATCGCCATTCGTGCCGACGTCCCAGACGTCCATCACCTTCGTCTCCGAGCGGGTCAGCACCCGGCTACCATCCGGCGAGAGCGCGACGCCATTGATTCCCCCAGCACGCGTCGAGAGCGTCAACACCTCCGCGCCGCCCTCACCCGACATCTCCCAGACCTTGGCCGTTCCGTCGGAGCTTCCTGTGAGCAACCGGCTGCCGTCAGGAGCCCAGTCCACGAAGTGTGCCTCACCGCTGTGCCCACGGAGTTCCTGCTCCAACTGCCCTTTCGGATTCATCACCACGACCGAGCTGCCGAAGCCGCCCGCGGCGACGTGCCGTCCGTCCGGGCTCCAGGCGACCGAGGTGAGCCCGAAGGCCAGCGGGGTCGGGATCCGACGGACGTCCCCGGTCTGCACGTCGATCAGGTGCATGACCTCACCTGAGTAGCCACTCACCGCGAGGACCCACCTCCCGTGCGGACTGGTCGCCACGTCGTTGACCCAAGGGGGTGCGGGGAACGTCGAGACCCGATCTGTATCGAGGTCGAGGACACGGACCACACCCTCCGGTTCATCGAAGGAACGGAAACACGCCGCAACGTGCGAACCGTCGCCGCTGAAGGAGGGTCCGCACGCATCAGGGGCCGGCCCCCGTACCGACCGGATCAAGGTGCCGCTCGATGGATCCCAAAGCATGAGCTGGGCGTCTTCCCCGGTCGTCGCGAGCATCGCGCCGTCCGAGCTGAATTCGGCGCCGGTGAGTTCTCCCGCGTGTCCGCCGATGGAGCGCACGATCTCGCCTGTCGCCGCGTCCCTGAGGTCGATGACCCCGACCGGGCGGGGACCCTCGGAGGCGAAGACCCCTTCCATCACGACCAGCCCGCCCGGGCCCCAGTCGATGGCACCACCCTCCTCGGCGATGAGGTTCACGTGGTGCGAGCCGGGGATCGAGGTCACGATCCGCGACGCCGTCACCGCCCGATGGAGCGCCTCCTCGGCCTCCTGGACGACGGTGCCGTCCGCCGAGCGTGTCCGCTCCACCGCCTCGATCGCGAGCAGGACGCTCAGCTGCTGGTCGTTCTCGATGTTCGCCACCGCGGCGGCGGCAAGCTCCCGCGCGCTCGCGACCCGTGCTTGGGCCTCCGCGCGCTGGCCCTGTCGAGTCGCGACGACCGTGAGGCGGGCGGCCACGAACGCAGCGACGGCGAACACCGCGACGGCCGTCCGGAGGCGCCGGACCGACCGCCGTTCGAGGCGACGCTCTCGGTCGACCCGCTCCGCCTCTGCCGTACGCTCGGCGTCCGCCGCCTCGACGCTCTCGTTCAGGTACTCACGCTCCGTCCGCGCGAGGGCGAGGCTCGTGCTCCCGGCCCAGGCCGAGACCTGCTCGAGCCGGGCGCCTCTGAGCAGGAAGCTCGGGTCCTGACCGGTCGCCCGCCACTCCGCGGCCGCGGCAGCGAGGCGTCGCTCCGCGCGGAGGTCCTCGCGTGCCGCGTCGATCCATCCGCGCAGGCGAGTCCATTCACGCAGCAATGCCTCGTGCGCGACCTCGACGGTCGGCTCTCGTGTGTCGGGGTCACGGTCGAGCGAGAGCAACCGATGGCGGCCGTACGCCTCAACGATGCCGTCGAGCTGCCGGCGATCCAGCCCGATACGGTCAAGCTCGGAACGGCTCACCCGCCGACGCGTATCCTCGTTCCCTTCGCCGAGCGCGACCAGGTGGAGGAACAGCTGCTCCGCGGCCTGCTTACCGTTCCCGTTCAGCCCGTCGTACAGCTGCTCGGCTCGGCGGGCGAGCGCCCCCGAGACTCCACCGA
>DASTHN010000198.1:0-2352 GCA_035718185.1 Actinomycetota bacterium
TCCCGGCGCAACTGCATGCGATCCTGAGGGCGCGGGTCCCACGGATACCGGCACGCGAACAGCAGCGCGGGTCGGAACCGGCCGTCCGCATCCTGGATGGTGGAGCAGGTCCGGACATCCCGTAAGCTCGAACCCTCGTACCCGGCATCGGGACGGGTCGACCGAGTTGCAGGAGGTCGGATGCGCAGGCTCGCGAGCTGGTCCTTCCACCATCGCCGGATCGTGGTCGCCAGCTGGCTCGCGGCCCTCGTCATCTCCTTCGCGATCACCCGCGCGGTGGGGACCGGCTACTCGAACGATTTCACGCTCCCGAGCACCGAGTCCACGAGAGCCCTGGAGCTGCTCCAGACCGCCGCGCCGCAGGAGGCGGGTGACACCGAGCAGGTCGTGATCGGCACGCAGGGCGCCGCGAAGGTCACCGACCCGGCGGTCCAGAAGCGGGTCGAGGCGATGCTCGCAGACGTGGCGAAGCTGCCGCACGTGGTCGGAGTCGTGTCGCCCTACTCGCCCGCGGGGGCCGCCCAGGTGAGCCCGAGCGGCACGGTGGCCTTCGCGAGCGTCACCCTGGACCGCCAGGCGCAGGACCTGTCGATCCCATACGCGAAGGACTTCGTCGCCACGGCGACGGACGCAGGGGGCGGTGGCGTCGTGATCGCGGTCTCGGGGCAGCTGGCCTCGTGGGCGAACGAGCCCGCGATCGGTGGCACAGGCCTCGGCATCATCACGGCGGGGATCGTGCTGTTCCTCGTCTTCGGTTCGCTCTTCGCGATGGCGATGCCGCTCGCGTCGGCGCTCGTCGCGCTCGGCACGGCGATCCAGATGATCGGCCTCTTCAGCAACGTGATGCGGATGCCCGAGTTCTCGACCGAGCTCGTCATGCTGATCGGTCTCGGCGTCGGCGTCGACTACGCGCTGTTCATCGTCTCGAGGCACCGGCAGGGCCTCCAGGCGGGGCGCGACCCCGCCTCGTCGGTCGAGCTGGCGATGGACACGTCGGGACGCGCCGTGCTGTTCGCCGGTGCGATCGTGTGCGTCGCGCTCCTCGGGATGTTCGCGCTCGGGGTCAAGTTCCTCTACGGGATGACGGTCGCCGCGAGCATCGGCGTGCTCTTCACGATGGTCGCCGCGCTCACGTTCCTGCCGGCGATGCTCGGGTTCGTGGGTCCGCGGATCCTCTCGCGGCGTCAGCGCCGCAAGCTCGCAACGGACGGGCATCGCCCGGCGACGCGGCACGGGTTCTGGGCCCGGTGGTCCAGGCTCGTCGAGCGGCGACCCGTGCTCTACGGGGGACTCGCCCTGCTCGTCATCGGGCTCCTCGCCACGCCGTTCTTCAGCCTGCGTCTCGGCCTCTCGGACCAAGGCAACGACCCGGAGGGTTCGACGACGCGGACCGCGTACGACCTGCTGGCCCGCGGGTTCGGGCCCGGGTTCAACGGGCCGTTGCAGGTGGTCGCCGAGACGACCACGCCCGCGCAGGCGGCGGCGATGCAGGAGCTCGCGACCACCGTCCAGGGTCAGCCGAACGTCGCGGCGGTCACGCCGGTGACGATCATCCCCGCGAGGGATGGGTCGCAGGTGGAGCTGTTCGTCGTCTATCCGGTTTCCGCGCCGCAGGACGAGGCGACCACCGACCTCATCGATCGCCTCCGGGCCGACGTGATCCCGGCGTCGATGGGGAGCTCGGGCACGGCCGTCTACGTCGGCGGGGTCACCGCGATCTTCGCGGACTTCGCCGCCGTGCTGAACAGCAAACTGCCCGTGTTCATCGGTGCCGTGGTCCTGCTCTCGTTCCTCCTGCTGATGATGGTGCTCAGGAGCCTGCTCGTGCCGCTCAAGGCGGCGGTCATGAACCTGATCTCGATCGCAGCCGCGTTCGGCATCGTCACCGCGGTCTTCCAGTGGGGATGGCTCGGTGGCCTGGTCGGCGTGCACCGGCCCGGACC
This sequence comes from Actinomycetota bacterium, assembly GCA_035718185.1. GTDB lineage: Bacteria > Actinomycetota > UBA4738 > UBA4738 > HRBIN12 > HRBIN12. The sequence goes on from DASTHN010000198.1 coordinate 1,944, forward strand.
GGTCGAGGCGTTCCTTCCGGTCATGCTCTTCTCGATCCTGTTCGGCTTGTCGATGGACTACGAGGTGTTCCTCGTGATGCGGATCCACGAGGAGTGGCTGCGGACCGGGGACAACCGCGAGGCCGTCCGGCGGGGGCTCTCGGCGACGGGCGGGACCATCACCGCGGCCGCCGCGATCATGATCGTCGTCTTCGGCTCGTTCATCCTCGGCGGGCAGCGCGTCATCAAGGAGTTCGGCATCGGACTCTCGGCGGCGATCCTCGTCGATGCGGTCATCATCCGCACCGCCCTGGTGCCCGCGATCATGCTGCTGATGGGCGAGGCGAACTGGTGGTTCCCGCGCTGGCTCGACGGTGTGCTGCCGAGGATCCACGTCGAGCCCGAGGACCTGTCCGAGCTCGATGAGGAG
>DASTHN010000199.1:0-10260 GCA_035718185.1 Actinomycetota bacterium
GGCTGGTCCTGGTCCGGGCGATGAAGCGTTTCGGCTTCGAGCGCGCCCTGGTCTCCGAGACCGACATCCTCGACGGCCTGGCGCTGGAGATGCTCGCCGTCCGGTAACCTTCCTCGGCCGTGTCGAAGAGCCGCAACCGTCAGCTCGCGAAGCAGCACGCGCGCCGCCAGGCCGAGCGCCGGGCGCAGCAGCGCCGCAGGAGCACCGCGATCGCGGTCGCCGCGGTGATCGCCGTCCTCGGGATCGGCTTCGCCGCATGGGCGTTCCTGTGGGGCGGCGACGAGGAGCCCGCGGCGAGCGCGACGCCGACCGCGTCGCCCTCGGCGACGGGTCCTACCGGACCCACCGGGGCGACGGGCAAGCCGGGAGAGAAGACCGGAACGGTCGACCCGACGGCGGGACCCGAGGAGGTCGCCTGCGGCGGCGAGGTCCCGAAGGGCGCCATGGACCCCAAGCCGCAGTTCGCCGCCCCGGCGAGGGTCATCGAGAAGAGCAAGACCTACATCGCAACGATGCAGACGTCGTGCGGCGACATCGTGATCGAGCTGCTCGACGATCAGGCCCCGAAAACCGTGAACTCGTTCGTGTTCCTCGCGCAGGAGGGGTTCTTCGACGGCCAGCGGATCCACCGGATCGACGAGAGCATCGACGTCCTGCAGGGCGGGGACCCGACGGGGACCGGCGGCGGCGGCCCCGGATACACGATCCCCGACGAGCTGACCGGCAACGAGTCCTACGCCGCCGGCACGTTCGCGATGGCGAACGCCGGCCCGGACACTGGCGGCAGCCAGTTCTTCATCATCACCGGCGTCGACGGCCACGCGCTCGACGACCAGGCGGCGTGGACGATCTTCGGCACGATCGTGAAGGGGCTCGACGTGGCCGAGCGGATCCAGAAGATCCCGATCACGGATCCGAACGCCGCCGCCGCCGGCGACCTCACCGGTCAGCAGCCGTCGCAGGCCGTGTACATCGAGAAGGTCACGATCGCGACGACGTGAGTACCCGGAGCGCGGGTAGGCTGCTCTGGCCCGGGTGTCGGAACTGGTAGACGACGGCGCCTTAAAAGCGCTTGTCCCGCGAGGGGCGTGTGGGTTCGAATCCCACCCCGGGCACATCGTTCCGTCGGAAAGGAAGGCGAGGGGGAGCGCGATGGCTGAGCTCAGTACGGTCGAGACGAAGCGCGTGCCGGTCACCACGACCTACCACGGGGTCGAGGTCAGCGAGGACTATCGCTGGCTCGAGGACGCGGCGTCCGAGGAGACCCAGGCGTGGTCCAGGGCCCAACACGAGCGCGCGATCGCCTACCTGAGGTCCCTGCCGTCCTACGGCGACATCCGCCGGCGAGCCGAGGAGATCCTGAAGGTGGAGTCGACGTCGTACGCGGATCTGCGGCAGGGCGGGGCGACGTCCTTCGCGCTCAAGCAGCAGCCGCCGAAGCAGCAGCCGTTCCTCGTGACCCTGACCGACGTCGGCGACGCGAGCACGGAGCGCGTCCTCGTCGACCCGAACTCGATCGACCCGAACGGAGCCACGACGATCGACTGGTACGACCCCTCGCCCGATGGGCGCCTGGTGGCCGTCTCGCTTTCCGAACACGGAACCGAGGACGGCACGCTGCACCTGTACGACGCGACGACCGGCGACCTCGTCGACGTGCGGATCCCGCGCGTGAACAGCGGCACCGCCGGCGGGTCGATGGCGTGGCGCGGCGACTCGGCCGGCTTCTGGTACACGCACCACCCCGAGCGTGGCGAGGACGACGAGAGCACGGAGTTCTTCGAGGAGGTCTGGTTCCACCCGATCGGCGGCACGCCGGAGGACCGCCGGGACCTCGCCGGCGTGTTCGCGGACAACCGGATCGTCGAGAACTTCCTGTCGTCATCGCCCGACGGCCGCTGGGTGCTCGACCGGGCCCAGAAGGGTGACGGGGGCGAGTGGCAGCTCTTCGTGCGGCCGCAGGACGAGGGCGAGTGGTGGATGCTGGCGGACATCCCGGACAGGGTCGTGGACGCCGCCTTCGGACCGGACGCGATCTTCCTGCTCTCCACGAAGGACGCGCCGCACGGCCAGATCCTCCGGCTCCCGATGGCGCCGGGCGCCACCGTGGCCGACGCGGACGTCGTCGTCCCGCAGTCGGCGCAGACGATCGAGGGGCTGGCCGCGACCGACGGCCGGCTCTGGGTGCTCGACATCGACGGCGGGCCATCGGGTCTCCGCGCGTTCGGGCACGACGGTGAGCCACTCCCGACCGTCGAGCTCCCCCCCGTCTGTGCGATCGACGGCGTGACGCGGCTCGGACCCGACCGGGTGGCCTACCCCGTCGAGACCTTCGTGTCGCCTTCCACGTGGTGGGTGGCGACCGACACGGAGGCTGCACCTCGTCCCACAGCGCTGGACACCGTCATGCCGCTGGACTTCTCGGGCATCGACGTGCGGCGCGTCTTCGCCACCTCCGACGACGGGACGCAGGTGCCGATCACCCTCATCGCCCGGACGGAGATCCTGGACGCCGGGCCGGCCCCCACGATGCTGACCGCGTACGGCGGCTACGGCATCTCGCTCAAGCCGTGGTTCGTGCCCGGGCGCCTGCTGTGGCTCGAGCAGGGTGCCGTGCTCGCGATCGCGAACATCCGCGGCGGAGGCGAGTACGGCGAGGAGTGGCATCATGCGGGCCGGCTGCTGACCAAGCAGACCTGCTTCGACGACTTCGCCGCGTGCGCCCGGCACCTGGTCTCGACCGGGGTGACGACGGTCGAGCGGCTGGTCATCCGGGGCGGCAGCAACGGCGGGTTGCTGATGGGCGCCGTGTTGACGCAGCATCCGGACATCGCCACGGCGGCCATCGTCGAGGTCCCCGTGCTGGACATGCTTCGGGTCGAGCTTCACCCGAACGGGGCGTTCAACGTCACGGAGTACGGGACGGTGCAAGACCCGGACGCCTTCGCGGCGCTGTACGCGTACTCGCCGTACCACCGGGTGGTCGATGGGACGCGGTACCCGGCGGTGCTCCTGACCGCTGGCGAGTTCGACCCCCGCGTGGACGCCTATCACGCGAAGAAGATGGCCGCACGGCTCCAGGCGGCAACGTCCTCGGACGCCCCGATCCTGCTCCGGATCGAGCCGGGCGGTCACGGCATCGGGCAGTCGCTGGATCAGGCGGTCGGCCTGCTGACCGATCTCCACGCGTTCGCCTTCGCCCAGCTCGGCCTCGCGTGGTCGGGCTGACGGGGGAGCGGACATGGCGGGTGGACGGGGATCGGACTGGTGGCGCGAAGGCGTCCTGTACCAGATCTACGTGCGCTCGTTCGCGGATTCGAACGGGGACGGGGTCGGCGACCTCCAGGGCGTGATCGATCGCCTGGACCACCTCGAGTGGCTGGGCGTGGACGGGGTCTGGCTCTCGCCGACGACCCCCTCGCCGAACCTGGACTGGGGGTACGACGTGTCGGACTATCGCGACGTCGACCCCGAGCTGGGCGACCTGGAGACGCTCGAGCGCCTCGTGGCCGAGGCGCGCCGGCGAGGGATCCGGATCCTGCTCGACCTGGTCCCGAACCACACGAGCGACCGGCACCCATGGTTCGTCGACGCCCGGTCCTCCCGCGAGGCCGAGCACCGGGACTGGTACGTGTGGGCCGATCCGAGGCCCGACGGGTCGCCGCCGAACAACTGGGTCTCGATCTTCGGCGGCCCCGCCTGGGAGCTGGACCCTCCGACCGGCCAGTACTACCTCCACAACTTCCTCGCCGAGCAGCCGGATCTGAACTGGTGGAGCGAGGACGTCCGGGAGGAGTTCGACGACATCGTCCGCTTCTGGCTGGACCGCGGCATCGCGGGCTTCCGCATCGACGTGGCGCAGGGGCTGGTGAAGGACCGCGAGCTCCGCGACGATCCACCGGCTACCGACGACGACGCCGCCGACATCCGCAGGCGCGGCCTCCGGCCGGTCCACAGCCTGAACCGGCCCGAGGTCCACGAGATCTACCAGCGGTGGCGCACGATCACCGACGGGTACGACCCGCCGGGACTCCTCGTCGGCGAGACCTGGGTCCCCAGCATCGAGCGCTGGGCGCTCTATTACGGCCGCACCGAGGACGAGCTCCACCTGTGCTTCAACTTCGCGCTCGTCTTCGCGGACCTCCGCGCCGAGGACCTGCGTGCTGTGGTCGAGGCGACCGAGGGGGTGCTGAGCCCGCGGTCGCAGCCGGTGTGGACGGCCTCGAACCACGATGTCGGCCGGTTCCCCACGAGGTGGTGCGGTGGTCGCCAGGACGTGGCCCGGTGCGCCCTCATGGCGCTGCTCACGCTCCGCGGTACCCCCTTCCTGTACTACGGCGACGAGATCGGCATGACCGACGTCCCGGTCCCCCCCTCGGAGACGCGGGATACGGTCGGCCTGCGTCTATCGCCCGACGCCGGGCGCGACCCGTGCCGAACGCCGATGCGGTGGAGCGGCGCCCCCGGTGCCGGCTTCACGCGCGCCGACGTCCGCCCGTGGCTGCCGATCGGCGACGCTGCGTCGGTCAACGTGGACGATCAGCATGTCGACCCCACGTCGATGCTCCACCTGTGCCGCGATCTCATCGCCCTTCGGCGTGGCACGCCCGAGCTCCGCTCCGGCGGGTACGGCTCGCTGCCCAGCCCGCCGGGGGTGTGGGCGTGGCGGCGGGGAGATCGGATCGCCGTGGCGCTCAACATGACCGACCAGCCGTCGGCCGTCACGCTCGGGCCCTCCCGGATCCTGATCGCCACCGACCGCGCCCGCGACGGCGAGAGCGTCCGAACCGACCTCGCGCTCGGCCCGTGGCAGGGCGCCGTGGTGCGTCTCGACGACTAGGGGGGCGCGATCCCTCCCTCGGAGCCCCGTGCGGCGCGCTCGCGCTCGCGCGCGCGCTCGGACAGATGATCGGCCACGCCGATGCTCGTGAACGGGAGGGCGGGGCCGAGGACGAGCACGACCTCCGGCGTCACACGGACCGTCACGAACGCCCACGCGGAGACCACGAAGACGGCGATCGCCCGAGCCGTCCACGTGTGATCGAGGTCCCGCCGCAGGGCCACGACCCCGCCGGCCCCGACGCCGGCGATGACGCCCGTGACGGCGTCACTCGCCAGCGCGGAGACGGGGATGCCGACCGCCAACGTCAGGGCCATCGCCCTCACGACGGCCCCCGGAGCCCGCGGGTGCTCGGACAGGAACGCGAGCACCACGAAGACGAACGGTACGACAGCCAGGCCGAACGCGATGAGCGGTGCGGCGCTCGGTGCCGGCTCCGCGTCCGTTGCGGCGGCCACCGCGCCCGTGAGCAGGGACCAGTAGGCGGGCGCCAGCGTCAGGGTCGCCAGGAGGATCGCCCGCCACTTGCGACGCGGAGGCAGCGCCGCCAGACCGGAGGCGGCCGGTCGACGGTGCCAGGTCACGACCTCAGCCTTTGACGGCGCCGGCGGTCAGGCCCCGGACGAAGTACTTCTGGAGCGAGAAGAACACCGCGAGGGGGAGCGCCATGGAGATGAACGCCGCGGCGGTGAGCAGGTGCCAGTTCTCGCCCCGGGCGCCGACGAGCTCGCGCAGGGCCACGGTGAGCACGCGGTTCTGACCGGCACCCCCGAGGAACACGTAGGCGACCAGCAGGTCGTTCCAGACCCACATGAACTGGAAGATCGCGAACGCGGCCAACGCGGGCACCGAGAGCGGGACGATGAGCCGCCAGAAGATCGTGAAGTGGTCGGCGCCGTCGATCTTCGCGGACTCGATGATGGACGACGGCAGCGACGCGATGTAGTTGAAGAGCAGGTACGTGGCGAGCGGGATCCCGAACCCCGTATGCGCCAGCCAGATCCCGAGGAAGGACTGGTTCAGGTCCAGGTCCGGGAAGATCCGATACCCGAACACCACCACCCCCTGGGTGAACAGCCGCAGGATCGGGATCAGCGCCATCTGGAGGGGAACGACCATGAGACCGACGACCAGGATGAACAGCACGTAACGGCCCTTGAACTCCATCCACGCGAACCCGTACGCGGCGAAGGCCGCGATCGTGATCGGGATGACGGTCGACGGGATCGCCACCGCCAGGCTGTTCATGAATGCGTTCCCGAACCCTTGTCCGGTGATCGCCAGGCGGTAGTTCTCGATGGTCCACTCGGCGGTCCGGAAGGGATGCGCGAGCACCGTCCACCATCCCGAGGACTCGACGAGGCCCTCCGGCCTGAACGACGTGATCAGGACGCCGAGCGTGGGGACCAGCCACAACAGCACGATCACGAGGATCGTGACCCGGACGAACCAGCTGCCCCTGCGGACCTCGCCCGGCGCACGCGTCTCGACCTGGGCGGGCAGCGGCGTCACCGGGACGCTCATCGGATCGCCTCCTGCTCGCGGAACCGACGAACGTTCCAGATCATCACGGGGACCACGGCGACGAACAGGATGACGGCGATCGCCGCGCCTCTCCCGTTGTGATCGAGGAGGAAGAACCAGCGGATCATCCGTTCGGCGACGACTACCGTCCCGTTCACCTCGGCGTTCGCGGGCTGCACGAAGACGATGTCGAAGACCTTCATCGCGTTGATCACCATGTAGGTGCTCACGACGACGATCGTCGGCAGGATGCTCGGCACGATGATCTTGCGGAAGACCTGCATCTCGGAGGCACCGTCGATCCGCGCCGCCTCGATGATCTCGTCCGGGATCGCCTTGATCGCGGCGGACAGCACGACCATCGCGAAGCCCGTCTGCATCCAGATCATGATGACCATGAGGAACAGGTTGTTCCACGGCTGGAGCTCGAGCCACTTCACGGGGTTCTGACCCAGACCGATCATGATCCCGTTGAGGAGCCCGATGTTGCTGCCGAAGCCCTGCGGTCGATAGCTGTAGATCAGCTGCCATGTGACCGACGCACCCGCGAACGAGATCGCCATCGGCAGGAAGATCATCGACTTCGCCGCTGCCTCGCCCCGACCCAGCCGATCGGCCAGCGTCGCGAAGACCAGGCCGATCGCCACGGCGACCAGGGGGACGAAGATGAGCCAACCGGCCGTGTTGCGGAGCGCCCGGAGCATGTCCTCGTCCGTGAACACGAACCGGTAGTTGTCCAGCCCCACGAAGTCGCGCGAGATCCCGTCCTTGAAGCTGAGCAGGATCGTGTTGAAGACGGGGTAGACGAGGAAGACGCCGAGGATGACGAGCGCGGGCCCCACGAAGACGTACGGGCGCATGTGTTCGCGGAGCCAGGCGGGGAGCAGGTCGACGATCCGGTTCATCGCCCAGAACAGGAAGAAGATGCCGCCGACCCCGACGAGGATCGCCACGAGGACCACCGAGAGCCGGTTGGACGTCGGGGAACGGAGGTAGTCGAAGACGAGGAGGAACGCCAGGACACCGGCGGCGGTCGCGGCGACCACGAGGAGCGCCCGACGGAGCGACCCGACGCTCGCCTGTCCCCTCGGCCCGTCCGGCTCGCCCGGGGGTGCGGCGGCCGAGGGGTCGTGCGGATCGCGGTCGCTCATCCCCACGGGTCGACATCCTCCCCCGGCGCGCTCCCCCAGGCAAACCCACCGGGCGGAGCCGGGATCGGCCACGCGATGGTATGCACCGAACGGGAAGGAGCGGCCGCTCGGCGGCCGCTCCTTCGCTCGTCCACGGGGCCGTTCCGGGGCCCCGTCCTCATCACCCGTTCTACCCGGTCGGCCAGCTCGCCTCGATATCGTCGAGGACCTTCTGCAGGGAGTCCGGTCCCTCCTGCATGTACGTGACCATCCCGGTCCAGAAGCTGCCGGAACCGACCTCGGCCGGCATCATGTCGGAGGCGTCGAACCGACCCGTGCCTCCTGCCAGGGCGTCTGTCAGGACGACCGAGGCATCGGACAGGATCTGGTTCGCGTAGCAGTCCGGTCCGACGTTGATGTTCGGCGAGATCCTCGAGGACGCCTCCGAGCCGCCCATGGCGCACTGGATCTTCTCGGCCATGAACTGGTTCAGGAAGTCCGTGACCTCGGGGCGATTCCCGGCCGTGCCGACGACCGCGAACTCACCGGCGAACAGGGTCCCCTCCTGGTCGATCGGCGGGAGCGGGAACCAGTCGTAGTCCACGCCGGCCTGGGTGCCCTCCGGGAAGAAGGCGTTGATGAAGCTTGCCTGCCGGTGCAGCCAGCAGCCCGGCGGGTCGTCGAACATCGGCAGCGGCGCGTCGCCGAACGCGATCGAGGGCGTGTCGGCGGCTCCGCCGAGGACGTAGCCGTCCTTGAACATGACGTCCCCGAACACCTTGGCGGCGTTCGCGACCGCCGGGTCGTTGAACGGGATCTCGTGGCTGACCCACTGGTCATAGACGTCCGGCCCCGCGGTGCGGAGCATGATGTCCTCCATCCAGTCCGTCGCTGGCCACCCGGTGGCCCCACCGGACTCGAAGCCGACGCACCACGGCGTTCCGCCGTCGGCCACGATCTGATCGGACAGCGCCATGAGCTCGTCCCACGTCTTCGGGACCGTGTAGCCTGCGGCATCGAAGTCGTCCTTCGGGTACCAGACCATGCTCTTCAGGTTGATGTTGGTCGGCAGCCCGTAGTGCTCCCCCTCGAACTCGCCGAGTGACAGGAAATACTCACCGAACAGGTCCTGGAGATCGGCGATGTTGAATCCGAGGTCCTCGAGCGAGACGAGGGTCCCCGCCGCCGCCTGCGATGCCACGGTTCCCGGCTGCGGTAGGAGCGCGATGTCCAGCGTTCCGCCGTCCGCGCGGATCTGGAACTGCTCCTCGAAGTCGGCCGACGCCTCGATCTCGACCGTGTAGTCCGCGTTGTCGAGGTTGTCCTCCACGATCCCCTGGACCGCGGTCGCCTCCTCCGGCTCCATAGCGTTCAGCACGTTCACCGTGCCGGTGTTCTCGAGCTGGTCGCCGCCTCCTCCGCCTCCTCCTCCTCCGCCGCCTTCGTCTTCCTGACAGCCCACGGCGACGAGCAGCAACAGGACCGCCGGCAGCACGAATAGCCTAGATCGGCGCATGTGCCCTCCCTTCAGCCTCCCGCTCTCCTCCATCATTGTCTCGCAAGCCCGTCGACCGCGCTCGGCCGGCCTCGTCCTGGCGCCGCCGAGGTGTCGACGGTCGGTTACTCCGGCTCCCCCTCCTTCCTCCCGCCGACGGTCGAACGCCGGATCACGAGCTCCGTCGGCAGGATCACGCGTCTCGGAGCTCGTCCGCGGTCCCGAAGCAGTTCGAGCAGGGTGCGGGCGGCCTCGACGCCCTGTGCCTGCACCCCCTGCCGGATCGTGGTGAGCGGTGGGTCCAGGTGGGCCGCGAACCCGAGGTCGTCGAACCCGGCGACGGCGACGTCGTCGGGGACGCACAGATCGTGGGCGCGGATGCTCTCGAGCGCGCCGGCGGCCGTGGCGTCGTTCGCGCAGAAGATCGCGTCGACGCCGCGTTCGAGCAGCTCCAGCGCTCCCGACCGGCCGGAGCCGATGCGGAAGTCGCCCTCCACGATCAGACCCTCGCTCGGCAGGCCCGCCCGAGCCATGGCGTTACCGTAGCCGATGATCCGGTCCTCCCCGGCAACCGTCCGACGTCTTCCGGTGATATGGCCGATGCGCCGCCGGTTCAAACCGATGAGATGGGACGTCATCAGGTCGGCGGCCGCGACGTTGTCGATGTCCACGTAGCTCGCGTTCCCGTCCGCTCGGCGGTGCCCGATCAGCACGGTGGGCAGATGCGACGCGAGGAGCCCGTCGACCAACGGATCGTCCAGCTGGTCGGCCGTCACGATGACCCCGTCGAGGAGCCCCATCCACAGGATCTGATCCAGGGTCTCCTGCTTGGACCGGTTCCCGAGCCACAGCATCATCCCGGTCGCTCGCTCGGCGAGCGCATCCGTCATGCCCTGGAGCAGGGCCGAGAAGTAGGGGTCCTGGAAGAGCAGGTGGGGCGAGACGTGGATCACGACGCCCACGACCCCGGACCGTCCGGAGGCGAGCGTGCGAGCTGCGGCGTTGGGTCGGAAGCCGGTTCGCTCGAGGACCTCGGTGACGCGCCGGCGCGTTTCCTCCGATACCGGCCCGCCGTTGATCACCCGGGAGACCGTCGAGCGCGAGACCCCGCTCAGGGCCGCGAGTTCGTCCAGGGTTCGGGCCACGGGAACCCCCCAAAGGGGTATGGTGTGGAAGCGCTCTCACCCTAGTTCTGCGGCGCGTCCCTTGTCAAGGGGGGTTCTTGGAAGCGCTCCCAGAAAAATCCGGGCCGAGCGGGTCCAGGGTCGCCG
>DASTHN010000200.1:0-7165 GCA_035718185.1 Actinomycetota bacterium
TCGGACAGGATGTCGCCGTTCATGTTCGTCGTGACGATCACGTCGAACTGCTCGGGCTTCTTCACCAGCTGGTGCGCCGTGTTGTCGACGATGAGGTGCCACGACTCGAGGTCCGGGTACTCGGGAGCGACGTCCTCGAACGTGCGCTTCAGCATCCCCTCGGTCAGCTTCATGATGTTCGCCTTCGTCGCGCACGTGACCGTGCGGCGGCCCTCGGCGCGCGCCAGCTCGAAGGCGAAGCGGACGATCTTCTCGCACCCCTTGCGCGAGATCAGCTTCAACGTCTGCGCCACGCCGGGCGTCTGCATGTGCTCGATGCCGGCGTAGAGGTCCTCGACGTTCTCGCGGACGATCACCATGTCGATGCCACGACCGCTGTACGGCGTGGTCACGCCGGGCAGCTCGCGCGCGGGACGGACGTTCGCGTACGTCTCGAAGAGCTTGCGGAGCGTGACGTTCGCGCTCTTCTCGCCGAACCCGACGGGCGTCTCCAGGGGCCCCTTCAGGACGACGCGCGTCTTGCGGATCGACTCGATCGTCTCGGGCGGAACCCCCGAGGGCAGGCCCTGCTTGAAGATCTCGGCACCGGCGAGACGCTCCTCCCAGTCGACCTTCGCGCCGGCTGCCTCGACGATCCGCTGGGCGCTCCGGACGACCTCCGGGCCGATGCCGTCGCCGGGGATGACCGTGACCAGGATGTTGCCCTCGGGTGTGACGTGCCGCTCCATCGTTCGCTCCTCGTTCATCGCGGGATGCGCCACATCCTCCCACACGCCCAGGCGGCCCTCACCGGCGGTCCTCACCGGGAGGGACCGCTGGTAGGGTGTGCCGGCCCATGACCCGCCCGAGCACCGATGCCCGTCGCATCGCCGCCCTCCTGCTGCTCGCCGGGCTCGCCGCCGCCGCGTGCACGACCTCGGAGGCGCGGCCGGACGGTTCGACGGGCCGGGTGACCGCGCCGACGGGCTCGACCGCCTCCCCCGGCCCGGCCGAGCGCCTTCGGGGGTTCGAGAACATCCAGCACGTCGTCTTCATCGTGCAGGAGAACCGCTCCTTCGATCACTACTTCGGCACGTTCCCCGGCGCCGAGGGTATCCCGATGACCAAGGACGGCGAGTCCAAGGTCTGCGTCCCCGACCCGGTGCTCGGCGAGTGCGTCCCGCCGTACCACGACCCGACGCTCGTCCAGTTCGGCGGACCGCACGGGCATCCCCACTCGGTCGCGGACGTGGACGGCGGGGCGATGGACGGGTTCGTCCGGGTCCTGGTGAACGGCCCGAACGACTGTGCCGACGACCGGACGCTGCGCTCGTGCCGCGACGATCTGGGCCCGCAGGGCCAGCCCGACGTGATGAGCTGGCACGACGCCCGCGAGATCCCGAACTACTGGGCGTACGCCGAGCGGTTCCTGCTGCAGGACCACATGTTCGCGCCGGCCGACTCGTGGACCCTGCCATCGCACCTGTTCCTGGTCTCGGCCTGGTCGGCCAGCTGCGCTGATCCGCTGGACCCGATGAGCTGCCGCTCGGACCTGGCGGTCGACGGCGCGGTCGACCTCCAGCGGCACGGGGAGCATCCGGCGATCTACGCGTGGACGCCGATCACGTACCTGCTCACCGAGGCCGGCGTCTCGTGGGCGTACTACATCGGCGACGACACGTGCCGGATGCCGGAGGACCCGTGCCCGCGTCTCGGCGACGCCCGCCGGTCCACGCCGCCGGCACAGAACCCCCTGCCGTCGTTCACGACCACGCACGAGCAGGACGACTTCGGGAACATCCGGCTCCACGCGGACCTGTACCAGCAGATCCGGGACGGTACCCTGCCGTCGGTCTCCTGGGTGATGCCGGCCGGCCGCAGCAGCGAACATCCGGGGAACGGCGCCCCTCTCACGAAGGGACAGGCCCACGTCACCCGAGTCGTGAACGCGATCATGCGCAGCGACCTGTGGGAGACGACGGCGATCTTCCTCACGTGGGACGACTGGGGCGGCTTCTACGACCATATCCAGCCGCCACGCGTGGACGAGAACGGCTACGGGATCCGCGTCCCGGGACTCCTCATCAGCCCCTGGGCGAAGGCCGGCACGGTCGACAGCCAGGTCCTCACGTTCGACTCCTACCTGAAGTTCATCGAGGACCTGTTCCTGGGCGGCGCGAGGCTCGATCCCGCGACGATGAGCCGGCCGGACTCGCGGCCCACGGTCCGCGAGGAGGTCTCGATCCTCGGCGATCTCCGCAAGGAGTTCGACTTCAAGCAGGACCCGCAGCCGCCGATGATCCTCGATCCCACGCCCGAACCTGGCCCGGCGTCCATCCCCGACACGTAAGCTTGGCGCCGTGAGGCCGCCAGCGTCCGTCGCGATGGTCGCCCTGGCGATCCTCGCCGCGGCGTGCACCGAGCCGGCGGCGATCGGTGCGACGACACCGACGACCGCCACGGCCTCCCCGTCGCCCGCGGGAGCCGAGACCACGGCCCCGGCCGGCGACCTCACGAAGCTCGACCAGGCCCGCCTGCACCTGGAGCATCTGATCTTCATCGTGCAGGAGAACCGGTCGTTCGATCACTACTTCGGCACCTACCCGGGCGCCAAGGGCATCCCGATGACCGCCGCCGGCAAGCCGCAGCCGTGCATCCCGGACCCGGTCCTCGGACACTGCGTCCGCCCGTACCACTCACGGAACCAGTGGCAGAAGGGCGGCCCGCACTCGCAGCGCTACTCGGAGATGGACGTGAACGGCGGCCGGATGGATGGGTTCGTCCAGGCGGCGATCGCGGCGGGTCGACCATGCGCGAAGGATCGGGACGGTCCGCGCTGTGACGGGTTCCTCGGACCGCAGGACCAGCCCGACGTGATGAGCTACCACACCCGCCGGGACATCCCGAACTACTGGAGGTACGCGGACCGGTTCGTGCTGCAGGACCGGATGTTCGCCCCGGCCGACTCGTGGACCCTGCCGGCCCACCTGTACCTGGTCTCGGCGTGGGCGGCGAGGTGCCGGAACCCGCGCGATCCCATGTCGTGCACATCGAACCTGGAGCTGCAGGAGGAGGCGCAGATCCAGCGCAACCACGAGGACCGGCCGATCTGGGGCTGGACCGACATCACGTACCTGCTGCACGAGAACGGCGTCTCGTGGAGCTATTTCGTGGGCGACGACACGTGCCTGTACGAGCCGTGCGAGAGCTCGGCCTCGGACCGGCGCACCGTGTCGCAGCAGAACCCGCTGCCGTGGTTCACCACGGTCCGCGACAACCGGCAGATCGAGAACGTCCGCGGCCATGCCGAGTACTTCGCGGCCGCGGCCGACGGCACGCTGCCCTCGGTCTCGTGGGTCGTGCCGTACGGGGGCGTCGGCGAGCACCCGGGGAGCGACGAGCCGATCTGGAAGGGCATGCGACACGTGACGAGGATCGTCAACGCCGCGATGAAGGGCCCCGACTGGGGGTCGACAGCCATCTTCCTCACGTGGGACGACTGGGGCGGTTTCTACGACCACCTCGAGCCGCGCAGGGTGGACATGAACGGCTACGGGATCCGGGTGCCGGGCCTGTTGATCAGCCCGTGGGCGAAGGCCGGGACGATCGACAGCCAGGTGCTCACGTTCGACGCCTACCTGAAGCTGATCGAGGACCTGTTCCTGTCCTCGGAGCGGCTGGACCCCCGAACCCTCAGTCGGCCGGACTCGCGGCCGACGGTCCGCGAGGAGGTCCGGATCCTCGGGGATCTCCTGCGCGAGTTCGACTTCAGCCAGGACCCGTTGCCGCCGCTCGTGCTGGACCCCACGCCGCTGACGTAGCCGTCATTCCGCCTTCACGTGCTCGAGGAAGCGGGACGGGATCAGCTCGCGGATCTCCTCGTCCGCGATGAGGCCGAACGCCCGTCCAGCGCGCAGGTACGCGTCGGCGGCGCCCTTCATCATCCCCTCGGCGTACTTGCCGCGGTCCAGGTCCTCGGCATGCTGCACGAGCTCGGAGATCTGTTCGAGCAGCCACTCGCGCTGGCGGGCGCGACCGCGCAGACCCGCCGGCTGCCAGCTGACGAGCTCGAACCCGTGCTGGTGGAGGACGGCGAGCAGCTCGTCGTCCGAGACTCGGCGAGGGTCGAACGTGACGTAGAAGTTGCCGCCCTTCGGGTCGATGCAGACCCGGCGGATGCCGGGCAGGCCCTCGAGCATGTGCATGGCGGCACGACAATCGCCCTGGTCGCTCCGGGTGACGAGCTGGCGCTCGACGTACTTCGGTCCGCTCGTGTCGGTCATGTCCCGCCCCCCTCGTCCTGGGCACCGGCGGAGGTGCCTCCGAGCCCACGGTAGGCCGGGGAGCGGCGGGTCGAGAGAGGCCATCAGCCCTGCGGGCGCGGGGCCGACGGCGCTGCGCTGGCCCGCCTAGATTCGAACTAGGACTAACTGATCCAGAGTCAGTCGGGCTACCATTACCCCACGGGCCAAACGTGACCCGGCCACGCGGGCCGGGCCTCCGATGCTATCAGGCCTCCCGGTCGCCCACCCGCAGGTTCGCCCGCCTCCCGCCGCGCTCGGACCCTTGGGCCGGTTCGGCGCAATGGCCCGTATCCACTGCGCCGAAAGGCATTGACCGCCGCCCCGAGCCGTGAGTAGCGTGAGGCAAGGCAGAGGGGGAGCGAGCATGAACAAGAACGGGCTCGTCGCCGAGATCGCGAAGCGGACCGGCGCCAGCAAGGCGGAGATCGGCCGCACGGTCGACGCCGCGATGGACGTCATCCGCGAGACGGTCGCGAAGGGCGAACGGGTGTCCCTCGTGGGCTTCGGGACCTTCGAGCGGAAGCGCCGGAACAAGCGGATCGCTCGGAACCCGCGGAAGCCCCAGACGCCGATCGTCGTTCCCGCCCGCGATCTGCCGTGGTTCCTCGCGGGGAAGGAGTTCAAGGAGATGGTGGCGGCCAAGCGCCGCCGCGTGCCGGCCAAGTCGGCGCGCGCCCGCTGACCGCCGTTACAGGGTGACGATCCGGAGGGTCCGGGCGACCTTGCGCCCGCCCTCCTCGACGAGGTCGAACTTCACACGCTGGCCGAGCCGCAGGTAGCGGATGCCCGAGCCCTCCATCGACGTGGGGTCGATGTGGACCTCGGTCCGGTCCTCCATGAGCACCGAGCCCGTCCGGGCCTCGATGTCGAAGTCCTTGACCGTCCCCTGCGCCATCCGTTCCCCTCCTCGACCCGCGGCGCCGACCAGCTTACCCGTGCGCGGTCAGCCGGCCGCCCAGATCCATCCCCAGGCACACGTCGCGTGTTCGCCCGCGCCTGCCCTCCTCGAGCATCGTCAGGATGTCGCCGGGCTCGTCCAGGTCGAACGCCAGCGCGGGCCGGTCCACGACCGCGGCGGGCAGCCCCTTCGCCTCGGCCAGCTCGAGATGCTTGCGGAACGACTCGGCGCCGAAGCGTGCCGAGATCGCGCGGGGCGGACGACGGAGCAGCAGGCTGGTGCCCTCGCGGGCCGAGCGGGCGACCACGACCGGACCGAGCGTCCGGAAGGCGGCCGTGAGCGCCTCGGCCGTGAGCAGCGGGAGGTCGCCGGGCAGGACCGCGAGCGCCTGCGCGTGCTCCGCGATCGCGACGGTCTCCGCCTGACGGATCGCCGCCGAGAGTCCCGGCCGATCCTCCACGAGCGTGCGGACCCCTCGGCGTGCCGAGACCTCGAGCACCACCTCGTCGGGGGAGACGACCCAGGTCTCCCACGCGACGAGCGAGAGCGTCACGTCCAGGACGTCCTCGAGCATCGCGAGCGTCAGGGCTCCGCGCTCGAGCGGGGACAGGACGCTCGACAGCCGGGACTTCGATCGGCCGAGGGACTTCACCGGGATGACGATGACGCGCACCGCCCAAGGCTACTCGCTCCGGCCGGGTCGCTCGACGCGGTAGCATCGCCGGGCCCGAGCCGCGAGCAGCGAGGAGGCGCCCGCTGGAGCCCTGGTACCACGCAACCAAGGTCGCGCTGCTGCCGCCGTTCAAGCTGTGGTTCAACTGGCGGTTCGACGGGCTCGATCGGATCCCTTCCGAGGGCCCCGCGATCGTCGTCGGCAACCACCTGTCCTACGTCGACCCGTTCGCGCACGCCTACTTCGTGGTCCGCGCGGGGCGGAGACCGCGTTTCCTCGCGAAGGCCGAGCTGTTCGAGAACCCGTTCCTGCGGATGGTGCTCGGCGGGGCGGGGCAGATCCCGGTGCGCCGCGGCACCGGCGACCAGGCGCCGCTCGAGGCTGCGACCCAGTCCCTCGAGCACGGCGAGATCGTGTTCGTGTACCCCGAGGGCACGAGCGAGACGCCGACCGCGGATCTGTCGCCGGGTCGGGGAAAGACCGGGGCGGTGCGCTTGGCGCTCGCGACCGGCGCGCCGGTGATCCCGGTGGCGACGTGGGGCGGACAGTACGTCTGGCGTCGCTCGGGCAGGCGCAAGATCGAGTTCGGCCGTCCGATCTGGCTGCGGGCCGGCGAGCCGGTCGTCCTGGGCGGCGAGGCCCGTGCCGCCGAGGTCCGCAGGCTCACCGACGACGTGATGGGCCGACTCACCCTGCTGGTCGACGAGCTCCGCGCCGAGTACCCGAAGCGGTGGAGCCGAGGGTAGGGTGGGCCGGTGAGCGACGAGCGGCGACGGGGGTTCTCGACGCGGGCCGTGCACGGGGTCAGGATGCCGCCGGTCGACCAGGACACCCCGAGCGTCCCGATCTTCCAGACCTCGACCTTCCGCTTCGAGACCTCGGAGCGGTACGCCGAGACGATCGCCTTCCGCCGCGCCGGCTACACCTACACGCGCGGGTACGGCAACCCCACCCTCGCGGCGTTCGAGGGACTGATGGCCGAGCTCGAGGGCACCGACGCGGCCTTCTCGTTCGCCTCGGGGATGGCGGCGATCCACACGACGATCACGTCCCTCGCGCGGGCGGGCGACCGGATCGTCTCGAGCTCGGAGCTCTACGGCGGCACGTACTCGCTGATGGCCACGGTGCTGCCGCGCTACGGGATCGACGTGACGTTCGTCGACCCGCACGACCTCGACGCCGTCGCCGGGGCCCTGCCCGGCGCGGCGCTCTTCTACGTGGAGGCGATCGCGAACCCGAACGTGACGGTCGCCGACCTGCCGGCGCTCGCCGAGCGGTGCAGAGCCGTCGGCGTCCCCTCGGTCGTTGACA
>DASTHN010000201.1:0-34751 GCA_035718185.1 Actinomycetota bacterium
CAGCTCCTCGGCGAGCGCGGCGCGGGCCTCCTCGATCGCCACCACGCCCGCCGCCGAGTCGCGGACCGGCTCGGCGGCCGGTGTGAGATCCGGGTTCATCAGCAGCTCGCCGCCGCCACCGACCGCGACGACCACGCGGTCGCGCAGGATCGCCGAGGCGGCCAGGAGCACCCAGTCCACGTAGTCGCGCTCGGCACGACGGACCCGTCGCTTGTGACGCTCCTCGAGCCGCCGCACGGCGCCGCGGTAGGCCTCCTCGGGACGCCCGGAATCATCCAGGAACGGCGCGAGCTCGTCCTTCAGCGACTCGGTCAGGCTCTTGCGGTACCGCTCCGCGGCGACGAGCACGGTCTCGGCGGCCTCGAGCGCCCCGGCCGGTCCCGCCGCCGAGCGCTCGAGCGCCCTGCGCGCCACCTCCCGGAACGCGAGACCCTCGTCGTCGACGGCCAGACGCCGCGCGCGCCCCAGGTTGCCGCCCGACAGGCGGGCCGCGAGCGCCGCCCGCCCGGGGTCGGCCCCCTCGGCGGTGAGCGTCTGCACGACGAACGACTCGGACAGAGGCGCGAACGTCACGACATGGCAGCGCGAGAGCACCGTCTCGGGCAACTCGTGGGGGCGCGCCGAGAGCAACAGGAAGACCGCGTCGGCGGGGGGTTCCTCGAGCACCTTCAGCAGCGCGTCGGCCGCGGAGGGGTTCAGCCGGTCCGCCTCGCGGATCACGAACACCTTGCGGCCGGGCTCCGGCGCCGTCCGGTAGGCGGGGTGCCAGATCTCCTGCTTCACGGTCTCGACGTGGATGTCGCGGCCCTCGGGCTCGACGAGGAACTCGTTGGGGTGCTTGTCCTCGAGCGCCAGGCGGCACGAACGGCACCTCCCGCACCCTCCCTCGGCGCAGAGCACCGCAGCCGCGAACGCCCGGGCGGCCAGGGACTTGCCTCCGCCCTCGGGGCCTGCCAGGAGGTAGGCGTGATGCGGCCGCGCCGCGGCCTGCCGCAGGAACGCCATCGCCTGGTCCTGCCCGGGCACGCGGTCGAGGACGTCAGCGGGCGTCGTCGTCCTCCTCGCGGTCCAGGACGCGCTTCAGCGCCTGGATGACCTGCTCGTGGACCCGCTCGGGCGTGTCGTCGGCATCGATGACGATGAAGCGCTCGGGGTGCTCCTCGGCGATCTTCAGGTAGGCGTCGGCGACCTTCGCGTGGAACTCGCCGCCCTCGACCTCGATCCGGTCCGGCTCCTCCAGGGAACGCAACAGGCCGGCCTCGGGCTCGAGGTGCAGCAGGACCGTGAGGTCGGGGAACAGGCCCTGCGTCGCCCACACGTTCAGGGTCAGGACGTCCTGCTCGCCCACACCGCGCGCCCAGCCCTGGTACGCGAGGCTGGAGTCGATGTAGCGGTCGCAGATCACGACCTTGCCCTCGGCGAGCGCTGGCCGGATGACCGAGGTCACGTGCTGCGCGCGGCTCGCGGCGAACAGCAGGGCCTCGGTCCGGGCCTCCACCATGCCGGTGTCGTGGTCGAGCAGCAGCTCGCGGAGCTTCTCGCCCACGACGGTGCCGCCGGGCTCTCGTGTCACGAGCACGTTCACGCCCTGGGCCTCCAGGTACTCCTTCGCCAGCCGGATCTGTGTGCCCTTGCCCGAGCCCTCGACGCCCTCGAAGGCGACGAACACGCCCTTCGACGGGGCACGCTTCAGCTTCGGCACGAGCGCGAGGGGTTGCGGGCGGCCGATGCGGTACCGGGACAGACCGCGACGCGTGAACAGGGTCGCGACGACGACCATCGCTCCGGCGACCCACAGCGCGACGCGCGTGCCGGACAGGTCGAAGCGCTGATCCGCGATGACGACCTCACGAGACCCAACGATACCCGCGAGGACCGGGAAGGCGGCGAGCGACAGGAACAGCCCCAACCTCGACAGCACGGTGAGCGCTCCGAACGTCCGACCACGGAACTCGTCCTCGACGTTCTCCTGTAGCAAGACGTAGCCGCTCACCCAGGCGGATCCGCAGCACACGCCGAGGACGACGGTGAGGATCGACGCGAGCTGGATGTTCGGCATGGCCGCGAGGACGAACAGCGTGCCGCCCGCCGCGAGGAGGGACCAGACGAACACGTGCTCGCGGTCGACGAAGTCCACGGCCTTGTTCGAGAGCGCCATCCCGATCGCCATGCCGACGCCGAACGACGTGACGAGAACCCCCCAGCCGGTGTTTCCGGCTCCGAGCGTCCTCTGCGCGAAGATCGTCCCGACGGCGAGCACCGCGCCGACGGACGTGAACGCAACGACGATGCCGAGCGTCATCGCGGATGCGAGCGAGCTCTCGCGCAGGAACCGGAGACCGTCGACGATGTCGCGACCGACCCGCGACATATCGAGCCGCTCACCCGTACGGGCCGCCTGCGGCGGGAACGCGATCCGGCTCAGCATGAACGCGGAGAACACGAACGTGAGGCCATCCAGCAGGAGCGGCAACGCCTCTGGGTTGTCGCTCAAGACCGGGATGAGATCCGACCCACCGGCGAGGAACGCGAAGACGAGGCCGCCCAGCGGCAGCGTGCCGTAGGTGGTGATCAGACCCAGCGAGTTCGCGTTCGCGAGCTGTCTGCGCGGCACGAGGTTCGGCAGGCTCGCGTCCCGGGCAGGGCTCCACAGCAGCGAGAAGCACTCGATCGTGAAGGACACGATGAAGATGAAGTACAGCTTGCCGAGGAAGGGGATCGATGCGTAGAGCCCTGCCCGGCACAGGTCAGCCAGGATCATCATCCGCTTGCGGTCCATCCGGTCGACCAGCACGCCGGCGATCGGCCCGAAGAGCACGGCGGGAAGCATCCTCGCGACCATGACTCCGGCGACCGCATACGCGCCGACATTGCCACCCAGGCGGTTGACCAGTGCCGCCACCGCCACGAACCCCACCCAGTCGCCGAGCGACGAGACGGTCTGCGCGGCGAGGAGCTTGGAGAACGCCGGGTGGGTCAGGAGGTCCTTGAAGGTCGCCGGTCGGGTGCCTCGGAGCGCCGCGACCTCGTCGGCGATCGTGGACAACTACCCCTCCGCGGTCCCGCGTTCGTTCGAGCCCGCCGCGGCGGTCGAGCGCTCCGTGCCGCTCGGCGCCTTCCTCGCGGGGCTCTTGCGCTTCGCGGTGCTCTTCTTCCTCGTCGTCCTCTTCGCGGCGGTCTTCTTCGGGGCCTTGTTCTTCGCGGCCCGAGCGGCTCGGGCGGCCGACTTCGCGGCGCGCGACTCCGCCTCTGCCTCCGGGTCACCCGACTTCGTGACCGCGAACCCGAGGTCGAGCTCGGCGCCGCAGTTCCAGCAACGGTACGACTTGGGACGGCGGACCAGCAGCGAGCCGCACTCGGGACAGGGATGGTCGGGAACCGGCGGGTTGTTCACCGCGAAGTCGCAGTCCGGGTA
This sequence comes from Actinomycetota bacterium, assembly GCA_035718185.1. Taxonomy (GTDB): domain Bacteria; phylum Actinomycetota; class UBA4738; order UBA4738; family HRBIN12; genus HRBIN12. The sequence goes on from DASTHN010000201.1 coordinate 3,416, forward strand.
CCGATCGCATCCATACATGAGGCCGAACCGCGTGTGCCGCTCGACGATCTGCCCCTGTCCGCACTGCGGGCACGTGATCCCGGTCGACTTCGGCGGCTCCCGCTTGATGTATCGGCACTCCGGATACCCGGAGCAGCCGACGAAGGGGCCGTACCGGCCGACCCTGCGCGCGAGCTGCCGGCCACACTCCGGGCACGTCTCGTCCAGGAGCTCGGGCTCGGGTCGCTCCTCACCGTTCAGGTTGCGGATGTACTTGCATCCACCGTCCTCGGCGGCGTAGCGCGAGCAGCCGATGAACCTCCCGTAGCGCCCGAGCCGGATCTGGAGGCGGCCGGGGGGCGTCCGGCCCTCCTCGATGCACCGGGGGCAGTCCTCGTCGAGCTCCTCGACGTAGCGCTCGAACTTCTCCTCCGCGCGCTCGAGGTCCTCGTAGAACGGCTCCCAGAACTCGCCGAGCACACGGGAGCGCGCCGTCGCACCCTCGGCGATCTGGTCGAGCTCCTCCTCCATCCGGGCGGTGAAGTTCACGTTCACGATCTCGGGGAAGTGCTCGACGAGCTTGTCGATCACGACCTCTGCGACGTCCTCGGGATAGAAGCGCTTGTCCTGCAGGCGGACGTACCCGCGCTCCTGGATCGTCGAGATGATCGAGGCGTACGTGGACGGCCGGCCGATCCCGAGCTCCTCGAGCGTCTTCACGAGCGAGGCCTCCGTGTACCGCGGCGGCGGCTGCGTGAAGTGCTGCTCGGGCAGGACCTCGAGCATCCGCAGGATCTGGTCGACGGCGAGCTCGGGCAGGCGGGCCTCGGCGTCCTCGTCGGGCCCCTCGTCGCGGCCCTCCCGGTAGACGCGGATGAACCCGTCGAAGATGAGCGTCTGCCCGGTCGCCCGCAGGCCGTAGGCGACCCCGTCGACCGAGGCCTCCACGTCGACGCCCACCTGGTTGAAGCGGGCCTCGGCCATCTGGCTCGCCACCGTCCGCTGCCAGATCAACGTGTACAGGCGCAACCGGTCGCGATCGAGCGCCGAGGCCACCCGCCCTGGGTGCCGCAGCACCGACGTGGGCCGGACCGCCTCGTGCGCCTCCTGGGCGTTCCTCGAGCGCGTCCGGTAGCGGCGCGGCTCGGCCAGGGAGTACTCGGGGGGGTACTCCGTACGGATGAAGCCGGCGATCTCACGCAGGGCGGACTCGGCAAGGTTCACGGAATCGGTCCGCATGTACGTGATGAGGCCGACGGTCCCCTCGCCGGGGAGGTCGACGCCCTCGTACAGGCGCTGGGCGATCGTCATCGTCTTGCGCGCGCCGAACCCCAATTTCCGGGCCGCCTCCTGCTGGAGCGTCGAGGTGGTGAACGGCGGCGCTGGCGAGCGCTTGCGCTCCTTGCGCTCGACCTTCGTCACGCGGTACCCGGCCCGCCGGAGGCGCTCGACGTGCGCATGCGCCTCGGCCTCCGACGACAGCAGGGTGCCCTTCTTGTCCGGCGACGTGGCCAGCCTGCCCTCGGGGATCCGGGTCAGCCGGGCGAGGAAGGCGTGCTCATCGCCATCGGGGGCAAGCCGGACGTCGACGCTCCAGTACTCGACCGGCACGAATGCGCGGATCTCGCGCTCGCGCTCGACGATCAGCCGGACGGCGACCGACTGGACCCGCCCGGCCGACAGGCCGGGGCGGACCCGGCGCCACAGGATCGGGCTGATCTTGTAGCCCACCAGGCGATCGAGCACCCGGCGGGCCTCCTGCGCGTCGAAGAGCTGCAGGTCGATCTCGCGCGGGTGGGCGAAGGACTCGAGGATCGCGTCGCGGGTGATCTCGGTGAACGTGACCCGCTTGGCGCGCTCGGGATCGACCCCGAGGAGCGTGGCCACGTGGAAGGCGATCGCCTCACCCTCGCGGTCGTAGTCGGTCGCCAGGATCAGGTCCCCGGACGTCTTCAGGGCCCTCTTCAGCTCGGTGACGTGCCGCTTCGAGTCCTCGGGGACCTGGTAGACGACGCGGAAGTCGCGCTCGACGTCGACGCCGAGTTCGCTCTTCGGCAGGTCGCGGATGTGGCCGTAGGAGGCCCGGACCGCATAGTCCGGCCCCAGGTACTTCTCGATCGTCTTCGCCTTCGCGGGCGACTCGACGACCACCAGGGTCTTCGCCACGCTACCGCCTGCCTTCAGTGGTGGAGGGGACGCGAGATCCCGCGCATCCGGCGGGCCTCCAGCGCCGCAGGGTACCAGCCCCCCATGCCAACCCTCGCATCGTCATCGCGCGCAGGGTACCCCTCGGACGCAACCTCGGGGAGGTCCCGAGGCCGGGTGATACCCTCGGTCGCGTCGCCGGAACCCTCGGAGTCCCCCTGCTCGACTGGCTCACCCAGTTCATCATCGACAACGTCGCCACCTACGGGTACCTGGCGATCTTCGTGCTCATGGTGCTCGAGTCGGCCTGCATCCCGATCCCGAGCGAGGTCACGATGGTGTTCGGCGGCGCCCTCGTCTCGGCGACGTTCCTGGCCCCCGACCTGCAGCTGGAGTTCTGGCCCGTCGTCCTGGCCGGGACGCTGGGCAACCTCGTCGGGTCGTGGCTCGCGTACTGGGCGGGCTACGTGGGTGGCCGGCCGTTCGTCGCTCGGTGGGGCCGGTACCTGCTGATCCGCCCGCACGAGGTGGATCGGGCCCACGACTGGTTCGAGCGCTATGGGGAGCCGACGGTGTTCTTCGGTCGCCTCCTGCCGGTCGTGCGGACGTTCATCAGCTTGCCGGCGGGCGTCGTTCGGATGCCGTTCTGGAAGTTCACGGTGTTCACGGTCCTCGGCTGCCTGCCCTGGTGCATCGCGCTCACCTGGCTCGGGTACCTCCTCGGCGAGCGCTGGGAGACGGTGGAACGGATCCTCCGCCCGGTCTCCTGGGCCGTCGCGGTCGCCATCCTCGCGGCGCTCGTCTGGTTCGTCTGGCACCGGCTCCGGACGATCCGGGCCGAGGAAGCCCCGGGGGCCGAGGAGCACGCCGAGCACTCGACGGGCGCCGTCCCATCGGACACCCGCGAGGACGCCTGAGGGGACCCGGCCCGCCGCTCAGTGCAGCTCGAGCAGCATGGTCCAGCTCCCGCCGTCCTCGCCGACCTTCCGGAAGCCGGTCCGCTCGTACATCATCCGCGAGCGGTTGTGCGGGGCGACCGACAGCGACAGCGCCTTGAACCCCTGCTGGCGCGCCTCCGAGATCAGCGCGCGGAGCAGCGTCTCCCCGATCCCCTTCCGGCGGTGGAGCGGCTCGACCGCGATGCCCAGCTCCGGGGTCTCCTCGTCGACGAACCCGTGGCCCGGCTCGTCGGCAGAGAACAGGCGGAACCAGGCGGCCCCGACGGGAACGCCCTCGAGCTCGGCGATCACGCCGAGGTCGCCCCGCCGACCCCAGTCGCGGTGGAAGCGCTCAAGCACCGGGTCCGCGAGGGCCTCGATCACCTGCTCGCGCGGCCAGTCGGGGTTCCACGCCGCTGCCTCGTAGAGCATCTTCTTCAGGAACTCGTCGTCGTCGCTCGTGGCGGGTCGGATGTTCACGCTGGCACCGTCCCCTCGCTGTCATGCTGTGTGCCGATGCGGGGAACCCTAGCGCAGTGGCCGCCCGTCCGGTTGGTCCGCTCGGTACGGCTGCGATCCGCCGCGGACGACGTCTCGACGCATGCCGCGGCCCTCGCGTACCAGCTTTTCCTCTCCACGCTGGCCCTGTCGCTCGTCGCGCTCTCGGTCTACGGGCTCGTCGCCCGGGTGACCTCGGTCGAGGTCGTGGAGGGGGCCGAGGACCAGCTGGAGAACCTGGAGGAGGGCGGCGTCGTCCTCGGGATCGTCAGCTTCCTCGGGCTGCTGTGGACCGCGTCCGCCCTGGCGCGCCGCGCCGCGACGGCGCTCGGCGTCGTCTTCCGCGCGCCGCCCGAGCGGGTCGCGAGCAGGCTCCTGCGCGCGATCGGGACCACGCTCGGCCTCGTGGCGATCGTCGGCGTCCTGCCCGCGGCCACCGGGCTGATCACAGCGATCGAGGGGGCGGGCGCCGCCGAGATCCCACTTCAGGTCCTGGGGTTCGCGACCACCGCGGTGCTCACGTTCGGGCTGTTCCTGCTCTCGTACGTCGTGCTCACGCCCTCGTCCGGACCCTGGAGGAGCCACGTCCCGGGCGCCCTCGTGATGACACTGGCATGGGCGCTGTTCGAGCTCCTCGGCGGCCTGGTCGTCGCCCGCCTCGTCGCGAACGCCACGCTCACGTACGGCGCGATCGGCGCGGTCGTCGGGACCCTCGTCGTGCTCCGGCTCACGACCGGCCTCTACCTGTTCGGGGCCGAGCTCTCGGCGGCGCTCACCGAGCCCAGCGGGTCCGCCGCCGCCGATGACTAGGGGTTCGCTGCGTCCAGGTTCGATCTCGCGTCGGCGGTCCGACGCGCGAGCGTGCCGACGGCGTCGTGACCGGTCACGGTTCTCAGGAACTCGTCTCGCTCCAGGACGAACAGCGTGAGATCGGTCTCGGCGGTCACCGTGGCATTCCTCGGCTGGTCGTACAGCAGCGCCACCTCGCCGAAGTACGCGCCCGGACCGAGCTCGGCCACCGGGGCGTTCCGACTGGTCACACGGGCCGTGCCCCGCTCGATGACGTAGAACCGATCACCGCGGTCCCCCTGGCGGATCACCACGTCACCGGCCGGGACGCGGACCGGCACGACGTTGCGCGCCACCCGTTCGAGCGCCGTCGGCGGGAGCGGCTCGAACAGGTCGGTCTCCCGAAGGACGGCCATCTCGTGGCTCGGGACGCGGACGCCGACGTCGAGCGAGGCCATCCGCCGGCGGACGAGGAACCCGGCGACGGGTAGGAGCGCACCGGCGACGAGGAGCGTCCACCGCGGGCCGACCCACCCGACGGCCAGGGCGGCCAGGAAGGCACCGACGCCCTCGCTCGCCATGTAGAGCGTCTCGAGGACGCCGTAGACCCGTGACAGCTTGTCGTCGGGGACGATGCGTTGGAGCATCGTCACGCCCGTGACGTCCAACAGCGTCATGCCGCCGCCCGCGACCGCGAGCATCGGCGCGCCGAGAGCGGGCGCGGCGGCGATGAGCGCGAGCGGCGCGCCCGAGGACACGAGCCCCGCCCGGAAGGACGGGAACAGGCGGGGACGCTGCCCGGCCACCATCGCGACCGAGGCGCCGATCATCGCCCCCACGCCGAGCGCGGCGTTCAGGAAGCCGACGCCCGCATCCCCGGTCCCGAGCAGATCGACCGCGAGCACGACGATGAGGGTGTCGATCGTGCCGAGCAGGAACGTGCTGCTGCCGATCAGCCCCACGAGGAGCCGACACCGCCGGTCTCGGAACGCGTACCGGAACCCCGCTCCCAGCTCGCCCAGCCGGAACCCCTCCACGACCTCCTCGCCCTCGATGCGGTTCGTGGTGCGCATCGTCGAGGCGATGAACGTCCCGACCAGCAGGATCCCACCGAGCGTGAGGTACGCCAGACCGGGACCCGATATGGACCCGCCAGCGACGACCGCGAGGACGCCCCCGACGAGCATCGGTCCGATGAAGATCGAGACGCTCGTGATGAGACCGTTCGCCGCGTAGCTCGTCGTGAGCTCTCGGGGCGACCGGACGATCCACGGCAGGAGGGCGCTGTACGTGGGTCGGACGAGGGTGAGCACCCAGCCGGACGAGGCCGCCAGCACGTACACGACCGGCGCCGGCGCGTTCGCGACCATCGCCGCACCGGCGCCCAGCGTGACGGAGGTCAGCGCTACGAACACGAGGACGAGGACGCGGCGGCGGTCGTATCGATCGCCGAGCACCGATCCGAACGAGGCGACGACGGCCGCCGGGATCTGCTGGAGGAGCGCGACGAGACCCACCATGCGCATCCCGCCGTCCCGGAACGCGTACACGACCAGGGCGATGAACCCCCCCCATTCGGTCAACGAGAACGCGAGGTACGCGGCCTGCGCCCGTGCGAGCTCCCGGGAGCGGAACGAGTCGACGAACGCACGGGCAGACGCGGTCAGATCCCGGCGGATCTCGGACCACGCGGTGGGGTCCGCGTCGGAGGCTGGTTCGGGGCCGGTCGCCGAGGTTGGTCCCGGCATCGCATCGCCGCTGGGCATGCAGCGCACTCTGCCCGGGCCGACCCGTTCGCGCAAGCGGGTCGGCTAGGTCCGGAAGGACAGCCCGGCCGCGAGGGCGAACCCGAGGGCCGTCGCGAGGCCGACGGCCTTGCGATGCCTGCTCGAGACGGCCTCCCGATAGGCCTCGGGGATCATCTCGTCGGCGAGCATCGTGAGGATCGCGCCGGCGGCGAAGGCCTGGATCGCCGCGATCCAGGATCCGGAGGCGTCCTGGAGCAGCGCGAAGCCGAGGAGCGCGGATGCGCCCGACGCGATCACGACCACCGACCACAGGAGGGTGACCGAGCGCCTCGACCACCCGCCCTCCACGAGATCGGCGGTCGCCGAGATCGCCTCGGGCACGTTCGACAGGAACACGGCCACGAGCACGGCCACGCTGACCGATCCCCCCGCGATCAGGGAGATCCCGATGACGACCGACTCGGGGATGCCATCCAACACCGCGCCGAGGACGATCGCGAGTCCTCCGCCGCCCCCAGCCGCCCGGCGGTCGATGAGCTCGTCCCCCGCGAAGAACACGAGCGCCCCTCCGGCGAACCCCGCCGCAACGATCAGGCCGTTCGCCGACACCCTCACGGCCTCCTCGACGAGCTCGTAGGCGACCGCGCTGATCAGCACGCCCGACCCGAAGGCCATGATCATCGCGAGCGTCCGCGGGCGCATCCGGACCTCGAACGCGATGGCGGCGCCGACGAGGAGCGACGAAGCGCCGAGCGTCCCCCAGGCTGCGGCCTCGATCACGGCTCACCTCCGAGCGGCTCGAAACGTGCGGTGAAGTGCCGGAGCTGCGGCGGCTCCCCGACGATCCGGTACCCGCGGAGCTCCGGGCCGCGCTCGGCGACCGCCCTGACCACCTCGATCACGTAGTCGACGTGACTCTGCGTGTAGGTGCGACGCGGGATCGCCAGGCGCACCAGGTCCATCGCGGCCGGCGACTCGGTCCCGTCGGGGTGCCGACCGAACATCACGGTGCCGATCTCGACGCCGCGGATCCCGCCGGCCTCGTACAGCGCGATGGCGAGCGCCTGACCCGGATACCCGAGCGGCGTGATGTGCGGCAGGAGCGCCCGGGCATCCAGGTAGACCGCGTGGCCGCCCGCCGGCTTCACGATCGGGACGCCAGCGGCGTCGAGCGCCTCCGCCAGGTACTCGGTCGAGCGGATCCGGTACCGCAGGTAGTGCTCGTCGACGCACTCGCGGAGGCCCTGGGCGATCGCCTCCAGGTCGCGCCCGGCCAGCCCGCCGTAGGTCACGAATCCCTCGGTGAGGATCAAGAGGCTCCGACAACGCTCGGCCAGGTCGTCGTCGCGCATCGCGAGCCAGCCGCCGATGTTCCCGAGCGGGTCCTTCTTCGCGCTCATCGTCATGCCGTCGGCGAGCCCGGCGATCTCGCGCACGATCTCGGGGATCGCCCGGCCGGCCTGGCCCGGCTCACGGAGCTTGATGAACCAAGCGTTCTCGGCGAACCGGCATGCGTCGAGGAACAGGGGCACGCCGAAGCGGTCGCAGAGCGCGCGGACGCCGCCGAGGTTCTCGAGCGAGACCGGCTGCCCGCCGCCGGAGTTGTTCGTGATCGTCACGAACACGACCGGAACGTCCGCGGCGCGCTCGGTCAGCAGCCGCTCGAGCGCATCGAGGTCCATGTTGCCCTTGAAGGGGTGGAGCGTCTGGGGCTCGCGGCCCTCGGGGATCACCAGGTCCACGGCCTCCGCGCCGGTGAACTCGACGTTCGCGCGGGTCGTGTCGAAGTGGGTGTTGTTCGGTACCACCTTCCCGGGGCCGCCGATCGCCCCGAACAGGATCTTCTCGGCCGCGCGCCCCTGGTGGGTGGGCATCACGTGCGGGAACGGGAAGAGGTCCTGCACGGCCTCGAGGAACGTGTACCAGGAGGGCGACCCCGCGTACGACTCGTCGCCGTGCTGGATCGCCGCCCACTGGTCCCGGCTCATCGCCCCGGTTCCCGAGTCCGTCAGCAGGTCGATCAGCACGTCGTCCGCGTGAAGACGGAAGAGGTTGTAGCCGGCCTCGCGGACCTTCCCGCGGCGCTCGTCCTCGGTGAGGAACCGCAGCGGCTCGACCGAGTGGATCCGGAACGGCTCGATGATCGTGCGGAACCGGTACGGCACGCCCGAATGCTAGCCGAGCGCCGAGGGCGCCGGGCGACCAGCGACATCCCGTTATCGAATCTCTGGTTCGACCGACCAGCGATAGCCCACACCGAGCTCCGTCACGACGAAGCGGGGTCGGCGGGGATCCGGCTCGATCTTCTTTCGGAGCTGGCTCACGAACACGCGGAGGACGTCGACGTCGTCGCCGTAGCCCTCGCCCCACACCTCCCGCAGCAGCCACCCGTGCGTCAGGAGCTTGCCCGGATATCGGGCGAGGGCCTCCAGCAGTTCCCATTCCGTCCTCGTGAGGCGGATCGACGCCCCGCTTCGCCGCACGGAGCGCGTAGCCAGGTCGATCTCGACGTCGTCGGCCCGGAACGTCGGGAGTGTCTCCTGCGGCTCGGCCCGACGAAGGAGCGCACGCACGCGAGCGAGGAGCTCGTCCACCCCGAACGGCTTGGTCAGGTAGTCGTCGGCCCCAAGGTCCAGCGCGCGGACCTTGTCAGACTCGTCCTCGCGCACCGAGAGGACCAAGATCGGGACGGCCGTCCACTCGCGCAGCCGCCGGCAGACCTCGAACCCGTCGATCGTCGGCAGGTTCAGGTCGAGCACGACAAGGTCCGGCGCGACGTCCTCGGCCTCCTCGAGAGCCTGTTCGCCGGCGGCCGCCAGGGCGACGTCGTACCCACGTGCCTGGAGCGCACGGCGCACCGCGTGCCGGATCTGCGGCTCGTCGTCGACGACCAGCACCGTGCCACTCATTCGTGTCTGGACACCGCCGGCAACGAGAACGCAAGCGTGGCGCCTCCCCCGGGGGTCTCCTCGAACCAGATCTCGCCATCCATCAGCGAGAGGAACCCCTTCGCGATCGCGAGGCCGAGCCCCGCCCCGAGCCGCGGGGTGCGCTCACTCAACCGGAAGAAGGGATGGAACAGCTGCTGCCGAAGGTGCTCCGGAACGCCGGGCCCGTGATCGGTCACACGGACCGTCACTCGATCCGCGACCCTGGCGACCGTCGCGACCACATCGTGGGCGGTTGCCTCGGTGGCGACCTTCGCGGCGTTCTCGAGGAGGTTCGTGGTCGTGCGCTCCAGGAACATGGGGTCGGCGCGGACGAGTCCCGCGGAGGGGTCAGCCACGATCTCCACCCTGGCGGAGGGCCAGCGCGCTCGGATGGTCTCTGCACACGCGACGATGATCTCGACAGGATCGATCGGCGCGAAGTTGGCCTTCAGCACTCCGGCCTCGATCCTCGACATGTCCAGGAGGTTGGCGATCAGCGCGTTCAGGCGGTCCGCCTCGCGATCGATCGCCTCGAGCGCCTCGCGCTCCCCTTCCTCCGTTCGAGGGATCCCCGGCTCGAGCAGATCGGTGACCGAGGTCTTGATGACCGCCAGGGGCGTCCGGAGATCGTGGGACACAGCCGCCAGGAGGGCACGCCGCAGATCGTCGCTCCGTCGGTAGACCTCCGCCTGGGTGGCCGACCGCAGCAATCGATCGCGCTCAAGGACCAGCGCACACTGGTCGCAGAAGGCTCGCAGGACTCGGCTCTCGGCAGGCGAGAGCGGTGGGCGATCGCCGCGGATCACGATGAGACCCAGGCTCCGTCCGCCCACGGTGAGGGGGAGTCGCTCCGGCGGGCGACCCGGCTCGCCGGGTTCCCAACGCGGCTGGAGGCTGCCGGCGGCGGCGCCGATCGTGACTTCCTCGCGGAGACCGCCCGCGCCTCGCTCGTCCCGCGTGAAGAGTGCGGCGGCGTCGAACCCGAACCGCTCGAGGAGCGCCGTCAGCATCGACCCGTAGGCATCGGGCCCGGGAGCCTGGCCGACGAGCTCGGCACTCAGCTCCTGCAGCGTCCGGAGCTCCGACTCTCGCTCCTCCGCAGCTCGGGCGCGGTCCGAGGCGCGGGCCAGGAGCACCGAGATCAGCACCGACAGACCGAGGAACACGAACAGGACCACCACGTGCTCGACCTGCCCGATCGCGAAGGTCCCGTATGGTGGGAGGAAGTAGAAGTTGAACAGGACGAACCCCAGGACCGATGCCGCGATCCCGGGACCCAGGCCCCCTACCGCCGCGGCGGCGGTCACGACGCAGAGGAACCCAAATCCTTTGCTGAGGGGCGTCAGGTCCGGGCGGAACGGGATGAGCACAACCGTGAGGGCGGCGTTGCCGACGATCGCGATCAGGTAACCGATCACCCGGTTCCGGGCGGGCACCCGTCGGAGCGTCGAGCGTAGGCGCTCATCCCGGACGGCCCGCGACGGCTCGGTCATGGGGTCAGTCTCGCACCCCGATGGTGCGGCCGCGCACCCGAACGCGCGCTTTGACGGAACCCATACACGGCGCCACGGGTTCCTTACGGTCCCCTGATGTCGCTTCTCTACGCTTCGAGGTGGCGGAAGAGGGCGTCTGCCCCGAGGGGCGGTCGCGACCAGTGGAAGGAGCCGGGGATGCTCGATGTCCTGATGGTCGCCCTCACGATCGTCGCGTTCGGGGCCTTCTTCGCGCTGATCGCCGGGCTGGAGCGCGTATGAACCTCGCCGACCTGCTCGAGTTGATCCTCGCGGTCGCGCTCCTCGCATACCTCGGATACGCCCTGATCCGCCCGGAGCGGTTCTGATGGTTACGATCGTCGTCTACGTCCTGCTGTTGATCGCCCTCACGCCGCCGCTCGGCGCCTACATGTACCTGGTCTATTCACGGGAGCGGACCGGACGGGCCGAGGGACTCGTCTACCGGCTGATCGGGGTGAACCCCACCGTCGAGCAATCGTGGCGGCGCTACGCAGCCTCGTGCCTGTGGTTCAGCGTCCTGTCGATGCTGTTGCTGTATCTGATCTTCCGTCTCCAGGGCAACCTGCCCGCCAACCCGCTTGGACTTGGCGCCATCGACCAGTACGTATCGTTCAACACCGCCTCGAGCTTCGTCACGAACACCAACTGGCAGGCGTACGGCGGCGAGTCCACGATGAGCTACCTCAGCCAGATGCTCGCCTTGACCTCCCAGAACTTCGTGTCGGCTGCGGTGGGGATGGCGGTGCTCGTCGCGCTGTTCCGCGGGTTCGTGCGCTCGAAGCGGGACGAGGTCGGGAACTTCTGGCGCGACCTCGTCCGCGGAACGGTCTACATCCTGCTGCCTCTCGCGGCGCTCGTGGCGATCTTGCTGGTGGCCGACGGTGTCGTTCAGACGCTCGGCTCGTCCATGTCCGCTTCCGGGATCCAGGGCTTCGAGCAGACCCTCGCCCGTGGGCCGGTCGCCGGCCAGATCGCGATCAAACAGCTCGGCACGAACGGAGGTGGCTTCTTCAACGTCAACTCCGCGCATCCGTTCGAGGGCGGCGTCGGCGGCGTCGCGAACTTCATCGAGATGTTCTCGATCCTGCTGATCCCCGCCGCGCTGACCTACACGTTCGGCAAGTGGGTCGGCAACGTCCGCCAGGGCTGGGCGATCTTCGCCGTGATGCTCACGCTGATGATCGGCGGCCTGGCGCTCACGGTCCCTCAGGAGCACAGCGGGTCCGAGGCGATGGTAGCCGCCGGCATCCCAGCGTCGGCCCAGAACCTCGAGGGCAAGGAGCTCCGGATCGGCACCGACGGGTCCGCGCTGTGGGCGGTCGCGACGACCGACGCCTCGAACGGCAGCGTGAACTCGATGCACGACTCCTACCGGCCGCTCGGCGCGGTCGCGCCGATGTTCAACATGGCGATCGGCGAGGTCATCTTCGGCGGGGTCGGCAGCGGACTCTACGGGATGATCTTCTACGCGATCATCGCCGTCTTCATCGGTGGCCTGATGGTGGGGCGGACGCCCGAGTACCTGGGCAAGAAGATCGGCGCGCGAGAGGTCAAGCTCTCGGCGATCGCGGTGCTCGTTCCGTTCATCCTGATCCTGGCGCTCGCGGCGGTGGCCGTGGTGATGCCGGCGGGGACGGACCCCAGGCTGAACCAAGGACCGCACGGCTTCAGCGAGATCTTCTACGCATTCCTCTCCATGGGGAACAACAACGGCTCGGCCTTCGCCGGCCTGACTGCGAGCGGACCGTTCTACGCGATCTCGGGCGGCCTCCTGATGCTGGCCGTTCGGTTCGTGCCGCTCCTCGCCGGGCTCGCGCTGGCCGGCAGCCTCGGACGCGCCGGCACCGTCCCGGTCACGTCGGGAACCCTCCACACCGACACCACGCTGTTCGTGGTCCTGCTCACCTTCGTGATCCTCATCATCGGCGCGCTGACGTTCCTGCCCGGGCTCGCCGTCGGGCCGATCGTCGAGCACCTGACCAGCGGACGGCTCTTCTGATGTCCGTCACCACGACCCCGAGGCCCCAGGAGTCCGAACACGGGACGATCGAGGCCCGTCCGCTGTTCGACCCGCCGATAGTCCGGAGGGCGGTCCGCGACAGCTTCGTCAAGCTGAACCCGGTGACGCTGCTGCGGAACCCCGTGATCTTCGTGGTCGAGGTCGTCTCGGTCGTGGTCACGATCCGGATCGTCGCCGACATCGTGAGCGAGGGACCGATAGCCTTCGACACCGCCATCGCGCTCGGCCTGTGGTTCACGGTGCTTTTCGCGAACCTCGCCGAGGCGATGGCGGAAGGGCGTGGCAAGGCACAGGCCGACGCCCTGCGACGGACACGGGCGGACCTGATCGCCCGCCGCCTGATGCCCGACGGGACCGAGGAGACCGTCCCCGCATCGCGGCTCCGGGCCGGCGACCTCGTGATGGTGACCGCGGGCGAGCCGATCCCCGGCGACGGCGAGATCGTCGAGGGCATCGCGTCGGTCGACGAATCCGCCATCACCGGCGAGTCGGCCCCCGTGATCCGGGAGTCCGGCGGCGACCGCTCGGCGGTCACCGCGGGGACCAAGGTGCTCTCGGACTGGATCAAGGTCCGCATCACTGCGGACCCCGGTCAGACCTTCCTCGACCGCATGATCGCGCTGGTCGAAGGCGCGGAGCGCCAGAAGACCCCCAACGAGATCGCGCTGTCGATCCTCCTCGCGAAGTTCACGATCATCTTCCTGATCGTGATCGTGGCCTTGCAGCCGTTCGCGGTCTACTCGGGCGGGCGCATCTCGGATGCGGTGCTCATCGCGCTGTTCGTCTGCCTGATCCCCACCACGATCGGTGGGCTGCTGTCCGCGATCGGCATCGCCGGCATGGACCGGCTCGTGCAGCGGAACGTCCTGGCGATGAGCGGCCGAGCGGTCGAGGCCGCCGGCGACGTCTCGACCCTGCTGCTCGACAAGACCGGCACGATCACGCTGGGCAACCGCCAGGCCGTCGCGTTCATCCCGGCCCCCGGGGTCGACGAGCGCGAGCTCGCCGAGGTCGCGCAGCTGGCCTCGCTCGCCGACGAGACGCCAGAGGGTCGCTCGATCGTCGTGCTCGCGAAGGAGCGGTTCGGCATCCGCGAGCGCGAGCTGATGGAGACCCGGTCCACGTTCGTCCCGTTCACGGCGCAGACGCGGATGAGCGGCATCGACATCGACGGGAACGAGATCCGCAAGGGCGCGGTCGATGCGATCGTCAGCTGGTCCGGCCACGAGCTCCCGACCGAGCTCGCGGAGGAGGTCGAGCGGATCGCCCGGTCCGGTGGGACCCCTCTCGCGGTCGCCAAGGACCGGGTACCGCTCGGCGCGATCGAGCTGAAGGACATCATCAAGGAGGGCCTCATCGAGCGCTTCAGCCAGCTCCGCGCGATGGGCATCCGCACCGTGATGATCACCGGCGACAACGTGCTCACCGCGGCCGCCATCGCACAGGAGTCGGGTGTCGACGACTTCCTCGCCGAGGCGACGCCCGAGGCCAAGATGGATCTGATCAAGCGCGAGCAGGCCGGCGGCAAGCTTGTCGCGATGACGGGCGACGGGACGAACGACGCCCCGGCGCTCGCGCAGGCCGACGTCGGCGTCGCGATGAACACGGGGACGACCGCCGCCAAGGAGGCCGGCAACATGGTCGACCTCGACTCGAACCCGACGAAGCTCATGGAGATCGTCGAGATCGGCAAGCAGCTCCTGATCACGCGCGGCGCGCTGACGACGTTCTCGATCGCCAACGATGTCGCGAAGTACTTCGCGATCATCCCCGCGATGTTCGCCGGCGTGCTGCCCGCGCTCGACGCGCTCAACGTGATGGACCTGGCCACACCCCGGTCGGCGATCCTGTCGGCGGTCATCTTCAACGCGCTGATCATCGTCGCGCTGGTGCCGCTCGCGCTCCGCGGCGTCCGGTACCGGCCGATCGGCGCCAACGGGCTGCTCCGCCGCAATCTGCTGATCTACGGGCTCGGAGGGATCGTGGTTCCGTTCATCGGGATCAAGGCGATCGACATGGTGCTCGAGGCGGTGAGGTTCGTATGATCCGCAACGTCGTCAGGGCGCTCCGCGCCGTCGTCGTGCTGGGCCTGCTGACCGGGCTCGCGTACCCGCTGAGCATCACCGCGATCGCGCAGCTGACGATGCCGGACAAGGCCGACGGTTCCTTGATCCGGGTCGACGGCCGCGTCGTCGGAAGCTCCTCGATCGGCCAGCTCTGGGAGGGCCATCAGTGGTTCTACGGCCGCCCGTCCTCGGTCGACTACGACGCCTCGACGTCCTCCGGCTCGAACCTGGGCCCCAGCTCCCAGGCCCTCGCGGACCTGATCGCCGAGCGTGCACAAGCGATCCTCGATCTGGAGGGGCCCTACCGGCCGGGCCTCGCGATAGCGGAGATCCCCGTCGATCTGCTTACCGCGTCGGCGAGCGGCCTCGATCCGCACATCTCCGTCGCCGCGGCGGAGCTGCAGGCACCTCGGATCGCCGAGGTGCGCGGCCTACCGCTCGACCGGATCCGCGGCTTGATCGCCGAGCACACGGAGGGGCCCGCACTCGGGTTCCTCGGACAGGAGCGGGTGAACGTGCTGGAACTGAACCTGGCGCTCGAGCGCGCGGTTGGGCGATGAAGGCAGCGATGGACGTGGAGACGTCGACCCGTGCCGTGTTCGTCCTCGGACGGCGCACGAGGCTCAGCGCCCGAGAGATCGAGGCTGCTGCGGCCGACGCGTCGGAAGTGGTCCTCCTGTCGCTCGGCTATCCCGTTTCTCGGGCGCAGCGACGGGCGGTTGAGGCGGCGCTCTCGCTCGGGGTTCGGCTGAACGTGAGGATGGACGCCATCCTCATCGTGACAAGCAGCGATCTCGCCGGGGCCATCCGCCCCGCAGACCGGGTCGTCGTCACCGGCTCTCGAGGCGAGCGCCGGCGGCTGCGACATCGACTGGGTCGGGCCTGAGCGGGCGCGTCAACGCTCGCGACGAGCGATGAGGTGGATGTCGAGATCGCTCGCCTTCCGGATCAGCTCGTTCACCACCGACCCTCGGAGCAGCTCCGCCCATCGGGAGCGCGTGGATTCCCCAACCACCACCTGCGTGACGTGGTTGCGGTAGGCGTAGGCGAGCACCGCGTCCACGACGGAGTCAGACGCGACGACCTCGAAGGTCCCACCGAGGTCGCGAGTGAGCCCGTCCATCTGCGAGAGCCACGCGTCGTCTCCTGCTCGCGCCTCGCCTTCCCTCACGTGCAGGACGAACAGGTCGCCCTGCGCCCGTTGGGCGATGCGCGCGCCCCGACGCACGAGGTCCTCGGAGAACCCCGGGTGCGAGATGCATACGAGCACCCGCTCGCGTGTCTCGGGCACGCGGCCCTTCACCCACCTGGAGAGCAGGTCCTCGTTCACCTGGTTCGCCACCCACATCAGCGCGAGCTCGCGCAAGGCGGTGAGGTTCTCGAGCGTGAAGAACCGGCGCAGGGCCAGCTCCGACTTCTGCGGATCCGGGTAGACGTTCCCGTGCACCATGCGACGGCGGAGGGCGTGCGGGGACATGTCCACGAGCTCGACCTGATCCGCGAGGCCGAGCACCCAGTCCGGCACGGTCTCGCGCTGCCGGATGCCGGTCACCTCGGCGATCACATCGTTGAGACTCTCCAGGTGCTGGACGTTGATCGTCGTGATGACCTCGATGCCTGCCGCAAGGAGATCCAGAACGTCCTCCCAGCGCTTGGCGCGCTCGGTGCCGGGCACGTTCGTGTGGGCCAGCTCGTCCACGAGGGCCACCTGTGGGCGCCGGGCGATCACGGCCGGCGTGTCGAGTTCGATGAACTCGGCTCCTCGATAGGAGATGCGCCGTGGAGATACCATCTCGATCCCGGAGAGCGCGTCGATCGTCCTCGGCCGCCCGTACGTCTCGACGAGACCGATCACGACGTCCGTCCCCCGCTCGTGTCGGCGGCGCCCCTCGCCGAGCATCGCGTAGGTTTTGCCTACCCCTGGCGCGGCACCCACGTACACGCGGAGGGACGCACGCTTCGCGCCCTCCGCCTCCTCCTTCGTCCAGGTCGTCGCGATGACACGATCGGCGACGACGTGTCCCGCCAGGGATTCGACGGACTCGGAACCCGACTCGGGCACAGGCGGGTGCTCGGGGGTCTCCACGCGGCCATCATTCCACCCCGACGTGAACGGTCCAGCGTGCCGCACCGTTCGTGGAACCTGGACGTACGCTGGCTGCATGGCGATCCGGGCGTTCTTCGGCTCCTACGAGAAGGAGTACTCGACCGAGCCGATCGAGGGGTGGCGCGCCTGGCGACTGCACCGCACGGCGGACGGCGTGCTCCGCATCGCGCCGACGACGCCGCGCTCGGACTGGCCGCCCGGGGTTGCGATCCACGCCACGTGCTCCGCGGCCCACACGCGTGAGTACATGGTGTACAACCCCGAGCTCGCGAAGTTCCACCGCAGCCCGGAGCCCGGATGCACGTGCGGGATCCACGCGTTGAAGGATCCTCATCGGCTCCGCCGAGCGAACCGGTCGGCCGGCGTCATCGGGACGATCGCGATGTGGGGGCGGGTGATCGAACACACGAAGGGCTGGCGGGCCGAGTTCGCGTACCCGGCCCGACTGCGCCTCGCGTGCGCGTGGTGCCTGTGGCACGGCGAGCTCCCCGGGGTGCCCGAGCGCGTGCTCGACCGCGGGGGGGACCTGGTGCCGGTCTGTGAGCGCCACGCCGACCAGCCGAGCGCCGCGGGGACGCCGCTGCCCGTTCGCTCGGTGGAGAACGAGATGCTCGATACCTATGCCGTCGAGCTGCTCCCGGTCGAGCTGGTCACGCCTCGGGCGTGAGGCCGATCTCGGGGGCGACCTCCTGCAAGCCCTCGATCCCGATCGCCAGGAACTCGTCGAGGGGCAAGCCGATCCCGTCCTCGACCCCCAGGACCTCGTCCCGGTTCACGCCGGGTGCGAAAGCCCTCTCCTTGAGCTTCTTCCTCACGCTCGAGACCTTCATCCCGACGGCTCGCTCGGGGCGCACCAAGGCCGCGGCCACGAGCAAGCCCGCGACGGCGTCCGCGTGGACCACCGCACGCGACATCAGGTCGGTTCGGTACTCGGCGAAGGCGTGCGCGAGGACGCCGTTGATCGCCCGCTCGTCCACCCCGGCCTCGCGCAACCATCCGGCGGCGACCTCGGCGTGACCGACGCCGTCCTCGCCGGTCTCGTCCTGGTCGAGGTCGTGGAACAGGCCGGTGAGACCCCACAGGTCCTCGTCCTCCCCGAACCGACGGGCGAGGGCCCGCATCACGCCCTCGACCGAGATCAGGTGGCGGACGGTCGTGTCCTTCAGCGTCTTGCTCCGGCACAGCTCGAGTGCGGTCCCTCGGTCCATCATGTCCGCAGGTCCAGCGAGAAGGGGACCGACGCCAGGACCACCTGCGGCTCGAACAGCATGAGCCGCTTCACGAACAGCGCGTTCTGGTTGTGGAGCAGCATGTGCCGCCACCTGGACACGACGACCTCCGGGATGATGACCATCACGAGCGTGTCCGGCCGCTCCGTGTACCGGCGGACCTCCTCGATCATCGGGCCGGTCAGGTCTCGGAACGCCGCCTCGACGATGTCGAGTGGGATCTGCAGGCCCTTCTCGGCCCACTCGCGCTCGATCTGGTAGTCCTGCTCGGGGTCCATGTCGAAGTACACCGCGCGCGTCTCGCTCGCCTCGAGGGACATCGCGTAGTTCACGGCCCGGACCGTGGCGTCGTGGATCGCCGAGACGAACACGAGCGCCACCGTGCGCGAGGGGATGAGCGGGCGCCCGTCCGCGGCGACGGCCACCCTGGCTCCGGAACGGAACGGCACGTCGGCGACCACGACGTTCTGCTCCCGTAAGAGACCGGCCTTGAGCCGGACGAGCGCGCGGTGCCCGAGCAGGTAGGAGACCAGGCTCCCGTCCCGCACGATCTCCGGGATCACGACCGTGACGAAGTCACGATGCCGCCCCGCGATGCCCTTGACGAACGTCCGCATGCCACCGAGCAGGTCCCCTCCCTTGATCGGGAGCGGTTCGAGATCGGGCGCGCCGACGGCGAGTCGCCGCCAGCGTTCCTGGAGCTCGACGGGGACCAAGCCGGTCACGGTCGGGTACACGGCCCGAAGGTCCGTCGGCCGGATCGAGCGCACGTATCCGACCGCCTCGGTCGTCGCGTCGTCGAGACCTGTCACGAGCAGCACGACGTGGTTCAGTCCCGTCCCGCCGACGGTCACACGCCCGCGACGCAGCTCCTCGAGGATGCCGGAGTAATGGCGATGGATCGACAGGAACACCGGGACGAGGATCGCCATGAACAGCATGGAGAGCCACCCACCGTCGTGGAACTTGGTGTACGTGACCACCATGAGCACGACGCCCGTCGAGATCGCGCCGACGATGTTGATCACGATCGAGCGCTTCCATCCCTTCGCCGCCTCGGGCCCCTTGTGCTTCTCCTTCAGCCAGTGTCGGACCATGCCGGTCTGGGACAGCGTGAACGATGTGAACACCCCGATGACGTACATCTGGATCAACCGGGTGAGATCGGCGTCGAAGGCGTAGATCATCAGCGAGGAGACCGCTGCCAGCACGACGATCCCGTTCGAGAACACCAACCGGTCGCCTCGGTTCATGAACTGTCGAGGCATGAACCGGTCGCGCGCGAGGATCGCCGAAAGCCGGGGGAAGTCCTGGTAGGCGGTGTTCGCGGCCAGGATCAGGATCGCGGCCGTGAAGAACTGGACGATGTAGAACCCGAACCCACCGCCGAACACGGCCCAGGCGATCTGCGCGGGCACCGAGCGAACGTCGCTGGCCACCGTCCCGGGGATGTGGACCGAGAGCCACGAGATGCCCAGGAACATCGTGACCGCGATCGCGCCCATGATGCCGAGGGTCTCGGCGGCGTTCCGCGCCTGCGGTCGTCGGAACGCGGGGACGCCGTTCGAGATCGCCTCGACGCCCGTCAGCGCGGTGGCGCCGGACGAGAACGCCTTCAGGATCGCGAACAACCCGACCGCTCCGGCCGTCGTCGCGGCGTTGTGGATGACCTCGACCTCCTCGGTCGCCGGGCAGCCCCCGACACATCTCACGAACCCGAGGGCGACCATCACGAGGATCGAGAGGACGAACCCGTACGTCGGGATCGCGAAGAAGGTTCCCGACTCACGGGCGCCGCGGAGGTTCGCGATGGTCACGAACCAGACGAAGAAGATCGAGAGGATCACCCGATGGTCGTTCGCCCACGGGAACGCCGAGCCGATCGCGAACACGCCCGCCACGATCGAGACGATGACCGTCATCATGTAGTCCACGAGCAGGGCGGAGGCCGCGATGAGCCCGGGGACCGTGCCGAGGTTGTCCTTGCTCACGATGTAGGCCCCGCCACCCGAGGGATAGGCACGCACGGTCTGCCGGTACGAGACGACCACGATCGTCATGAGCAGGGCGATCGCGATCGAGATCGGCATCACCAGGTGCTTGAACACGAGGCTCACGAGCGTGAGCTGGATGAAGATCTCGCCGGTCGCGTAGGCGACGGACGAGAGCGCGTCGGACGCGAACACCGGAAGGGCGAGGACCTTCGGCAGCAGGGTGTGTTCGAGGGTGTGGCTCGACATCGCCCGACCGACGAGGAGGCGCTTCAACACACCCCCGGAGTCCGAAGGACGTCTCGTCGCGGTGCCGCTCGCCATCCCGGCGATTGTAGTGACGCTCCCGCCGATGCGGGGGCCCCCGGTCAACCCTCGGACGCCTCGGCGATCCAGCGGTAGCCGACCCCGGGCTCGGTCAGGATCAGCCTCGGGGCCGCGGCCGCGTCGCCGAGCTTCCTCCGGAGCGACCGGACGTAGACCCGCAGGTAGTGGCTCTCCTGCCCGTAGCCCTGTCCCCAGACGCGTCGGAGGAGCCACTGATGAGTGAGCAGCTTCCCCGGATTGGTGACGAGGGCCTCCAAGAGGCCGTACTCGGTCGGGGTCAGGTGGACGGGCTCGCCACCGCGGGTCACCAGTCGTTTCGCTACGTCCACCTCGAGATCCCCGAACCGCTGGACCGGCGGGTTCGGCTCCTCCGGATGCGAGCGGCGGAGCGCCGCCCGCAGACGCGCGAGCAACTCCTCCATGCCGAACGGCTTCGTGACGTAGTCGTCGGCCCCGACGTCGAGCGCAGCGACCTTGTCCGCCTGCCGGTCGCGGACGGACAGGACGATCACGGGAACCTCCGAGAACGACCGGAGCCGTCGGATCACCTCGGTCCCGTCGAGGTCCGGAAGGCCGAGGTCCAGGAACACGAGGTCTGGATCGGCCTCGGCCGCGGAGACGAGCGCCTCCTCGCCGGTGCCGACGGCCAGGACCTCGTACCCGTGCGCCTGGAGGCTGGTCCGCAGGGCTCGACGGATCTGTGGCTCGTCGTCCACGACCAGGACGCGGGTCATCCGGACGCCTCCCGCGACACCGGTGCCCCGTCGCGCGGGAGCTCGAACACGACCGCGGTCCCTCCCGACGGGCTCCCCTCGATCCGGATCCGCCCACCGTGGGCCAGCACGATCGCCCGGGAGATCGCGAGCCCGAGCCCGCTCCCACCCCGACCGCTCGCCGTATCGCGTTGATAGAAGGGCTCGAAGACGCGTTCGCGGTCCTCCGCCGGGACGCCCGGCCCCTGATCGCCCACCCGGACCTGCACGCCATCCCGCCACGCGGCGACCGAAACGAGGACCTCTCCGCCTGGAGGGGAGAACCGCACGGCGTTCTCGAGCACGTTCGTGAGGACCTGATCGATCTGGACGGGATCGAGCATCACGTCGGGCACATCGGGACGGATCACCGTCCGAACCACCACGGCCGCGAGCGTCCGCTGCATCCGGTGCAGGACCGACTCGACGACGTCCTCGATGGCGGTTCGCTCCCGGGCGGGCACGAGCGCCCCCGCGCGCATCCGTGCGAGGTCCACGATGTTCCCGACCAGCCGGTTCAACCGATCCGTCTCCTCGAGCACCGTCTCGAGAAGCTCGCGCTGCTGCGCCGGGTCGAGGATCCCGTCGCCGAGCAGGCTCGTCACGCTCGCCTTGATGGACGCGAGCGGCGTCCGAAGGTCGTGCGTCACCGACGAGAAGAGCGCGGCGCGCAGCTGGTTCGTCTCGGAGGTGACCCGGTGCTCCTCGATGGCCCGGTCGAGCTCGGCCCGCTCCAGGGCGATGGCCAGCTGTCTCGTGCAGGACGTGAAAAGGCTGCGCTCGGCGTCCGATGGCTCGCCGGCCTCCGCGCTGCGGGTCGCCACGAGGGTCCCCAAGGATCTCTCGCCGGCCGAGATCGGGAGTTCGAGGCGGGGCCCGTCCGGCCCGGGGCGGGCGCCCTCGACGTCGACCGGCTCGCCCGCGACCGCGGCGTGGATCTCGCATCGCACGAGCTCGAAGGGCTGCAGCATCGCCAGCGTGAGGTCCCGGAGACGGCGCTCGAGCGGTTCCGGCGACAGCAGCTTCGCCGCGAAGTAGTTGAGCAGGTTCGCCTCGCGCTCGCGCTGCGCCGCGCGGTCGCGCTCCGTCAGGGCACGGGCCATGAGCATCGCGACGATCGCGGCGACGACGAGGAACACGAGCAGGGCGACCAGATCCTCCGTCTTGCTGACCCGGAACGTGTGCCGGGGAGGCGTGAAGAAGTAGTTGAGGCCAAGGAAGGCGAGCAGGGAGGCGCCGAGCCCTCCCCACAGCCCGCCCGCCGCCGCCGCGACGACGACCGCCAGCAGGTAGAGCGAGGTCGCGCTCTCACGGCTCTCCTCCAGGGGGAGGGCGAGCAGCGTGGCCATCCCGGGGGCGACCACGGCGATCATCGCGGCTCGCACCCACCCGATCGCCCGCATCGGCGGCAAGATGCCCCGGCTCACACGCTCACGCTAGTCGCTTTCACGGCATCTTCACGCTCCCCGAGAGGTCCTTCACGCTGCGCTTACGGCCCCGAGCCGACCATGGGATCGGGAGCCGAGTCGATGAGGAGCCAACTCGAGGAACAGCGAGGGGATGCGCCGACCGCCGGCCCGCCGGCCGGACCCGGGGTCCGCCCGCGAGGAACGGCGTACGGACTGAAACGGCTCGTCCTCGGGCCGGCGCTCCCGACCTCGCGCCTTTCGCACGAGCGACTCGGCAAGGCGATCGCGCTTCCGGTGTTCGCATCGGATGCCATGTCCTCGGTGGCGTACGGAACCGAGGAGATCCTGCGTGTCCTGGTGCCCGTCGCGGGCGTAGCTGCGTTCTCGCTCGTTTTCCCGATCTCGCTGGCGATCGGGGCCCTGCTCGTCATCCTGATCTTCAGCTACCGGCAGACGATCAAGGCGTACCCGTCGGCTGGTGGGGCCTACATCGTCACGAAGGACAACTTCGGGCTGCTGCCCGCCCAGGTGGCGGGTGTCGCGCTCCTGACCGACTATGTCCTCACGGTCGCCGTCTCGATCTCGGCCGGGGTGGCCGCCATCGTGACCGCGGCGACCGATCTCCACCCGTACCGCGTGCCGATGGCGATCGGCTTCCTCCTGATACTGATCTGGGGGAACCTCCGCGGGGTCCGCGAGTCGGGCCGCATGTTCGCCGCCCCCCCATACCTCTTCGTCGGCATCGTGATGGCGATGCTCCTGTGGGCCGGGTACCGACTCACGTTCGGCGGAGGCATCCCGCCCATGGTCAACACGGAACTCCCCCCGGCCCCCCCAGACATGGGGCTCCTGTCCGGCGTCTCGCTGTTCCTTGTCCTGAAGGCCCTGTCATCCGGCACCGCCGCACTGACCGGTGTCGAGGCCATCTCGAACGGCGTCCCCGCCTTCCGCCCCCCCGAGTGGAAGAACGCCCGTCAGACGTTGGTCATGATGGGCTCGATCCTCGGCGTGATGTTCCTGGGGATCAGCTATCTCGTGCATCTGCTCCAGATCGCCCCCGACGAGACCGATCGGCGGACGGTGCTTGGGATGCTCGCGGAGCAGGTGTTCGGTAACAGCGGAGGCGGCCACGCCGCGTTCCTGGCGCTCCAGGTCCTCACGATGGCCATCCTCGTCCTCGCCGCCAACACGTCGTTCGCGGACTTCCCGCGGCTCGCGAACTTCCACGCCGGGGATGCGTTCATGCCGCGTCAGTTCACGACCCGAGGGCACCGGCTGGTCTTCTCGAACGGCGTCATCGCGCTCGGCGCCGCGGCCGGAGTCCTCATCGTCCTGTTCGACGCGAACGTGACGCGGCTGATCCCCTTCTACGCCATCGGCGTGTTCACGTCGTTCAGCATGTCTCAGGCCGGGATGTCACGACGACATCTGCGCCTCCGCGAGCCCGGTTGGCGCCTCGGACTCATCGTGAACGGTCTGGGTGCTATCGCGACCGGCGTCGTCACCATCGTGATCGGGATCACCAAGTTCCCGGGCGACGCGGCGATCCTCGTACTCGTCCCCGTCATGGTGTTGCTCCTCGTGAAGATGAACCGCCAGTACGAGCGGGAGCGCTACGAGCTCGACGAGGAGCTGACCACCTTCGACGCGTCTCGGCCGGGGCCACCGATCTGCGTCGTGATGGTCGATTCGCTCGATCGGAAGACGGCCCACGCCCTGCAGTACGCGAAGACCATCCGGGGCGCGGAGGTCCGAGCCGTTCACCTCGAGCGCGACCCGCACGCTGCCGTCGATCTCGAACGCGCCTGGGCAAGCCTCGTCGACGGCGTGCCGCTCCATGTCGTACACGGCAACGGCGACCCCGCGAGCGCGATCGCCGGCTACATCGCGGCGCTGCCACTCGGGGCCGAGGTGAACGTCATCATCCCGAGCCCCGCCCAGATGGATCCGCGCGATCGTCTGCGGCGCTGGCGGGCGAGCGGCCGTCTTGCGAAGGCCCTGCTCCCCTACGTCCACGCGCGGATCACGTTCGTCCGCGACCACCCGGGGCCTGGCCATCCGATCGTCGACGAACGAGACGGGCGGTCTCGGCTCCGCGTGACGCCGAGGTTCGCCCACGAGGTGGTCGTGCTCGTCGATCGGGCGGACCGGGCGACCTTCCGAGCGCTCAGGTACGCCCGGTCGCTCGGGGCGGACGACGTCTGGGCCGTGCACGCGGCTGTGGACCAGACGAACCAGGAGGCGCTCATCCGCCGCTGGATGGAGCTCGGCGTCCCGGTGCAGCTCGACGTGATCGAATGCTGGGATCGCAACGTCGCGAGGTCCCTCGAGCGGTACGTCGCGGAACTGGTGGGACGCGGTCGCGAGATCACCGTCGTGATGGCCCGACGGGATCATGCGCAGTTGCGAGGGCGGCTCCTCCACGATCGCACAAGCAGGCGGATCCTGGCGGTGCTCGGCCCGTACGAGCACGTGGACGTCGCGGTCGTCCCCTACTTCTTCCAGAAGGGCGGCGCGGGCGGACGACGCGCTGACGTGGCGGTCGCGCAGACGATAGGCTGACCCACCGATGAGGGTGGTCATCATGGGCTGCGGCCGCGTCGGCATCCTGCTCACCCAGGAGCTCGCGAAGGCGGGGCACGACGTGTCCGTCATCGACAAGAACGCCAGCGCGTTCGACCGGCTCCCGCCGGACTTCCAGGCGAAGACGTGCGTGGGCTTCGGCTTCGACCGGAACGTCCTGGAGGAGGCCGGGATCGAGGAGGCCGACGCGTTCCTCGCGGTCTCGAGCGGCGACAACTCGAACATCGTCTCGGCCCGTGTCGCGCGCGAGCACTACCGCGTGCCGATGGTCATCGCGCGGATCTACGACCCGTTCCGCGCGGATATCTACGAACGGCTGAACATCCCGACGGTTTCGACAACCCGCTGGGGCGTGAAGCAGATGATCCTGATGCTCACGCATCCCCGTGAGGAGATCCGCGAGAGCCTGGCGGGCGGCGACCTGTTCCGGATGCGGTTGGCCGTGCCCGCGCACCTGGTCGGCAGGCAGGTCTCGGAGCTCGAGTCCGAGGGCAAGGTCCGCGTCGCCGGCGTCGACCGAGGGGGTTCCGGGTTCATCCCCGTGCCGTCCAGCACCTTCCAGGACGGCGACACGGTGCACATGATCGTCCACAAGGACGCGATGGACCTGCTCGACGAGCTCATGACGCCGCTGGGGGATCACTGATGCGCATCGTGATCGCCGGCGCCGGCGCCGTGGGGCGGCACCTCGCCGGGGACCTCAAGGCCCGCGGGCACGACGTCGTGCTCGTCGAGCAGGAACCGCGGCACCTGGAGATCGCCGCGGAGTGGGCGCCGAACGTCGACTTCATCCTGGGCGACGCGTGCGAGCCGTGGGTCCTGGAGAAGGCGGACCTGCGCACGACCGACGTGGTCGTGGCCGCCACCGGCGACGACGAGGACAACCTCGTCATCTCGCTGCTTGCGAAGCAGGAGTTCGGTGTTCCGCGGGTCCTCGCACGCGTGAATCACCCGAAGAACGAATGGATGTTCAGCGAGCAATGGGGGGTCGATCAGGCGGTCTCGATCCCGCACCTGATGACCGCGCTCGTCGAGGAGGCGGTCACCGTCGGCGACCTGGTGCGCCTGCTCCGCCTGGAGGGCGGTCGGATCGCGCTCGTCGAGGTCACGATCCCCGACGGCTCCCCGAACGCCGGGCACCCGCTCTACGAGCTCCGCCTGCCGGCGGACGCGGCGATCGTCGCGGTCCTGCGTGAGGGGCACGTGGTGATCCCGCAGCCCGAGTCGGTGCTCAGCGTGGGCGACGAGGTGCTCGCGCTGTCCTCGGCCGATGCGGAATCGCAGCTCCGCCTGGCGATCGTCGGCGAGGGCATGCCCGGCGGCACGCCGTCGCCCGAGGGCGGCAGCGCCGGGGCGATCTAGCGAACGCCCCGGCGCGACCGATCTTCCGTCAGTGCGAGGAGTGGCCGTTGCCGTTGCCGTGCGGCTCGCAGCTCTTGCCGGGGCACGACGTGTCACCCTCGGTGGTGGTGCCGGCCTCCTCGCCGTGCTTCTCGGCCCACCGCTCCGCCTTCCTCTGCTGGTTGGCGTAGAGGTGCTCCAGCGCGTTCATCAGCCCTTGGTGGTCGGGCTTGACCTGGAGGAGCGCCTCGTGGCGGCAGATCGCGTTGGCGAGGCCCGTGTAGCCCTCCTCCTTGCACTCCGAGAAGTCGGGGGTCTTGCCCTCGCCGGTCGGGTCGCCCTCCTCGGCCTCGACCACCGGCTCCGCCTCCGGAGAGGGCGAAACCGTGGGCTCGACCGTCGGACTCGGCGACACGGTCGGATCGGGGTCGACGACCTCGTCGTACCACGGGGCGGCCGACGCCACGGTGCCGGCGACGATGAGCGCCGCCAGCGCCATCATGGACGTGCGCAGCAGTTTCATGCCTGTGCTATCGGCTCTGGGCCGGCCGGAGCTTGACCCGGCCGTTGGTCGTAGGTCTCAGGCGCTGAACTCGAAGCTCGGGTTCACCATCCGGCGCCCCTGCCGCTGTTCGCCGACGACGCCCTGGACGACCACCCGGGTGCCGAGGGTGAGCCCGGGGATCGACCGGCGCCCCATCCATACCACCGACATCTCTCCCGTGCCGTCGGTGAGAAGGGCCTCGAGCGCCTCGAGCCCGTGCTCGGGGTGGACGGTGATGCGCCGCACGACGCCCGCGATCTTCACCGGGACGCGCGTCGGCGCCTCGCCGATCGGCGAGGTGCCGGGGATGCGCGAGGCCCAGGTGTGGATATCGTCCTGCAGACGTCGTTCGTCGCTCTCCGCCATCCGGTGGAGGAAGCGTCGAACGCCGTCGAGGAGGCCCATGGAGCGCCCGCCACACCCTGGCCTCAGGGCGAGGCCGCCAAGCCGGGACCGAGCTCCTCGACCATCGACTCGCGCTTGCGCGACTTCGAGAACCAGATCGCGCCGGCGACCACGAGCGCCGCCGCGACGCCGACGACGATCCGCACCACGTCGTCGTCGCTCCAGTCGACGACGAGGGGAGCGAGCAGGAGTGCAACCAGGTTCATCACCTTGATGAGGGGGTTCAGGGCCGGTCCGGCAGTGTCTTTGAACGGGTCGCCGACGGTGTCGCCGATGACCGCCGCCTTGTGCTGCTCCGAGCCTTTGCCGCCGTAGTGTCCCTCCTCGACGTATTTCTTCGCGTTGTCCCAGGCACCGCCCGAGTTCGACAGCATCACGGCCAGCAGCTGCCCGGTGAGGATCGCACCGGCCAGGAACGCGCCGAGCGCCTCGGCGCCGAAGACGAACCCGACGATGATCGGCGACAGCACGGCGAGCAGCCCGGGCGTCATCAGCTCGCGCAGCGAGGTCTTCGTGCAGATGTCGACGACCCGCGCGTAGTCCGGCTTCTCCTCGTACGTCATGATGCCGGGGTGGTTCCGGAACTGGTTCCGGACCTCGACGACGACCTGCGCCGCCGCACGGCCGACCGCCCGGATGGCGAGCGACGAGAACAGGAACGCCACCGAGCCACCGATCAGCAGCCCGACGAGCACGTCGGGCCGGTCGACACGGATCCCGAGGAAGTCGAAGCCGGCCTCCTTCAGCGCCTCTTCGAACGAGCCGAACAGCGACGTCGCGGCGATCACCGCGGTCGCGATCGCCATCCCCTTCGTGATCGCCTTCGTCGAGTTCCCGATCGCGTCGAGGCCGGTCAGCACCTGCGCGGGCCGGCCCTCGAACTCGCCGGACATCTCGGCGATGCCCTGGGCGTTGTCCGAGACCGGGCCGTAGGTATCCATCGACACGATGACGCCGACCGTCGTCAGCATCCCCATGCCCGTGAGCGAGATGAAGTACAAGGCCTCGGCGGTGTTGTCACCGAGCAGGAAGGCGCCCGAGACGGCCGCTGCGATCACGAGGATCGCCCACACCGTGCTCTCGAGCCCGACCGAGAAGCCGGACAGGATCGTCGTCGCCGGGCCGGTCTGCGTGGCCTCGGCGATCTCGCGGACCGGCTTGTACTTCGTGTCGGTGAAGTACTGCGTCAGGACCTGGATCACGCTCGCAAGGATCAGCCCGAACAGGACGGCGACGGCCGGCCGGTAGTCCTTCATGTACCAGCCGGCGATCACGAAGACCGCGGCGGCGGAGATCGCGGCCGAGATGAAGAAGCCGCGGTTGATCGCCTTCATCCCGTGCTCGTCCTCGCTCCGCGGGGTGACCGCGAGGATCCCGATGATGGACGTGATGACGCCGACGGCGCGGACGAACAACGGGAACATCACGCCGGCGATCGCCCCGACCTCGGAGTCCGCGTACGCGGCGGCGCCGAGGATCAGCGAGGCGACCAGCGTCACCTCGTAGGACTCGAACAGGTCGGCCGCCATCCCGGCGCAGTCGCCGACGTTGTCGCCGACGTTGTCGGCGATCGTCGCGGCGTTCCGCGGGTCGTCCTCGGGGATCCCCTGCTCGACCTTGCCGACGAGGTCGGCGCCCACGTCGGCCGCCTTCGTGAAGATGCCGCCGCCCACCCGCATGAACATCGCGAGCAGCGCGCCGCCGAACCCGAATCCGACCAGGACGCTCGTCGCGTCCTCTTTGAAGATGAGCAGGATGACGGTGGCACCGAAGAGACCGAGCCCGACCGTGAACATCCCGGCGACACCGCCGGCGCGGAACGCGATCCTCATCGCTCGGCGCAGCCCGGACTCGCGCGCGGCGTTCGCCGTGCGCACGTTCGCGCGGACGGCGAGCCACATCCCCGTGTATCCGGTGATCGCCGAGAACCCGGCCCCGAGGATGAACGCGATCGAGCGACCGAGCCGGATGGAGAACTCGCTGTGCACGGCGTTCTCCGAGACCGGGAGCGCGAAGAACAGCACGACCGTCAGCAGGCCGAGGAAGATGCCCACCGTTCGGAACTGCCGGCTCAGGTACGCCTTGGCTCCCAGCTGGATCGCCGCGGCGATCTCCCGCATCTTCGGAGTGCCCTCCGACGCGGACAGCACCTCGCGGACGAGGTAGTACGCGAAGACCAGCGCGAGCAGGCTGATCGCCAGGATCACCCAGAGCGCGTTCTCCTCGAAGCTGCCGAAGACGGCCTGGATCGGGCCGCCCTCCTGGGCCAGGATGCCGAACACGTGGAACCTCCTCGGTCGGGCGTTCGGGGAAGCGAACTCGTTATCAGGGGGGCCCGTCGGAGCCGGGACCCGGGGCAGTATAGGAAGAACGCATCGGCCGTGGCCTGCGGGAAGACCTCCGGGAGCCGAGGACGATCGCGCCGATCGCCCCGGCCAGCACCGAGGCCACGAGGATCCCGAGCTTGGCCCCCTCCTCCAGGGCGGAGCCGGCGAACGCCAGGTCCGTGATCAGCAGCGAGATCGTGAAGCCGATCCCGGCGACGGCGCCGACCCCTACGACATCCCGCCACGCGGCGCCGGCGGGGAACCGGCCGAGGCCGGTCCTGATCGCGATCGCCGTCGCGATCGTGATCCCGAGCGGCTTGCCCACGACGAGACCGACGATGATGCCGAGCACCACGGGGGATGTCGCGGCGTCCGACAGCGCCCCAACGGACAGGTCCACGCCGGCGTTCGCGAGGGCGAACAGCGGCACGATCACGAAGCTCACCCAGGGGTGGAGGATCGACTCCACGCGTGCGAGCGGCGAGACCGCCTCCCTCGACAGCTCCGCCAGGTACAACCAGGACGCGGCGTCGGCGTCCGGAGGGATCGGAACGTCGACCGTCTCATCGGCAACGCGGTGCGCCTCCTGGCTGACCGTGTGGGGGCGCTGGAACGGCACGGCGGGCGTGAGGAGCCCGAGCGCCACACCGGCGATCGTCGGGTGGACGCCCGACTCGAAGGTGGCGACCCACACGACGACGCCGAGGAACACATACGCGACGGCAGCCCGGACGTGGATGCGCTGCAGGAGCACGATCACCGCGCACCCGGCGACGGCGATCAGGAGGGGCTCCACGCTCACGCCGCTCGAGTAGAAGATCGCGATCACCACGACTGCACCGATGTCGTCCACGATCGCGAGGGTGAGCAGGAATGGCTTCAGGCTCGCGGGGGCCGAGCGCGCGACCAGCGTGAGGACGCCGACGGCGAAAGCGATGTCGGTGGCCATCGGGATCCCCCAGCCGCTGCGGCCGTCACCGTCGCCGACGATCGCGAGGAAGACCAGCGCAGGGACGACCATGCCCCCGATCGCGGCGACGACCGGCACGATGGCAGCCCGCGGGTCGCGGAGCTCTCCGGTGAGGACCTCGCGCTTGATCTCGAGACCGACGACGAGGAAGAACAGCGTCATCAGGCCGTCGCTCACCCAGTGGGCGAGGTCGTCGCTCAGCTCCCATCGGCCGAGCCCGATCGTGAGCTGGGTCTGCCACAAACGCTCGTACGAGCTCTGCCAGGGCGAGTTCGCCCATACGAGGGCGACGGCGGTCGCGATCAGCAGGAGGACGCCGCCCGCAGCCTCCGTCGCGAGGAACGACTGGAGTGGCTGCAGGACGACGCGTGGCACGCGCCGCTCGGACCTGGACCATGGCTGCCGGACACCGGACCCGGGGCCCGGGAGCCCGGTGGCGTCGTTCGCCATCGCTCCCTCATCGCCGACCAGGCTTCCCGGCACGCCTCCGTTGGAAGCTCATCCTACCGGGAACCGGTGACCGGCCCGGTTGTTGGCGTCGGCCGCGGCCGTTACCCTCTCGGGCGCATTGACCGACACACGACCCCCCACCGCCCAGGCCGATCGCTCGACGCGCAAGGCCGGGCATCGGAAGAAGCCCTCCCCCGCACTGATCCTCACCCCGCTCGTCCTCGTGGTCGCGGCGGTGGTGTTGTTCGTCGTGCTGACCCGGGACGGCGGCGGC
>DASTHN010000202.1:0-4380 GCA_035718185.1 Actinomycetota bacterium
CGGCCGGCCACACCGTGCCACCCCCGATCGGGGGGGCAGGTCCGAGGCGACCGTCGGCAGCTCTTCAGGGTGCTGGCTTCACGCCCCTAAGTGGGCTCTGACCGCTGATGGCTGGACCGGCTCGCGCCGCTCCGGTACCTGGACCGAACATACACCCGACCACGGGAAAATACAAGGGATGCCTTGAATCCTTCAGCGCCGACGGCTCCGCCCCTCGCGGTTCGCTCGGATGCGCCGCAGGCGATCAGCGACGGCCTGAGGGGATACGCCGAGCTCTCGCGCGACGGCGGCCTGGCCCGCATCCTCGACCAGATCGGCCCACTCAGAGCGCGTTGCCTGCAGCTCGGCTTCCAGCCGGGCCATGCGGCCCTCGAGCGAGTTCAGGTGCCGTTTCTCGGGTGTCGTCAGGTCCCGTCGAGGTCGAGGCACGCCCCTAGCCTATCCTTGCGGGTTCCACCAAGTATGCGCTTGATGGAACGCATGGCGGGGGAACGGGAGGGACTGACCGACAAGGGGAGGGATCCACGAGAGGCGATGGCATCTCGGCTCGGCGAAGGGTCGTCGCGGAGGGAGGCAAGCCGAGTGCCCACACCTCACGTGCATGATTCTCGGATGTGCCCCGTAGACCTCCGCCCCTCGACGGCGGTTGGCCAGCACGTTCGATGACTACCCGGAGCGAGGGACGCTCTCCTGCGGCGGCGTCTGATCTCGGCAAGGGGTTCGGGGTGGCTGTGGGGCTTCGTCCACCGATCGCGTGCGTTCTCGGCCGCTCGAGGAAGGTGCAGGGTCAGGAAAGCGCCCGCTGGATCGCCTCGTAGCCTTCGTCGACGCTCTTCGAGCAGCACGAGGGGGCGAGTGAGAACTCGTGGGTCCTCGGATCCCGCTCCTCGATCTCCGGCGCCTGCCCGTGCTCGGGGCAGCGCGCTGCCCGAGCTGCAGCTTCGGCCCTGTCCATCGCTGCCCGTCCAGCTTCGTCCATCACGCGCCGGACAGCGGCATCGTCCAAGTCGAACCGGTAGCTCATGGATCGAGGATAGCTCCCGGGACGCCAGAGGTCCTATTGCGGCCCGCCTGCGGATCGGCTGGCTGTTCCCGGTCGCGGGGCTCTCTGAAGGACTTCGTGCGAACGAAGTCGCAGCGAGTCGAGCGGTCCCGGACAGGGGACCCCGGCTGACCGCACGTGTAAGCAGAAGTGCACCTAGGCCCGAGGGCCGAGTTCCCGAAGCCCGGAAGCCAGCACGAGCAGGTTCGACCCGATACCGTCGAAAGAGGAGGGCCGGCCATCGAGGCCGGCGGGCGCCGGATGAGCGGCGAGGGCCTGGCGAGCACGAGCGCCCTGACGGGAACGACCGTGCTTAGCGCCGAGGACGCGCTCGGGTTCCTGCGGACAACCCGAGAAGGGCTTTCCCCCGAGGAAGCCACCGCGCGGCTGGCGGCGGTCGGCCGCAACGAGCTCCCGGAGCAACACGGGCCGAGCTTGCCGCGGCAGCTCCTGGATCAGATGGTCCACTTCTTCGCGCTGATGCTGTGGGTGGCAGCGGTCCTCGCCTTCATCGGGGAGCTGCCGCAGCTCGGCGCCGCGATCATCGTCGTCATCGTGGTGAACGGCGTGTTCAGCTTCGCGCAGGAGTACCGCGCGGAGCGAGCCGTCCGTGCCCTCTCGGCCCTGCTGCCCGAGACCGCCGTCGTCCGCCGGGCCGGCCGCAAGCGCACGATCCCCGCGGGCGAGCTCGTCCCCGGCGACGTCGTCATGCTCAAGGAGGGCGACCGGATCTCGGCCGACGCGCGCGTGATCCGCTCCTCCGAGCTGAAGGTCGACATGTCCACCTTGACCGGCGAGTCCGAGCCG
Source organism: Actinomycetota bacterium (assembly GCA_035718185.1). Classification (GTDB taxonomy): domain Bacteria; phylum Actinomycetota; class UBA4738; order UBA4738; family HRBIN12; genus HRBIN12. The sequence continues at coordinate 1,850 of DASTHN010000202.1, forward strand.
GTCCTGCGCACGTCGGAGCCGATCGCGGAGCTTCCTGGAGATCCGCTCGAAGCTCAGAACGTGGTGTTCGCGGGCACCTTCGTGGCGTCCGGGTCCGCGACGGCGGCGGTCGCCGCGACCGGGGGCGCGACGCGGCTCGGGGGCATCTCGATGCTGACCGGACAGATCGTCCGGCGACCGACCCCCCTCCACCTCCAGATGAACCGGGCGGTCAAGGTGATCGCGATCTTCGCCGTCACCACCGGGGTGGCGTTCTTCGGGATCGCCCTAGCGCTCGGGATGCCGGCGCGCGACGGGTTCCTCTTCTCCGTCGGCGTGATCGTGGCCCTGGTGCCCGAGGGGCTCCTGCCGACCCTGTCGCTTTCGCTGGCGATGAGCGCCACGCGGATGGCGAACCGCGGCGCCCTGGTCCGGCGGCTCGAGTCCGTCGAGACGCTCGGCTCGACCACCGTGATCTGCACCGACAAGACGGGAACGGTCACCACGAACCAGATGACGGCCAGAGCGATCGTGCTGCCCGGCGGTCGGTACTCCGCGACCGGTTCGGGCTACGACCCGAGCGGCACGATCCTCACGGATGACAGCAGGCCGCTTTCGGAACAGGAACGGGCGGACGTGCAGCGGCTCCTTGAGGCCGCGGCGCTGTGCGGCGACGCGCGGGTCGAGCAGCAGGACGGGCGGTGGCGCTGCACCGGCGACCCGACGGAGGGCGCGCTCCTGGTCCTTGCCCGCAAGGGCGGGTTGGAACGTGAGAGCGCGGAGCGCTCGGCGCCAAGGGTCCGGGAGTTCCCCTTCGAGTCGGCTCGGCAGCGGATGAGCACCGTCCATCACCTGCACACCGGCGCGTTCGAGATCCTCGCGAAAGGCTCCCCCGAGGCCATCGTCCCGCTCTGCACGAGCATCCGGATGAACGCGGTCGCCCCGCCGCTCGGCGAAGGCGAGGAGCGGAAGATCCTGGCCGACGTGGACTCCCTCGCCGTGAAGGGTCTTCGGGTGCTCGCCTTCGCCCGACGCGAGCTCCAGGACGGTGCGCCCGAGATCGCGCGCGAGGCCGAGGTCGACATGGAGTTCCTCGGACTCGTGGGGATGGCGGATCCGGTCCGGCCCGAGGTCCCAGCGGCGGTCGGCTCGGCGCGGGCGGCCGGGATCAAGATCGTGATGATCACCGGCGACCACCCGGCGACCGCGATGTCGGTCGCCCGTGACGCCGGCATCCCGGCACACACGGTCATGCTCGGGTCCGAGCTCCCGGTCGGCGACGATGCGCTTGGTGAGCTCCTGCGCACCCATACGCCCGTCCTCGCCCGCGTGGCCCCAGAGGACAAGCTGCGGATCGCTCGAGCCCTCCAGGAGCGTGGTGAGGTGGTCGCGATGACCGGCGACGGCGTCAACGACGCGCCGGCGCTCCGACAGGCCGACATCGGCATCGCGATGGGCAAGACCGGGACGGACGTGGCGCGCGAGGCGGCGGACCTCGTCCTGCTGGACGACAACTTCGCGCACATCGTCGAGGCCGTCGAGGAGGGGCGGGCCGCGTTCGACAACATCAAGCGGTTCCTCACCTACCACCTGACCGACAACGTCGCCGAGCTGGCTCCATTCGTGGTCTGGGCGCTGTCGGCGGGAGCGATCCCACTGATGATCTCGGTGCTGCAGGTGCTCGCGCTCGATATCGGGACCGACCTGCTGCCCGCGCTCGCGCTCGGGGCCGAGCGGCCGGAGCCGGGGATCATGCAGCGTCTGCCCCGTGCGCGATCCGCGCGCCTGCTCGACCGAGGCGTCCTCGGCCGGGCCTTCGGGTTCCTCGGCCCGGTCGAGGCCGTCCTTTCCATGGCAATGCTTCCCCTCGGTGCCGCGTTGTTCTTCGGCTGGCCCGGCCAGCCGCTCCCGTCGTCCGGCTCGGACAAGGAGGTGCTGTCGACGATGGTGTTCGCGGCGATCGTCGCGATGCAGATGGCCAACGCGTTCGAGTGCCGCTCGAACCCCGCCTCGCTGTTCTCGATCGGACCGCTGTCGAATCGGCTCCTCGTGGGCGCGGCGGGGATCGAGGCGCTCACACTGCTGGCATTCGTCTACGTACCGCCAATCAGGCACCTGCTCGGGCAGCAGCCACTCGACCTGCTTCAGTGGATCCCGATCCTCGTCACGCCCTGGCTGTTCATCGCCGCCGAGGAGGCCCGCAAAGCCGCCGTCCGCCGGCGTCCATAGGTCCGGCTCGGTCCGCGGACGCCCAGATCGGACCCTCGTTGCCTTCACCTCAGCGGCTCGACTCCCGCAGCTCCCTCGCCGTGAGGCGTCGACGAGCCGCGCGTATCTCGTCGGTGATGCCCGCGAGCGGCGCGGTGTTCCCGCCGGCGGCGCTCCAATCCCCCAACTCGAGCCACTGGTAGAGGACGTAGAGGTCGATCGCATCCCGCCACCCGTCTCGGAGGCCGCCGTATCCATCGGCGAGCGCGGTGAGCGTCGACTCGCTCCGTCGGCGCGAGTAGCAGTGGGTCTTGGCCAACTCGAGGAGCGGGTCTATCGACCAT
>DASTHN010000203.1:0-12798 GCA_035718185.1 Actinomycetota bacterium
GAGACCGCGGCCGGCGCGGTGGAGCTGTTCGCGCGTGAGGTCATCCCCGCGCTGAGGGACGCCTGAGCCACCGACCCGACCGAGGCCACCGTCGGTGCCGGATACGGCGTCAAGACCCGCCCCGGCGCGTCCGATGCCGTATGGGCAGACCCAAGTCGGGAGGATGCGTGATCGAACCGGAGCTCGAACACGACACGTCTGTCGACGATCGTCGGATGGCGGGGGAAATCCGTGACGCCGACGGCGCCGGCACGGTGGACTACCGCGCGCTCGTCGAGCAGATCCCGGCGATCACGTACACGGAGATCCACGACCGCGTATCCCCGACGGGCCAGCGCACGACGTACGTGTCGCCGCAGGCGGCGCGGATCCTCGGATACGCACCATCGGAGTTCCTGAACGACCCGCAGCTGTGGCGCACGCTCCGCCACCCCGCCGATCGGCCGAGGGTGCTCGCCGCCGAGCGTGCCGCCGACGTGACGCGCCAGCCCTTCCACGCCGAGTACCGGATGACCGCGCGCGACGGACGCCAGCTGTGGTTCCGAGACGACGCCGTGGTCATCGAGCGGTCCGGCTCCGGCGACACGCTGTGGCAGGGCGTGATGGTCGACATCACCGCCGAGAAGACCGCCGAGGACCAGGCCCGAAGTGCCGAGCTCCGGTATCGGAGCCTCGTCGAGACGTTGCCCGCCGTCGTCTTCATCGATCAGCTCGACGAGCGCGCCTCGAACGTGTACACGAGCCCGCAGTCCGAACGTCTGCTCGGCTACACCACGGAGGAGTGGGACGAGGACCGGGACCTGTGGGCGAAGATCCTGCATCCGGAGGACCGCGACCGGTGTCTCGCGGCGCAGGCACGGCACGTCGAGTCCGCCGAGCCCTTCGACCAGACGTACCGGCTGATCGCGCGCGACGGACGGATGCTGTGGATCCGGGACGTCGCGGTGATCGTGCACGACGACGACGGCACGCCCCTGTACTCGCAGGGCTTCCTGCTGGACATCACGGCGCAGAAGGAGGCCGAGCTCGCGCTGCAGGCAGCCCTGGAGCGCGAGCACGAGGGCGCCGAGCGCCTGCGCCAGATGGACGAGATGCGGGGCAGCCTCCTGCACACGCTGTCGCACGACCTTCGTGGTCCGCTCACGGCGATCCTCATGTCCGCCTCGACCCTCGAGCGACCCGGCCTCAGCGAGGACGACGCCGCGGAGATCGTGCGCGGGATGGCCGACCGCGCGAGGCACATGGACCGACTGCTCACGGAGCTGCTCGACCCGGAGCTCCCCCCGCCGGCGACCACTGCTTGAGAGGTCCGACACGGCGTGGGACGATGCCGGGCGTCCGCGTCGGAGGAGATCGTCATCCGAACCGTCCCGTCCCGAGCGCGCGCCGCCTGGGCACTCGTGGGGGCGCTCGCGCTCACGGCGACGGTGCTCGCCCCCGCGGCGGGCGCCGTGACCGGAACGATCGAGGTGCTCACCTCGGCGACGCTGGTCGATCTCGGGAACGCGGTCACGATCACCGGGACGCTGTCCTCCGGTCCCGCCTGCGTGGGCGATCGCAGCCTCGTGCTCGAGTGGCGCGCGATGGACTCGGGCGTATACGCCACGGTCGGGCAGGGCACGACCGGGGCGGACGGCACCTTCGCGTTCGAGCAGACCCAGCAGCACTCCGGCCGCTACCGCGTGACCGCACCCGCCGCCGGCTCCTGTGAGGCGGCGGTCTCCGACCCGGTCCTCGTCCGCGTTCGAGCACGGGTGGAAAGCACCCTGCTGGCGGGGTCCCTCACCGTCGGGAGCTGCGTGGAGCTCACGGCATCCGTGACGCCGCCCAAGCCGGGGCAGGTCATCCAACTCGAACGCCGTCGCGGCGGCGCGTGGGAGGTCCTGCAGACCCTCACGCTCGACGCCTCATCCCGCGCGAGCGCGTCGCCGTGCTTCGCGTGGGAGGACGTGGGCGTCGTGAAGCTGCGGGTCCGGTGGCCCGCACAGGACGAGGTGAACGCGACCGGGAACGGGTCGACCCTCGGACTGCGCATCGAGCTCGCGCGGTGGATGCGGCGCATCCGAGATCTGATCGGCCGGCGAGCGATGTCCGTCTCGGTCGGCGAGGCTGGCGGCTTCCTCTACGAGCGGGCCCCCCGCGTGAGACGGACGCCGGCCTCGAACACCAAGCTCCTGCTGTCGATGGCCCTGCTCGACCGGCTCGGCCCGGACGACGTGGTCGACACGCGGGTGGCCTCGGCGGCCGAGATCCGGCACGGGGTCCTGCGCGGCGATCTGTGGGTCGTAGGTCGAGGCGATCCCGAGGTCGACGCCGGCACGATGGCGGCGCTCGCGCGGCAGGTCGTGGCGCTCGGCATCACGAGGGTCGCCGGGCGTGTCCGCGGAGCGACCACGTACTTCCTGCACGACTGGGACGCGCCGGGGTGGCACGACAACGCCCGGGACTACGTGGCGATGCCGACGGCCCTCGCGTTCGAGGGCAACGTCGACCGCCGTGGGCGCCACGTCACCGACCCCGAGAAGCGTGCGGCCCGGGCGCTCACCGGGAGGCTGGAGAAGTTCGGCGTCTCGGTGCGGGGGCGTCCCGGCGCGGGCAGACCGCCGGCCGATGCGATCGATGTGGCCTCGGTTCCCTCCCGAAGGCTGCGGCCGGTCCTGGTTCGCCTGCTCCGCCCCTCGGACAACTTCTACGCCGAGATGCTGGGCAAGCGGCTCGGGGCGGATCGGTCGGGTCCGCCGGGGACCATCGCGAAGGGCGCCGCCGCGATCGAGGGGTGGATCGCATCCAACGGGGTCTCGTTCGATGTGAACGACAACTCGGGCCTCTCCTACGCCAACCGGGTCTCGACGCACGGCATCGTGCGCCTGCTGTGGGTCGCCGAGGCCGCGCCGTGGGGCCGCACGCTCTTCGGTGCGTTGCCCTCGGGTGGGCAGGGGACGCTCCGGCATCGCCTCGCCTCCGTCCAGGTCCGTGCCAAGACCGGAACGCTCACCGACATCTCGGCGCTCTCGGGATGGGTCTGGCTCGAACGGTTCGAGGCGTGGGGCGAGTTCTCGATCCTGTCGAGCGGGATGCCGAAGGACCGCGCCTCCGAGCTCGAGGACAAGATCGTCCGGATCCTGCAGAACCAGGCCCGCTAGGTCCGACATCCGGCGTCCGGCTCCTCGGTGCCCCATGGGTCCATCGGCCGTAAAGCGCATCCCCTATCCGGCCGATGGATGGAGTGCGATGGATGCTCGGCTCGAGGCATCGGCCCCCGATCGTGAGGGGATCCTGGAGCGTGTGTTCCTCGGGAGCACGCTGGGCATGGCCGTGTGCCGGCTCGGGGACGGGCGGTTCCTCGAGGCCAACGCGGCCTTCTGCTATCTGGTCGGCCGGGACATCGGCGAGCTGCTCGACGTCTCCGTCTACGACCTCGGGCTGTTCGAAGCGATCGGCGAGCGACGCGCACGCGAGCAGCTCCAGACGCGCGGTGTGCTGGAGGGGTTCGACGCGTCGCTGCAGACGCCTGCCGGCGAGGTCCGGTTCGTCCGCTTCTGGGCCGAGACGCTCGTGGGCGACGATCCCCTCGTCGTGGTCCGCGCCTCCGACGTGGACGGGCGGGCGTCCGCGGGATCGCGCTACCACGAGATGCGCGAGGCCGAGATCCGGTACCGGGCCCTCGTGGAGAACATCCCGGCGATCACGTACACGCAGGCCGAGGACCCGGCCAGCCCGACCGGCTTCCGCGACGTGTACATCAGCCCCCAGACGACGAAGATCCTCGGCTACACGCCCGAGGAATGGCACGCGGATCCCACGCTCTGGGTCGCGGTCACCCACCCCGACGACCGCGACCGGGTGATGGAGGAGGATCGGAGCGCCGCGGCGCGGGGGACGCGGTTCCAGTCCGAGTACCGCATGATCGCTCGCGACGGCCGGATCGTCTGGTTCCGCGACGCGGCCGCCGTCGTCGAGGATCCGCTCAGCGGGCTGTCGTTCTGGCAGGGCGTGATGCTGGACATCACCGAGGAGAAGCGGCTGGAAGAGGCCGGGTCGACCACGGAGGCGAAGTACCGGAACCTGGTCGAGACGCTGCCCGCGATCGTGTACCTCGGCGAGTACGGCGACCAGGGCGACTGGCTGTACATCAGCCCCCGGGTGGAGCACGTGCTCGGCTACACGCCGGCGGAGTGGCTCGCCCACCCCGGCCCGATGAACACGCTCACCCACCCCGAGGATCTCCCGGCCGCGCGCGCCGCCGAGGAGCGTTCGCTCGCGACCGGCGAGCCGTACCGGGCCGAGTACCGGATGCAGACGAAGGACGGTCGATGGGTCTGGATCCTCGACGAGGCCTCGGTGGTCCGCGACGGCGAGGGCCGGCCCCTCTTCATGCAGGGGATCATGTACGACATCTCCGAGCGCAAGCGCGCCGAGGAGCGGCTCCTCGCGCTCGACCGGTTGAAGGACACGCTGCTGCACACCCTCTCCCACGACCTGAAGGAGCCCCTCACGGCCATCCTCGGCGCGGCGAGCACGCTCGAGCGTCTGCACCAGGAGCTCACCGACGAGGAGCGCACGAGCCTGCTCCGCGTGGTGGCCGCCCGGACCCGCGGGATGAACACCCTGCTCACGGACCTGCTCGACCTCGATCGCCTCGACCGCGGGATCGCGGAGCCTCGACGGTTCCCGGTGGACCTTCGCGTCCTCGCCACCGAGCTCGTCTCGCAGACGCACGTGCTCCGCGGCCGGCCCGTCGAGCTCGACGTCTCCCGGTGCGTCGCGAACGTCGACGCCCCGAAGGTCGAGCGGATGCTGGAGAACCTCCTGTCGAACGCCGTGCGATACACGCCCCCCGACGGCCGCGTCTGGCTCCGCGTGCTCGAGGCCGACGGCGGGGCGATGCTCGTCGTGGAGGACGAGGGACCCGGGGTGCCGGACGAGGTGAAGTCCTCCATCTTCGAGCCGTTCCAGCGCGGGCTCGACCCCTCCACGCTGCCGGGCACGGGCATCGGGCTCTCGCTGGTCGCCCGGTTCGCCGAGCTGCACGGCGGTCGCGCGTGGGTGGAGGATCGGCCGGGCGGCGGCGCCTCGTTCCGGATCTTCCTGCCCGACGTGGACCGGGATCGACCGGACTAGGAGGGCGTGCCGAGCGCCGCCTCGATGTCGCGGGCAGCCCGCATCACCGCCGGGACGTAGCGGCGCGCGCCACCACGCCCCATCCGAGCCGAGGGCCCCGAGACCGAGACCACGGCGACGAGGGTGTCGCCCGCGCCCACGACCGGCGCGCTGACCGAGCCCACGCCCGCCTCCCGCTCCCCCGCGCTCGATGCCCATCCGCGGCCTCGCACCTGGTCCACGTCGCGCGCGAACCGATCCGGGTCGCCCGCGCGCCGGATCTGCCGCATCCGATGCGGGTCCCACGCGAGGAAGACCTTCGCCGCCGACCCGGCGGACAACGGGAGCGCGGCACCGACGGGCACGATCGTCCGGAGCTCGTTCCGAGACTCGACGACGTCGACGCACACGCGCATGTCCCCCATGCGCACGTACAGCTGCGCGCTCTCGCCGGTCTCGTCGGCGAGGCGGCCGAGCACCGGGTGCGCGAGCTCGCGGAGCGGCGCCTCGCGGCGCGCCTGCGCGCCGAGCTGGAGGAGCCGGTGCCCGAGCCGGTACCCGTCGCCGGGATCGAACGCGAGGAACCCATGCGCCGTGAGCGCCTTCAGCAGGCGATGGGCCGTCGACCGCGGGAGACCGGTGGTCCGGGCGACGGCCGTGAACGTCCGCGCTCCCGCCTCGACGGCACTGAGGATCGCGACGGCGCGGTCCAGCGTGCCGACGCCCGTGCCCGCCGCCGCGATCCGTCGTGAGGCAGACATGTCCATATCATGACATGCAGTTCCGTTATATGGAACCAAGGCTGGACGGACGGTTGCGGCCTCGTCAAGATGACACCCATGGGGTCGACCATCGCGCAGAAGGTGTGGGAGCGGCACGTCGTCCGCCGCGCCGAGGGCGAGCCGGATCTCCTGTACGTCGACCTGCACCTGGTCCACGAGGTGACCAGCCCGCAGGCGTTCGACGGCCTCCGCATGGCCGGTCGCACCGTGCGCAGGCCGGACCTCACGCTCGCCACGATGGATCACAACGTCCCGACCATCGCCGGCCCCGAGGACCCGGTGTCGAGCCGGCAGATGGACGCCCTGCGCAGCAACTGCGAGGGGTTCGGGATCCGCCTGTTCCCGACCGGACACCTCGGTCAGGGCATCGTCCACGTGATCGGGCCGCAGATGGGCCTCACGCAACCCGGACTCGTGATCGTCTGCGGCGACTCGCACACCAGCACGCACGGGGCCTTCGGCGCGCTCGCGTTCGGCATCGGGACGTCGGAGGTCGAGCACGTCCTGGCCACGCAGACGTTGCCGCAGTCTCGCCCCGGCTCGATGGCCGTCACGGTCGAGGGCGACCTCCCGCACGGCGTCTCGGCGAAGGACGTGATCCTCGGCATCATCGCGCGCATCGGGACCCACGGCGGGGTCGGCCACGTCCTCGAGTACCGGGGATCCGCGATCCGGTCACTCTCGATGGAGGGGCGGATGACCGTCTGCAACATGTCGATCGAGGCCGGTGCCCGCGCCGGCCTGGTGGCCCCCGACGACACGACGTTCGCGTACCTCGAGGGCCGGCCGCACGCGCCGAGCGGCGCCGACTGGGAGCGCGCGCTCGACGCGTGGCGGACACTCGCCACCGACGACGACGCGATCTTCGACCGCGAGGTGCGTATCGACGCCGCCGACCTCCGGCCCTACGTCTCCTGGGGGACGAACCCGGGGCAGACCGTCACGATCGACGAGGTCGTTCCGGACCCGGTCGACGAGGCCGCAGAGCGCGCCCTCGCGTACATGGACCTGCGTCCCGGGACCCCGGTCCGCGAGATCCGCCCGGATACCGTCTTCATCGGCTCCTGCACGAACTCGCGGATCTCGGACCTGCGGGAGGCGGCGAGCATCGTGCGCGGCCGCACGGTGCGCAGGGGGCTCCGCGCCATGGTCGTTCCGGGCTCGATGCTCGTGAAGCGGCAGGCCGAGGAGGAGGGCCTGGATCGGATCTTCGTCGAGGCCGGGTTCGAGTGGCGCGATGCCGGCTGCTCGATGTGTCTGGGGATGAACCCCGACCAGCTCGCGCCGGGCGAGCGCAGCGCCTCGACGAGCAACCGCAACTTCGAGGGGCGGCAGGGACGCGGCGGTCGAACCCACCTGGTCTCGCCCGCGGTGGCGGCCGCCACCGCGATCGCAGGGCACTTCTGCACGCCGGAAGACCTGTGATGCGGCCCTTCCGGATCCACCGGGGACGCGCGGTGGTGCTCGACCGTTCAGACGTCGACACGGATCAGATCGTCCCGGCCGAGCACCTGAAGCGGATCGAGCGCACCGGGTTCGGACCCTTCCTGTTCGCGGAGTGGCGCAGGGACCCGGACTTCGTCCTGAACCGCCCCGATGCGAGGGGCGCCACGATCCTGCTTGCCGGACCGAACTTCGGCAGCGGCTCCAGCCGCGAGCACGCGGTCTGGGCGCTCGAGGATCACGGCTTCCGTGCGATCGTCGCGCCCTCGCTCGCCGACATCTTCCGCACGAACTGCACGAAGGTCGGGCTCCTGCCCGTGGCCCTGCCCGCCCCGGTGGTGCGGGAACTGATGGACGCGGTCCTCGCCGACCCCACCACGGAGCTGACCGTCGATCTGGAGACCCGGCGCGTGGCCGGCGCCGGCGTCGACGCGGCGTTCGAGATCGACGACTTCACGCGCTGGCGCCTGCTCGAAGGGCTCGACGACATCGGCCTGACGCTCCGTCACGAGTCCGACGTGACGGCCTTCGAGTCGAAGCGTCCGTCCTGGCTCCCCACCACGAGGACCTCGCCCGCCGACTGAGTCGCCCCGCATCCGACCCCGGTCGGGGCCCGCTGCCCGCTCGCTCAAGGGGGCTGTCCGCACCGCCGATGCGTTAGGCATGCCGACGCCGGACCGCGCCGACGAGGCGGCCGAGTCCGCCACACCCAACGCGCACCCGCCACCCCAGACGGAGGCGAACGGCACCATGCCCGGTGGGCCGGATCGGCCCCGCCGCCGCAGGACGGACGCCTGGCTCGCGCGGTGGATGGCACAGGTGGCGGATCTGGGGAAGATGCGAGCGTCCCATCCGATGCTCGACGCCGTGATCGACGAACAGGTCGGTCGGCGTATCCGGATCGGAGACCGGTGGCTCGCCGACTTCGCCTCGTCGAACTACCTCGGCTTCGACCTGGACCGCGAGATCGCGGACGCCGTGCCCGAGTACCTGGCTCGGTGGGGAACGCAGTCGGGTCGGGCGCGCATGCTCGGCAGCCCGGTCCTGTACCGCCAGATCGAGGAGCGGGTGACCGAGCTCGTCGGCGCGGAGGACGCGCTGGTGCTGCCGACGACGACCCTGATCCACCTCTCGGTGATCCCGCTGCTCGCCGGCGGCGGCGTGATCTTCCTGGACGGTCGAGCACACAAGACGCTCTACGACGGGGCGATGATCGCCCGGAGTCACGGCGCGAGCATCCAGCGGTTCCGTCACAACGACCACGAGCACCTCGAGGACCTCCTCCGCGCCTCGACGGTGAGGCCCAGGCTCATCGCGATCGACGGCGTGAACTCGATGACGGGCAACGCGCCGGACGTCCGCGAGCTCGCCCGGCTGGCCCGCGAGCACGGGGCGCTGCTGTACATCGACGATGGACACGGGTTCGGCGTGATCGGCGAGCGCGGCACCGACGAGCTGTCCGAGTGGGGCAAGCGCGGCAACGGCATCGTCCGTCACCAGGGGGAGACCTACGAGAACGTGGTGCTCGTCGCCGGGTTCTCGCGAGCCTTCTCGTCGATGCTCTCGTTCATCGCGCTGCCGAGCGCCTTGAAGGACGCCCTGAAGGTGGCCGCCCCTCCCTACCTGTACTCGGGGCCGTCCCCGGTCGCCTCGCTGGCGACGGCGCTCGCCGGACTGGCCGCGAACGACACGCGCGGCGACCTCAACCGCTACGAGGCCTACCGGAAGACACAGCGCATCCTGGATCGTCTGCACGAGCTCGGCGTGTGGACGCCCAACCGCTCCGGCTTCCCGATCGTCCAGATCCCACTGGCGAAGCCGGAGGATCTGGACGGGGTCGGTCGGTACCTGTTCGAGCGCGGCGTCTACGTGACCATGGCCGTGCACCCCCTCGTGCCGAGGGACGAGGTCGGGTTCCGGATCCAGGTCACAGCCGCGAACGGAGACGACGAGGTCGACCTGCTCTGCGACGTGCTCAGCGAGGTCGCCGAGCGGTTCGAGCTCCTGCACGGGCGGACCCGGCGTCCGCTGGTCGAAGACCGGCCCGCTCCGACCTGAGCCGGGGGGCTCGCAGAGCCATCCGGAGCAGCCCGCACGCCTCGTGGGGTATCCCCCGTGTGCCCCACTGCCCGTACCTAAGGTCGTCCTCCCGGATCTCCGATAACCAACCCATGAGGCATCGAGCGTGGCTCGTGTGCGTGGTCGTCGCCGTGGGCACGATCCTCGCGTATCTGTTCATCCCCGGCGCGCCAGGAGCACGGCAGGCCGACATCCTCGCGATGTCCGTGGCTCTGGCGGTCGTGCTCGTGGTTCCGATCTCGACCGACGGGGGCGTGGGCATCGCGCGCACGCGGCTCCTCGTCCTCGCCGCTGCGGCGCTGGTGCCCCAGGCGGTCGGCGCCGTGCAGTTGGTCCGCGGCGAACCCGCCGACACGGGGATCGTCTCGGTCGCGACGTGCACGCTGTTCGTCCTCGTCGTCTTCCGGGTGTCGGGCCTGTTCCGGACCGTCGAGCGGAGCGCGGCACTGGCCGAGGATCTCACCCGCCGCCAGAGCGAAGCCCGGTTCGCCTCGTTGGTCCAGCACTCGTCGGACGTCGTCACCGTGGTGGATGCCGACTCCGCCGTCCGGTGGGTGAGTCCATCGGTCGAGCGAGTGCTCGGGTACGGGGCCACCGAGCTCTGCGGGTCGAAGCTCACGGCGGTGGTCCATCCCGAGGACAAGACGAGCGTGCTGCAGTTCCTCACGAACGGGGGCGCGGATGGCGACGGCCACCCCGCGCTGACCGAGTTCCGGCTCCGGCACCGGGAGGGCTTCTGGGTGCACGTCGAGACCCTCCGCACGAACCTGCTCCACGACGCGAACGTCCGAGGGATCGTCCTGAACACGCGCGACGTCTCCGAGCGCAAGGCGTTCGAGGAGCAGCTCGCGCACCAGGCCTTCCACGACACCACGACCGGCCTGGCGAACCGGGCGCTGTTCCGGGACCGCGTCGAGCACGCCCTCGAGCGGCAGATCCGGGACGATCGCCCGGTCTCGATCCTGTTCATGGACCTGGACGACTTCAAGACGATCAACGACTCGCTCGGCCACGCCGCCGGCGATCGGATGCTCGCCGAGGTCGGCGAGCGCCTCCGGCACTGCCTGCGCGCCGCCGATACCGCGGCCCGGCTGGGAGGCGACGAGTTCGCGATCCTGCTCGAGGACGGCGGCGAGGGTCTCGGGGCCGCCGATGTCGCCGCGCGGATCCTCGCGGCGCTCGAGGGCCCGTTCCACCTGGGCGACACGGAGGTCTTCTGCCGCGCGAGCATCGGGATCGCGACGGCCGACCGGGACCGCGACGGGATCGCGAGCGCCGAGGAGCTGATGCGCAACGCGGACGTCGCGATGTACATGGCGAAGGAGTCGGGCAAGAACCGCTACCAGATCTTCGAGCCCGCGATGCACGACACGGCGCTGAAGCGCCTCGAGCTCAAGGCCGATCTGCAGCGTGCGCTCGACAACGGCGAGTTCGTCCTGCACTACCAGCCGGTGATCGAGCTCGAGACAGGCGAGGTCAGCGGTCTGGAGGCGCTCCTGCGGTGGCAGCACCCGCGACGCGGGCTGGTTCCGCCGATGGACTTCATCCCCCTCGCCGAGGAGTCGGGGCTCATCGTGCCGATCGGCAACTGGGTGTTGCTGGAGGCGACGCGCCAGGCGAGGGCGCTCCAGGAGCGCTACCCCGTATACCCCCCGCTGCACATGGCCGTGAACCTGTCCGCCCGGCAGCTGCAGCGGCCGGAGATCGTCGCCGAGGTCGCGGAGGCGCTCATGCAGTCGGGGCTGGCGCCGGGCAGCCTGGTGCTGGAGATCACAGAGAGCGTCATGATGCGGGACGTCGAGCTCTCGGTGCAGCGACTCACCGAGCTGAAGGAGATCGGCGTCCGGCTGGCCGTCGACGACTTCGGCACGGGGTATTCCTCGCTCAACTACATCCAGCGGTTCCCCGTGGACATCCTGAAGGTCGACAAGTCGTTCATCGACGCGGTGAACACCGACGCTCGCAAGTCCGCGCTCACGGCCACGATCATCAAGCTCGCCGCCGACCTGGAGCTCCGTCCCGTGGCCGAGGGGATCGAGCGTGCGGACCAGCTGGAACAGCTCCTGGCGCTCCACTGCGACCTGGGTCAGGGGTTCTACTTCGCGAAACCACTCACGATGGACGGGATCGACGACCTGCTGACGGCCCGTCGGACCTTGGCGAATCGCGATGTCGAGCTCTCGTCGTAGCCCGGCCGCTCCCACCCCGGTCGAAGGGGACCGCGTATGCTTCGTGCGTGCGGTTCGCGCCGACCGTGCCGGAGCGCACCCCCCCCGCCCATGGGAGGATGAAGCGCAGGCGGGTGCCGCCGCTCGCGAGGCCCTGATGGAGGAGACGGAGTGTCGATGGTGACGCCTGCCGGACGGATCAGCGTCCTCATCGCCGGCAACGTCTACGTAAAGCGTGCGCTCGTGCGCCGCTTCCTCGAGGACGACGGCTACGAGGTCGTCGGCGACGTCGTGGACCCCGAGGTGGTGGTCCCCGCGATCCTCGCGGGCCGTCCGGACGCCGTCCTGCTCGACGAGGACCTCACCCGACAAGGCCTGTCGATCGACCAGATCCGGACTGCCTCGCCCGACATCCGCGTGGTCGCGTTCACCGCCGTGACGCCCGGCGAGGGGGTGCCTCCCGTCGGTGCGGACGGGTACCTGACCAAGGGCGTCGGGCTCTCCGCCGTCACCTCGACGCTGCGACGGCTGTTCGCGGAGCCCTTCCGACCGGTGCTCGTGGGTACCGCCGCGGCCGGCACCGCCGGCGTCGCCGCGGCGTCGACCCTGCTCGATACCCCGGCGACCACGGAGGCGACGCACGGGCGGGATTGGTACCGGGCTCTGGCCGTCGCGGCCGGGTTCCTGCTCGTCATCTGGGGCTCGGTCACGGCGATCGACGCGAACCGGCCGGGTGAGGAGGGCGTTCGCGCGGAGGCTCCCGCCACCGAGTCGCCGCAGGACCTCCTGCAGCAGGCGAGGATGGCGATGGACCGACTGGTGGGGTTGATCGAGAGCGGTGACTACGCGGACGCGATCTCGGTCGCCGAGCAGCTCTCGACGCTGCTCGAGGATGCGCGCGCCGCCGGTGCGAACGTCACCGGCCTGGAGGGTCAGCTGAATGCGGCCCTGGTGCAGTTGGTGCCGAGGATCCCACGAGACGCGAGCGCCCAGCTGGCGCGCGCGCTGGGCGGCTTGTATCCGGTCATCGAGGGGCCCGCCGAGCCGAACGGGCCCACCGAGACGCCACCCGTCGTCGTCGTGACGGACGTGACCGACCCGGGCGGCGGTGCTGGCGGTGGTGGTGGCGGCGGTGGTGGTGGTGGTGGTAACGGCGGTGGCGGCGGCGGCAACGGCGGCAACGGTGGGAACGGTGGCGGTGGCGGTGGCGGTGGCGGCGGTGGCGG